>JBCCYK010000218.1:0-11347 GCA_039189905.1 Planctomycetota bacterium
AAGAACCGATACTCGGCGCGTGTTTCCAAACACGGACCGGCCACAGCAACGAAGACGCCTTTGTGCGGGTACAAATCGTTTCGGTGGGCCACCGCAAGCGTCGTGTTTGGAAACACGCGCCGAGTATCGGTTCTTGCGCATGATCGGTGCGGATGTCGTTGGCATGAGCACGGTGCCCGAAACCATCGTCGCCGTGCACTGTGGATTACCGGTGGTTGGCCTGAGCGTGATCACCGACATGTGCTTGCCGGACGCGCTCAAGCCGGCTGATGTGGCAGAAATCGTGGCCACGGCGGGGCGAGCCGAACCACATCTGCGAACGATTGTCCGCGGGATTGCCATGGAAGCAGGCAAGGTGCGGGTGGCCTAACGGCCAAAGCATGGGCTCCAACTTATGCTCGTGCCATTCGTGCCAGGGAGTCTTGCTCAACGATCAACCTTCGTGGTTCTCACGCTGATATCTTTCGCTTCGACGAAGGTCAGCGACTCAGCCTTCATCGGTTTCGAGCGGTCGGTTTTGTTCGAAAGGCCCCCACTGCACACGTCGTGCGTGTTCCTTTGCCTGGCGGTAGGTCGATGGATCGTGGTTCGGGTTCAGTTTCGGAATCCGTGCACCGACTTTTTCAAGGTAACGCATCATTTCGGAGAAGAGTTGCTCATGCTCATCCGGATGCGCGGAAGCAATGTTTTGAACCTCGCCCATATCACCGGCCAAGTCAAACAGCATCGGGATGTCTGGCCGCTCATAGAAGTGCAATAGCTTTCGCGTGCCTGAGACGACGGCCGAGTGCGGCATGCTGGTGCGGTAGTGTGGGTAATGGAAATACAGGTTTCGGTCAAGGAATACTTGGTCCGGTCGTTCTCCACGCAGGTACGGTGCCAGGCTGACGCCGTCGAGTTCGGGCAAGGAACTTGGATCGCCACCGGCCCAATCGAGGAAGGTCGGCAGGAAGTCATAGTTGACCACATTGGCATCGAAAACCGAGCCCGGTTTGATCCCAGGTCCCTTGACGATCATGGGAACACGGATCCCGCCTTGCCATACCCACCACTTGGAGCCGTGCAAAGGTTGCGTCAAGCCGGGCGTGATTTGCAACTCTTTGTGGCGATAGCCATTGTCCGACACCATGACGACGTAGGTGTTGTCTTCGATGCCCAGGTCCTTGATCCGATCCAGGACCGCACCAATTCGCCCATCCAGGTCTTCTCCCATACCGAACCAAATGGCGGGGTCCTCCTTGCGTCTGATCGTCTCGCCTGTTTTGCCCACCTTCTCATAGTAAGCTTGAACGGCTGGATGCCGCACGTACTTTTCTCGGGTTGCCGGCAAGCATTCGCGACCGGCGTGCATGGCATAGTGCGAGATCTGCACGTAGAAGGGTCTACCGGCTTTCACTTGCTGATCGATGAAGCCAATTGCCTTCTCCGTGACGCTGAACATGAGTTTGGGATCGCTAAGATCCGCTGGCAGTCGCTGGTTTGACGTGGCAGGCAGGGTGTTGCCCGGGTTGTTGTTGGTGTCACCATCGTGAAGTACATAACCTTCTTGGCCTGGATCACCGCGCATGTGCCATTTGCCGATGTGAGCGCTGACGTACCCACGTGATTTCAATGCTTCCGGAATGGTGACCGCGTCCGCGTCGAGGGTCATGTCCGAAACGCACGGGATGACCGGGAAGCCCTTGTACCCTTTCTCGTCGAAGTAATCCTGCCCGCGATCATTCATGTAAACCGTGAATCCATTTCGCGGCGACGACTGGCCCGTTTGCACGCAGACGCGCGAAGGGGAACACTGTGGCGAGGCATAGGCATTTGTGAACCGCATGCCTTCGCGAGCCATCCTTTCAATGTTTGGCATTTTGAGCACAGGCATCCGCGCGTTCTCCATGTGGTCCTTCATGGGAACGGGGCTGCCATTCCAGGCCCAATCATCAATGAACAGCAGCACGATGTTGGGCTTCGTTGAATCGGAAGCAAGCATCGACACCGGCGACGTGCCGCATGCGACGATCGAAAGCAACAGCAAGAAGTAAGTTCGCATTTCGGTTCACTCGTGTTGTGGTTCGCTCGGCGGGGATTCTGGCGCGTGGCAGTTTTATGGCAGTCTCGTTCGGCGATCACTCTTGCAAAGCGATCAAAACCCCGGCGGCAAGCGAATCAGCTTCACGTTTTGGCTCCACGGTTTCGGGTCTTTGCGGTCTTGCTCGGGTACCGCCAGCAAGCAAGATCCATCTTGCAAGACTTTCAATCGATGATCAGCCGGGGCCACGAAAGGGTCGAGGTCCAAGGCAAAGGGTTCACCTTGTTGGGGAATCGCCAACAGATCACCGGCGAATCGTGACGTCACCATGGTCCCGGCGGGCGTGAAGGCAATCCCGTCAGCGGTGCCCACGTCGCCACGCAGCGGCGCAGGGAGATCGTCGCGAGGAAACGAGTCCTCGTCCATCACATAAACAGCGGTTCCTTCGGGCGAGGTCCCGCCCATCGTCACGACGCAGAGAGATCGCCTGGCTTCCCAATAACCAACGCCATTGGGGACACCGTCCATGGGTGTGAACGTCACCGCATCTTTGGCGTTGATCTCGCCATCGACGAGCAGATCGATCGCTTCGTGAGTCACCCGAATCAGCCCGGGATTCGGATCGATGGGTGCTTGCAGACGGTCACCCCCCTTCGCCGTGTCCGTGACATACAGGTTGCCATCGCCATCAAAGGCGATGCTGTTGGGAAGCAAGGTGACGTGTCCCAACACGTCGGCCACCCTGCTGCCCACGCCCAGATCAATCTTGCCGAGTTCTTCTCCCGTCTCCGCATCAAGAAAGAGAATCCCCGTCCCGAGCTGTTCGGCGTCTGTGATCGACTTGCCTTCTTGGTTGACAAGTAGCGAGATGCCTTGATTGACTAGCAGCGTTCCCTCGGGGAACCGGGTGGTTGCCTTGGGAAGAACAGCGATGCCCAGATTGCCGCTGAGACCGTCAATCCATTTCTGCTTCGTCACCGTTGCGGAACCATCCTCAGCGATTGCGACTTGGCTGATGCAACCGTTGCCAGCAACAAAGCCAACGAAAGATCGGTCCGGTCCAAACACATCGGAGCCGCAGTTGGAGACATACAGCGTCCTGCCATCCAGACTGAACGCGACACTCTCCGGGCGATGAAAGTTGGATAGGACTTGAACGATCTCGGGCTGGGTGCCCCAAGCAACGACTTGCCCGACAACCCAGGAGAAACCGACAAGCCAGGCGAAAACCGTTAACAGGTAGCGAGTCACGAACGAACTCTCCTCAATGATCCACCTTCGTATATGAATGAGACATCTGCGTCGCGGATTGTAGCGAATTTGATCGGTTGGCTGACTCACACGTTTTGCGTGGCGGATCAGCTTCGGGAAAAGGATCAACACGAACGCCTACACTCTAGTCGCAAACAAAAACCGCCGAGCATGTCACGGTCGTCGAAGCGGGCTCCGAGTCACATTCACACGACGATACCCATCCAGCCAGCAACGCCACTTGCACTGCATCGATGTGCTAGGTAGCTTGTAGGGTACCTCGAACAATTAGGCACTTCAGACGATGTCATCTCAAAAAGCGATTCGCATTACCAAGGACCTGGTTGCTGCGTCGTCCGTGCCACTGATTCTTGCGATTCTTGCTGAAGAAGAGAATTATGGATACGCGATCCTGAAACGTGTTCGAGAGCTCTCGGGCGGTCAGGTGGCTTGGTCCGAAGGCATGCTTTATCCGCTGCTTCATCGGCTTGAGGAACGAGGCTTGATCAGATCTCGATCGGTGCGTTCCAAGAGCGGGCCGCCCAGAAAGTTTTACGCGTTGAATCGAAAGGGTCAGCAGCATCTCGATTCGGCACGCGTTCAGTGGAGGCTGATCAACAACACCCTCGAACGCGCTTGGATGTTGGGCCATGCTTGAAATCGACCAGGCAATGATCCAATGGAGGTCGGATTGGAGGGCACGCGTGCCCTCGATGAATGAAGAGGTGCTTGACGAGATGGAGTGTCACTTACGCGACAGTATCCTGCTGAAACTGAGGGACGGTATCGACTCCACGACGGCGATCGAGGAAGCGATGGCCGAGTTCGGTTCAACGACTGAGCTTGTTGACGAATTTGAACAAGTGCCGCTTGAAACGGTGCCGTGGTGGCCAGTCAAACCCGTGCGAACGCTCTTATTGTGCGTAGGACTGGCAGCGATCGTGCTGATCACTCAGGCTCCGCATGATGGAAACTCAAGTCTGTTGATTCGGGGCCATGTCGGGCTGGTTGCGTTCGGCTATGCGGCCGCCGCGGGAGTTGGGATTTTGTCTTTGTTATTCCTTGGCTGCCGCTTGGTGAGTGACCCCTTGCCAGGACAGAAACGAACATTCTGCGGATCATCCCAATTGCTTTGCAGGATTGCGGCGATCGCATTGCTGGTTGGCGTTGCTTTGGGCGTGGTCTTGCTTTTCGCCTCGGGGTCCGCCTATGCGTGGATGACCAGTCGCAATGGTGCTGTCATCATCGTCCTGGGTTGGGCCCTATTCATGTCGACCCGATTCCGGGTCGAACAAATACGCGACGTTCACCTTTCATCTCTTGCCGGTCTCGCTGCGAACATCACGGTCGTCTACGGGTGCTATGGACCCGTGATGGCTCATCCAGCATCCGTGGTGGGGATGGCGATCATGCTCACGATATTGATTTCACACGCTGTCATGGCGTTGAGCGCGTTTGCGCCCGCAAATTGTCTCAGTGAATGGATGGACTAGAAGATGATCGCGAAGACGCAAGTCACATCTTGGAAACTGAAGGTCCTTTTGACTTTCGTCTCGTTGGCGGCATCGACAGTTGCTCTTGGGGACGAACGCTGGACCAGCTTTCGCAACGGGGGCCCCAATCGAGCCGCTTCGGACAAGTTGCCCCTCGTCTGGTCGCCGACCAATGGGATTGCCTGGCAGCGAGAGACGCCCGGGTACGGTCAGTCGTCGCCTCTGCTTTGGGACGGTCGACTCTATCTGACTGCGGTCAAAGGACCGTTGAAAGACGAAGGCGTCATTGTGGCGATGGATACCAACTCTGGGGAAACGCATTGGAAACGAGCGTTTCCGACCTCACACCCGGAGGCCAACTTCGATCAGAAATGTCGAGCGGCTTCGACGCCGGTCGTCGATGAGACCGGGATCTACGCATTCTTTTCCAGTGGTGATGTCTTCGCCGTGTCACACGCGGGAGATGTTCTATGGAGGCGCAGATTAAGACAGGAGTATGGCGATTTTGAGAATGGACATGGCCTGGGAAGCTCGCTCGCCCAAACGGAAGACGCTGTCATCGTACTCGTCGACCACCAGGGGCCGTCGTACCTGCTGGCAATCGACAAACGAAACGGAGAGAACCTCTGGAAGGCCGAACGATCTTCGCGAACATCGTGGGCATCGCCCGTGGTCGCCAAAATCAGAGGTCGAGAGCAGATCGTTGTCAGTTCCAACGGGAGCGTCGATGGCTATGACGCGCGGTCGGGTGCCTTGGTCTGGTCGGTCACGGACGTCGGCGGCAACTCGATCTCGTCGGCAACGGTTGCTGGCAACCGAGTCTTCGCGGGTGCATCGGCTTCTGGATTCAGTGGGAGAAACGCTTCGGGAACGAGTTGTTGTATCGTGGTGAAGGGAGATCGAAACCCGTCGGCGGACATCGCGTGGCGGGCAGAAAAAGCAAGCTGTCACTACGTAAGCGTCGTTGAGGATGGTGGTCTGACGTGGCACGTGAACAACGTCGGTGTCGTTTTCTGCCTGGATGCCGCGACTGGAAAAAGCCACTACAAGGCCCGCACGACTGGCATGTGCTGGGCAACTCCCCTTGTGGCCGGCGGCCATCTGTACCTGTTCGGCAAGAATGGGCGAACGATGGTGATCAAGGCGGGCCCTGAGTTCGAAGAGGTCGCGGTCAATGAGCTGTGGGACGCGAAGAACCCCCCGATGCCCGAGAGATACACTCCTTATCGGCCCACGCAATCCTCTCAGAGTGACCCCATGCAACAGGCGATGGAACAGCTCAGAAGCTCAGATAGGAACAAGGACGGAGTCATTGAGAGGGAAGAGCTTCCATCCCAATTGCGGCCGTTTTTTCCACAACTCGATACGAACCGGGATCGCAAGATCGATAAGGCCGAAGTCAACGCAATGGCGGCTCGTATCAGCGAAGGTCGCAGCAGCGACTCCGCGGAGTCCTATGGCGACCCCATCGTTTACGGCGTGGCTGCGAGCGATGACGCGCTCTACCTGCGGACGGGGACTCGCGTATATTGCGTTGGAACCACAAATCAGTGAACCTCATTTCGGCCGTAAGACAACGTGATGAAGCGACTCGTTCTATCGTTGGTGTTCACGTGTTTCTTGATTTGTCTGTTGTGAGCGGGCGAGAGGATGAAAGTGTTTATGCTATCAAGAGTGGCCGAGAGGTCGCCTTCACAAAAAGCTATTTAAGAGCAAACACTTAATGAGTAAACCAACTTATCGACGAACATTCGCGTGCTTCCTTCGCTTGTTAGGTCTGATGGGATTATTGGGTCAGCTAGTTGCGACCAGTCATAGCGACGAGCGACCCAACGTGCTTTTCATTGCGGTCGATGACCTGAGGTCGCAATTAGGCTGCTACGGCGATGAACAGATGGTGACACCGAACATCGACACCCTAGCATCACAAGGAATTCTATTTCGCAATCACTACGTGTCGAATCCGATCTGCATCCCGTCACGGGCCGCGATGCTCACAAGTCTGCGATCTGAGCGGACACAGCAAGTCTATGGACCTGCAAAGTGGATCGATGTGGCGGGTGTCCAGACGATGGGACGCACGTTTGGTGATGCGGGTTACTTCACCGCGTCGCTCGGCAAGATTTGGCATGTTTCAGGCCCGGTGCCCGACGACAAGCAAGATCGATTTGATATTGTTTGGAAGGACCAAAGCGATTCGATCTACGCCGAACCGCGATTATCAGCGCTGCGTGCGGGCCTCAGCTATGGCGACAAGGCGGGTGTGAAGACGCTCAAAGCCCAGCTTCCTGCCGCCGAAGACCCGTTGGATGTGCCCGACGAGGCGTACAATGATGGCTTGATCGCGGAAGCGTGCGTGCGTCTGCTCAGGCAGTCGGCAGCTTCGAACAGGCCGTTCTTAATCATGGCGGGTTTCAAGAAGCCGCACCTGCCTTTCAACGCGCCCAAGAAGTATTGGGACTTGTATGACCCCGCAAATCCGCCGGGCACGCCCGCTCTGGAAACGCTTCCCAAGAATGCTTCGAAGTCAGAGATTCGTGCCAATCATGAACTTTGGAAGTACGCCGAGGGATTCAGCAAACGAAAACCACCACACGGACTGGCCGCAGCACGACTTCGCCAAGCTTACGCAGCCTGCGTCAGCTTTGTCGACGCACAAATTGGAAAGGTGTTGACGGAGCTGGATCACCTGGGGCTCACGGAAAGGACGGTGATCGTTCTTTGGAGTGACCATGGCTATCAGCTGGGTCATCTTGGCAGTTGGACCAAGCTGACCAACTTTGAGATGACGGCGGGCTCTCCGCTGATCATTTCGGCACCGGGTTTCCGGGAGGGCGGTATTTCGAGAAAGTGCGTTGAATCCGTCGACTTGTTCCCAACGCTGCTCGACCTCTGCGGCTTACCAACACTCGCGGTGACGGATGGGGTTTCACTTCGTCCCCTTCTGGCGAACCCCAACCCGAGCGATTGGCATCGTCCCGCTTTCCATTTAGTAAAGCGTGGCGGTTCCGGTGGCGTCGGACGAGCCGTACGAGACGAACGATTTCGGTATATCGAATGGCGTCAGGGTTGGAACGAGAACAGTAAGCTGATCGAAGTCGAATTGTATGATTACCAACAACACGCGGAGGAGCGTGTTAACGTGGCTGACGATCCGAATTACGCGTCAGATCGCGAACGTTTGGCGTCTCTTCTATGGACGTGGAGATAAATTCTGCCTGGTTGAGGGTGCGTTTGGTCCTTCTTCATTGCATCGTCGTAAAAACCATCTCGATGGCATCGCAGAGGCGGCCCAGGTGGACGACGAGTGAAGTCTACGAATCGCTACTCGGGGAAGCGGCTTGCCGAGCAATCGCATCACGAAACTTATCGAGCAAACGCGCGCGGATTCGATTGCCATGCCGGGACGATGACGCTTCCGCCTTGAGAACCTCGATGGCTTCGTCCGTCTGGCCCGATCTCTCCAGGCAACGAGCAAGATTGTAGTTCGCGGAAGCCTGCCAGATGGACTGTTGACTGTCTGAAAGGACACGCTTGCGAAACCAGTTGCCTGCCGTTTCAAAACGACCATCGTCAAATTGGAGCAGCGACAACCAATACGTGGCGGTCCGTTTCCCCAGTCGCATCATCACCTGGATGCGCTGTAGCTGTTGGTTCCAATCGCCCTGACTCATCCCGAGATCACGCCGCAACCCGTATTGCTTCTGGATTTCGATGTTGATGCTCAGGTCATCGATGTCAAACTCGGGTGCCCGCTGTTGCAGGTAGCGTGAACGGGCGCCCTTGGTGCCCTCCGCTTCGTCATCCACCATGCGTCCCAAGAGATGGGCCCAGCGTGCTTGGCTTAGGTTTTGGGACGCGCTGTCACCGCCCTCCAAAATGGCCCATCGTGACAGGAGCCAAAATGCAAAGCGAGGGTCACGCTGGGCGATTCCTTGACAAGTCGCCGCGTAGACTTCCGACAAAATTGGCATCTCCCAAAGCCGTGCCCCAGCGATGCCGCTGACATCATCTAGCAAACGAGCGATGGCGTCCGCGTCTTGAAACAGGGTCAAACGCCGATCTCCCGTCAAGCCGTTTTCCAACCTTCGCATGCGGTCACTCAGCATCTCCGGCCGCACGTTGAGTAAGGCGACGTTTTGAGCCACATCTGTTTTTGAAAGGGGGTAGTCATAGAAGCCAGCGACATCGAGCCGTCGCATGATGGTCACGTCACGACGCGCTTGCGAGAGTGTGGCGATTCCTTCTTGATCGGGGCCCGGCACGTGAATGCCCAACCTCGGTTCGAACAGGAAGAGTTCCCCATCGAGCAAGACGCCCACGCACCACGGGTTGAGGGAACCATCCTCGGGCGACGGTGTTGCCAGGACGGTGGAGATGATGCCAGCTTGCGTGCACAGTTGCGTGAACACGCCAGCACGCTGTTGCCAGTCGCCACGCCCACGCCAAAGCGTTTGGAAGTCGGACTGTCGGTAGCCTGTCCCTTCCCAGATCATTCCCATCGGAAACTGTGGCGCTGGTTCGATGTTCGGAAGCGGCACTTGGTCGGGTTCCAGGGCGACATTCCGAATCGTCCAATCAAAGAGACGCGACGCCGTTCGCAGCTTTGCGAGGTTCTCCTCGCTCCACTGGTCTTGCAACTGCTTGAACCACTCGTCAAGCAGCGGATCATCCCGGATCGGATCGTCGATCCAGAGGACCGCCTTCCGAAACACATAAGCGTCTCGCAAGAGGTTCCCGTCGGCCGGTGAGTACTCATCCCTGTCTAACTGTTGCCGGAACTGAGGCGACGGGACCAACGTTTCCAGCGTTGAAAGGATCTCAGGGAGTGCCCGTTTCTCCGAGTCACCTGCGTTCGCCGAACGAGACCATTGGTTCAAGTGGTACGTGAGCTGACGGGAAGCTTTTTCCCGATTCAGTTGCATGAATTGATCGAGCAACTGCGTGACGTCACCGAGATGATCCTGCGTGGTGGTCCTTTGAAGTGACTCCTGACGCTGAGCCTGGATCTGGCGAATGTCCTCGTCGTTCGACTCACAGCCAGTGAGGACCAGTGAGATGCTGAGCAGCAGGAACAAGCGGCCCACAACGTGACGACGCGGCCGAGAGAGCTTCGCGGACGGTTTGGATTTCACATCATGCGAAGAAGCATCAGCCATAAACTTGTTCGACGGTGTCGCGAATGCTGAGGAGGCGGTCGATCAGCCCTGCAAATTGATCCAGGAAGATCATGTTGGCCCCGTCGCTGGGAGAAGTGTCGGGCTCGGGGTGCGTTTCGAAGAACAAGGCGTCCACCCCGATGGCTACGGCGGCGCGAGCAAGTGGTTCAACCATTTCGCGATTTCCGCCGGTCGCTCCACCCAGACCCCCGGGCTGCTGAACGCTGTGGGTGGCGTCAAAGACAACCGGCACCCCGAGTGAACGCATGATCACTATCGACTGCATGTCATTGACCAAGCGGCCGTAGCCGAAAAACGTGCCACGCTCGCAAACCAGGACACGCCCGGGGAGACTGGTTCCATCATCAGAGGGGGCTGCGGCGCGTAGCTTTTCGACGACGTATCGCATGTCATTGGGGGCTAAGAACTGGCCTTTCTTGACGTTCACGGGACGTCCGGTTTTGGCTGCCGCGACCAGCAAATCCGTCTGCCGGCAAAGGAATGCTGGAATCTGTAACAGGTCACAGACTTGGCCGACCGCGTCCGCCTGTTCAGGTAAATGAAGGTCGGTGGTAACGGGGAGACCCGTCTCGACCTTGACGTCGTCAAGCATCCGCAGGCCCTCATCAAGTCCCGGCCCGCGTTTGGCGGAGAGGCTCGTGCGGTTTGCCTTGTCAAACGAGCCCTTAAAAACCACGTTCACATCGCGACGCTCATTCAAGCGTGCGAGTTCATCGGCAATCTGTTGCGTCAAGGTTCGTGTTTGCAACACACATGGGCCCGCGATGATCAACAAGGGCGAGCCCGTCCCGCATTGATAGGTCCCAATGGTGACTCGCGACATCGCTTGGGAATAGAGGGAGTCCATGCTTGTGTGTGTTTCCATGAAATGGGCGATGGAGATGGGAGCGGTTCCCACGCTAGTGGGCCGTCATCCCATGATGGAACAGCCGTTTCAAGCCGGCAATCGGGGGCTCACCAGCGTCACGCGTTGAGGTAACACTTCCACCTCGATCGGCAATCGACCCGCGTAGTCGCCGTCCACTTGGACAGGGACACGGTCCCCATCGGGCGACTCCATTCGTAAACGTCGCATGCGTGAGTGATGCACGTCGTCCTGATGGACATGCGTGTGTCGGCTGACACGGACCAGATCGCGGAACGCTTGCCATGGCCCGGAATGTTGAAAGGTCACGACGTGAAGACAACCGTCCTGACCATCCGCCTCGTTGGCGAAGGGCAGCCCCATTGCGTAACGCGGCAGATTGAAGGCCATCGCGAGGTGGCAGGACATCATGTCCGCACGGTTGTTTGGGTGTTTGCCAGCGTGAGGGGCTCCCGTCAAATGAGCGAGTTGGATGGGCGGAAAACGATAGGTCCGAAAAGCGCGGAGAACGTGACGCAAATAGTGCCATCGTTGGATG
>JBCCYK010000219.1:0-11328 GCA_039189905.1 Planctomycetota bacterium
ACCCCGATGATCTGTCTGAGGCGGAAAAAAAACTTTGGCTAAAAGACTGGGTATCCTCCGAAGCCGGGCTTGCGTTCGAGAAGCAGCGTAACGAGCGTTTTCAGTTGTCGATTCAGAATTACGGGGCTCGCATCTCGAAGGACGGCTCTTTTCAGATCGATGCCGTTCCACGTGGGCTCTACAAGCTTTCGATCCAATTGGATGAGCGACCCCAGAAAGACACCTTCCAGTCGGCCAATTGGGCGAGCATTGAGATGCCCGTGGAAATTGCCGAGCGGGAAGTGAACCTCGGACGCATTGTCTTGGAACCTGCGCAATAATTACGCGTTGGCACTCGAGGCAGAACGTTGCGGGCTTGAACGCAGGCTCGCCGCGATCTTTTCGGCCAGTGATTCCACATTGGGGCTTTGGACCATGCTGTGGTGGTGGCCAGGTATCTTGCTGACATGCACCGAAACAGCAAGTTTTGACCAGCCGCGGTCCTCGCTTCCTTGGGATTCCACGGGGACCTCATTGGGACGCACGAACAACACGGGGCAGTCGATGGGTTCCAATCGGTGCTTGCGGGTCAGCTCCATGTGATGGTGGAACAACATCCGAAGATCCTCGATCGCGCGAGCCGCAACCTCGGGATTGGCGGACTGATCCAAGAGCCCCATCTTGCGAGCGTGTTCCCAGAGGAAAGGCAGCTGTTGATCCGGCTTGAGTTGTATGAGCTCGTCGAGTGACAAGTCAATTCCATACTCCAGGCCAGCATTCTGCTGGTCCTCCGCCGCAACGAGGTCGCTCGCTCCTTGTGGGATCGCGGTGTCCAACAGAATCAATTGTTCGATCGACTCTCCGAGACGGATCAATTGATGGGCGACTTCAAACGCGATGATCCCACCGATCGACCAGCCGCCCACGACATAGGGGCCTCGTTCCTGAACCGTCCGGATGGCACGCACATATTCCTCGGCCATCGCGGGGAGTGAGCTCGGCAAGGCCTCACGGCCATGCAGACCGCGTGAGCGGATGGCGTAAAGCGGTCGTTGCTCCGGCAATGCCGCCGCAAGTTCGCGATAGCAAACGACGATTCCACCCGGCGGATGGATCATGAACACGGGCCGCTGGGAGCCATTGGCCTTCAATGGCGCGATGAGCGATGTCACATCATCTCGCGAACCCGCGGCTGCCAACTCCCCATCATAGATTCGAAGCGACTCTTCCCCGAATCGCTCCGTCATCTGAGCCGGGTACAGTTGAACCAGACGCCGTGCCATGCCAGAGATGTCACTGAGATCAAACAACAAGGCCGTGGGCACATCCACACGAAGATCCTCGCTGAGATCGTTGGTCAGCATGGCGGCTTGCAATGAGCTGCCACCCAGTTCAAAGAAACTCTGTCCGACGCCAATGGGAGAGATACCGAGACGGTCAGACCAAAGCTCAGCCAGGTGTTTTTCCAAGGGTGTGCTGGGTGCCGTTCCCATGTCCGCCGTATCGGGCATTGAGATTTCCTGCGGCAAGGCGTTGAAATCCACCTTCCCATTTGCGTTTCGTGGGATCGCATCCAGCCAAATGATCCTGGAAGGTCGCTTGTAAGGAGGCAAGCGGTCATTGAGATGATGTCGGATGGCGAGTTCCAACTCCCTCAAAGACTGGGGTGGTTTTTCGCTTGAGGCAGCGTCCACCACGGCACGATTGGACGAAGTGACGAAGGCTGCGAGGAACTGATTTCCGTTTTCCGCGGGGCGAATGCAGACCACCGCGTCGTTGACGTGGGGAACGTCCATCAAGCACGTTTCGATCTCAGCCGGTTCCAAGCGATAGCCCTGCCACTTGATTTGGCGGTCGCTGCGGCCAAACAAGTCGATCGCACCATCGGGACGGCGACGTGCGATGTCGCCCGTCAAATAAGCACGCGTCCCATTTTCCAGAGTCACGAAGACTTTGTCGGTGAGATCCTGGCGTCCAAGGTAACCGTCCGCCAAGCCGGGTCCGGCGACGGCCAGTTGGCCGCACACTGTGTCAGGAACCTCGCGTAATCGCTCGTCCAGGATGTAAGCCTGCATGTTGTCGGTGACATAGCCGACGGGAATGGGACGGCGGTCGTGTACGTCATCGATGCGGTACGCCGAACACTCCACGGCTGCTTCGGTCGGCCCGTAGAAGTTCCATATTTGGGCATCCGTTTGCCGACGAATCTTGCGTGGCAGCCCCTCCGGCATCGCTTCGCCGCCCATCCAAACGTAGGTCAACTGCTGACAGTGCTCAAAGCCCTCATGACCCGAAACCAAATCCACCCATGCGGGGACGCCTATTAGCACGGTGATTTGATCTTCCAGCAACTGCTGAATCGTCGCATCGATGTTTGCGACGTCTTGTTCGGGCCACACGATCGTTGCGCCCTGGGTCAGACCAATCAGCATCATTCCCAGGCCAGCGTCAAACTGATGCGACAGCGTCATCAAGATGCGGTCACCATCTCGCAGCGGTGTGATGCGATGACGCCAAGTCAGGGTGTTCGTGATCGCTCGATGGGAAACGACGACGCCTTTCGGAGTCCCGGTGGTTCCCGAGGTGTAGATGACATACGCGGGTGAATCGGGATCGACGACAGGAAGCTTGCTCTCAGAATCGTTCTGGGTGCCCGCTTCGCAGGCGTCCGAGACTTCGTTCCACGTGATCACGCGCAGGTTGCTATCCAGCTGAAGCGCTACACGCGTCCAGTCGTTCGGTGAATCGGTGAGCAGTCGTTGACATTGCGTCTGTGATAGCACCAAGCCGGCGTCCACGGACGGCGAACGGCTATCAATTGGGATCGGTGTCGCCCCGGTCCGCTGCACGCCAACGATCATCGCGATCGAACGCAAGCCCCGATCGGCAACAACGGGTATGAGATCGCCAGGCTCGACCCCCAAATCAATCAAGTAGTGAGCGACGCGGTCGGTCAACGCGGACAGGTGCTTGTGGCTGCATTCTGGGTGGATCGTGGCCAGGGCGTCCGGATTGTCTTGGGCGGCCTTTGCCAGCATCTCAGGCACGGTTGCGACACCAGATGATCCCGTGGCCGCCGTCGATTTATCGCGTGGTGCGAAAGCTTCGGTCCACGGAACCGATTCGATCGGCAGCTCCACTTGATTCACTAACGATTCCAACAACCCCGCGAAGTTGTTCGCCATCAATTGCATGGAATCGGCTTCGAAAAGGTCTTCGCAGTAAACGATCATGCCACGAAGTTCATCTCCCACCTGCTCAAAAATGAACTCCAAGTCGTAGTGACACGTTTGGTGCGGAACGTAGTAGTTTTCCTGTTCGATGCCATTGAAGTCCGAGACTTCCCCTTGCCGCGGAAACAGGAAACCGGCGCGGCCTTCTTCCTCACGGTCCTGTGCGCGTTCAAAGGTACAAGAGACCTGAATTAAGGCCGTCCGCGAGGTGTCTCGTGGCGGAACCAAATCACGCACGATCCTCGAATATGGATACGCCTCGTGTTGCATCGAATCCACCAGCCGGTCACCGGCGCGATGAACGATCTGCTCAAAGGTTGGGGATTCGTTTGCATTTTCAGCCGGCGAGAGATCCGCCACCAAGGGCAACATGTTGACAAAGAAACCAACGGTCTCTTCCAGGTCCGAACGCAGACGCCCCGCGAAGGGGCTGCCGATGACAAACTTCTCTCTCCCGGTGTAGCGACTCAGCATGACTTGCAATGCCGCCAGGACGACCGAAGAATTCGTTGCATGGCAACGTTGGGCCACCTGATTGACGGCGGCCCCGACGGTGTCTGGAAACTCAATGCCCATCACGGACGCGCGTGCCGTAAAGTTCGCCGGTCGGATCCGATCGGTTGGCACCTCGAGGACGGTGGGAATCCCTTCGAGTGTCTTCCGCCAATAGTCGCTCAATTGGCGGCCTTCCTCGCTCGCCAAGATGGCGCGCTGGGTCGCCACGAAGTCAAAGTACTCGTGTCGCGGCGCAGGAATGCTGGGTGATGAGCCATCCAACAGAGCAGGGTAGATCTCACGCAGCTGCCCCAGGATGAGGATCAACGACCAGAAATCAACGACGATGTGATGCGTGGTCGTGACGACAATCCAATCATCCTCGGCGAGCTGAAACAGCCGAATCCGCATCAGCGGGCCATTCTCAAGATCGAACGGACGCTGGGTCTCCTCGATCACATGTTGCAGCAGTCCGTCTTCGTCAGGCGTACCCAAGTCGAACTGAACGATCGAAAACTCAGGTGGCAAGTCGTCGTGAACGATCTGTTCCAAGCTGCCGGCTTTGTCGGTGAAGGTGGTTCGCAGGGCGGAGTTGCGACGAACCAGTTCGTACATGGCATTGCGCAGCCGATCGACGTCCAGCTTGGAACGCATGCGCACCGGAAGGTTGACGTTGAAGGTCGTTCCATCCGAGTCGCGTCGGAAGGCATACCAAAGTCCCGTTTGCTGCTCGGACATGGGGTAACGGCCCCGGTCCTGCATGGCGGGATCGGGCGCCATCACCGTTGGAACGGTCGGTTGAGATCCGCTTCCGTCGCCGGTCGCGCTCCCGGTGCTCTCGCAGAGCGTCTGCACCAGGGTGTCCAGCGAGGACCCACGCATGAGCGCGCCGATCTGCAACTTCAATTGCAGGGTCCCTTCGATCCAGTTGCGCAACTCGACAGCCATCAACGAATCGAGCCCCAGTTCCAGCATGGGACGCGATGCATCCAGCGTTCCCGCGTCGGTGCCCAGAAGCGCTGCTAGCTTCTCCCCGATCGCGGCACGCAGCAGTTCGCTTCGTTGTTCGGGAGCGGCCTCACGTAAAGACTGCGCATTGAGGCTGGTTTCCCCCGACGAGGAGCCGCCGCGGATCAAGTGTGCGAAACGTGGTGACACGTCTCGCGTCAGTCCCAGCCCACGCCACTTCGACCAGTCCATTCGCAGCACACTGCACTGGGTCACGTGTCGATGCAGGGCACGAGCAAGACATTCGGTGGCTTCCGTCGCGGAGAAATCCAGCACGCCTTGGCGCCGAAGACGTTCGCTCAAATCTTCGCGTTCGGCCAGGTAGCCGACCTCGCCCAAGTGTCCCCAGTTGATCACCGTTGCCGGCAGCCCCATCACACGGCGGTGATGCGCGAGTCCATCGAGCATCGCGTTCGCCGCCGAGTAATTCGCCTGCCCCGCGTGGCCAAACACGCTGGACAACGATGAAAAGAGAATGAACTGCTCAAGCTTCCGTTCTCGCGTCGCGCGGTGGAGGTTCCAACCGCCGACGACCTTCGGCCAAAGAACACGGTCAAGGGTGTCCCGATCCAAATCCGCGATCAGTTTGTCCTCGAGCACCATCGCCGTGTGAAGCACGCCACACAGCGGCGGACAAGTTTCGTCGATCTGTTGAAGCGTTGCCTCGACACTGTCTGGATCCGTGATATCGCAGGGAACCACTTCCACGCGGGTTCCATGAGCCCGCATTTCCTCGAGTGCTTTCTCAGCTTCGGGACGAACCGTCTTGGAGCGACCAGACAGGACGATCGTTCCGGCACCTGATTCCGCCATCCATTGTGCGATTCGAAGTCCAAAGCCCCCCAAGCCGCCTGCGATCCAATAGGTCCCACTCTCACGAAAGCGGAATGCGACTTCATCACGTGAGCGGACCTTGGTCGGTCGGTCCGTGTAATCCACGACCACTTTTCCGACGTGCTTGGCTTGCTGCATGAAACGGAATGCGGAGATGGCGCCGCAGTCGCTTGCGGCGTCTGCCGCGTCCTGCTCGGGGCCTTCCAGGTCGATGTGTCCACCGACAGCAAAGCGCGTGGGCGTATGCGGGTGATAACGCCCCGCATCGATTTGCGAAACCAAGAAGCGAAGACGTTGCCCCATTTCAAGGGCTTGCTCTTTGAACAGTTGGTCAAGGTCGATCGCGAAGAACGCGAGATTGTTTCGCATGGGGAACAAGCCCAGCGCGGCATCAGCGTAGATGTCGCGTTTCCCAATCTCCAAGAAACGGCCTCCGATCTTCAAGAGCGAAAGGCTTCCGCGAAGCGCTTCACCCGGAAGCGAGTTCAAAACGCCATCGATCCCGGACGACGCCGACTGTTCCGTGAGTTCCCGTATCTCACGAACAAACTCGAGCGAACGGGAGTCGAAGACATGGGTCACCCCCAGTGCGCGTACATAATCGCGTTTGGATTCGCTTCCAGCGGTGGCTAGGACTTCAACGCCCAGGTCGGATGCGATGTCGATGGCTGCCAGACCCACACCGCCAGACGCCGAGTGAACCAGCAAGGATTCCCCGGCTCGCATACGGGCACAGGTATTGATGGCGTGATCGGCTGTCAGGTAGGCCACGGGGATGGCGGCAGCGTCGACCAGATCCATCTGTCGCGGTGCGAGCGCAACAAGCGCCGCGTTGACCACCACGTGCGAGGCAAAAGCGCCCGGGGCGATCGCAATGACCGCATCGCCCACGACAAAATCAGTGACGTCGGAACCGATCCGCGTGATCGAGCCGCTGCACTCGGCGCCGAGCGGCACGGGCCCAGGCGGCAGACCGGGATAGAGGTTGAGGGCTTTCATCACGTCGCTGAAGTTCAAGCCCGCGCCCGCAACCTCGATTTCCACTTCCTGCGGGCCAAGCTCAGTCGCTGTGAACGATTCGTGGATAAGTTCTCGAACGCCCGACGAGACGCCTTTTGCCAAACGGAACGGAACATGGTCGCCACGGGCGATCAAGGCTTGCGATAGTTCACGCGGGCCATCCGGGACGAAACGCTGGACGAATCGTTCGCCGCCGCGAAGCATCACTTCGTCTTCCGCGTCGTCCCGCGAGACCTCGGCGGCCAGGGTGGAAGCCCACGCACCTGCGTTAGGATCCAGATCGATCAAACGCGTGAGCGGCGACATCATCTCGCTCACCATCACGCGACCAAAGCCAACGAGCGGCATCTGCGCAATCGCGACGGCGTCGTCCCTCTCATCACCGGACTGGGCGCCCCGCGTGACGATGGCCAAGTGGCAAGGCGTGCTGAGCTCGAGTGACTGCCAGGCTTTCGCCAAATTCAGAGGTGCGCGTACGGTCCAGAGCGTGCTTTCGCGAATGCGTTCTGCCGAACGATGAGAACCGGCTGATTCAAGAGTGTCGGTCTCGACGGCCTGCATGCCCCACAGATAGAAGATCTGCCAGTTATCGCTGTCATCGCCACAGAGCGACTCAAACAGAGTGTGGAACGAACCCTCGTCGTCGGGGTCAACGACCCAGTGGTTGGACGCGATTTCCTCGGTCGCCTGCCCCACGGTCACGAAAACAGCGTCCTCGCTTGAGAGCTGCTTCGCCAGGTCGGCATCGGAACTCGGGCCGTCTCCGAAGATCAGGACCCGATCAAAGGAACGCTTCGAGACGTCATCGGTGCTGGATGGCTGCCACTGGTAGCGATACATCAAATCGGCCGTCGAGCCGCTTTCTTCTGAGCCCACCACGCGGCTCTCAAAGCCTCGTATCCGACCGACGCAGTTCCCGGCGGGATCGAACAGATCCAAATCCGCGATCAGCCGATGGGCGTCCTTCATCACGATGGAGGTGGCAACCGTCAGCGGCCATTCCACGCCTGCGCCAGCCATACCCGCAAGATCAAACTGAAGCTCGTTGATCTCAAACGGGAGATACAGAAAACCTCTGCGATACTCGAAGTCGATATCTGCCACCAACATGGTATGGAAGCAGCTGTCCAGAACGGCGGGATGGATGTGATAGAGGGCAGCATCGTAGCGATTGGCCTCGTCCAGCGATGATTCCGGCAGCGATATCGTGGCGAGCGCATGACCGGTCACGCGTTTCCCTCCGCGAACCCCACGGAACAGAGGACCGTAATCCAGCCCCAGTCCGGTGCAGCATTCGTAGCACTCTTCGGACGTGAAGTCCTCATCGCACTTCGCAGCCAATTCCTGCAGGCGGTTGTTTGGAATCGCCTGCCACGGCGTGCCAGCGTAGGTCTCCGCCAGCGTGACGCGATGCTCGTCATGATGCTGTCGGAACGCGATCTGGATCTGATCGCGATCCGTTCGATACGAGGTTTCCAAGTGCTGCGGGTCACTGTCACCCAGCAGCATCGGGTTGAGCAATCGGAAACGGTGCAGCCGAATCTGCGTGGCGGGGTCATCGCCGGCAGCAGCGAGTTTCCCATCGGTGACCGTCTTCGCAGCTGCGAGCGCGGTTTCGATGGAGGCCGCAGCGGGGAACATGGCCGCACCACGCACGCGGTGCTCTTGCAATGCTTGGTGCGTTTTGGGGTCGATCCGGGCGGCAAAGTTCGGCTCACCCGTCAGCTCGGCGTCACCGAGAAGTGGATGTCCGAGGGGTGTCAGGCGGCACCGGTTCGCGTGGTGCGATTCTGCCCAAAGAGCACGACGCTGCATCGGATAGGTGGGCGTCTCGATGTGACGTGTGCATAGGGAAGTGAGGCCTTCCCACGAAATTGTCACGCCGAGAGCGTCCAGCGAGCGAACACCCGCGCACCAAATCGTGGCATCGTCCTCCGGTGCATCCTCCTGTTTTGGACGCCGCGCGCTGGGGACGATTGTGACCTCACTGTTGGCGTGTCCGTAACACTCCGCCGTGGCAAACGTGAGCACGGGATGGGGCCCTAGTTCCACCGCGATGCCGATCCCCCGGGTTGCGGACTGCATCACGGCGTCCGCGAACCGAACGGCTTGGCGTACGTTCTGCCACCAGTAGTCGGCTCCCAAATCGTCGCCCGCCGTGACGGGGCGACCGCTCACTGTGGAGATCAGGGGCGTGTGCAAAGGACGCGTGGTGATCCCCGCCAACGATCGCAGCAATTCGTCCTCAACGGGATCCATCTGCGGCGAATGGAACGCGTATTCCACCGCCAAGCGACGACAGAAAATGTCGTCGGATTCGATGTTGCGGGCAAGCTGTTCGATAACGTCGCAGTCACCGGAGATGGTAACGGAGGCGGGGCCGTTGACGGCAGCCAAAGAAACGAGCTCGGCGCTTCCGGGATGAACCCGCTCGATGTCCGCGATACGTTGATGGGCTTCCGAGGGCGTGATGCCGGCGGCGATCATCGCACCGCGACTGGTGGCCAAGTCCATCGTTCGGCCGCGGTGGACTGCCACGCAGCAGGCATCGGCGAAGTCGAGACCGCCGGAAAGGTGCGCTGCGGCGATTTCACCCACACTGTGACCGATGAGCAGCGCTGGTCGGATCCCAATGGAGTCCCACATCGCCGCTTGAGCGACCTGAATCGCGAACAAGGCGGGTTGAGCAATGCTGGTCCGCGACATTTGAGAATGCGCGGCATCGCGCTGCAGTTCCTCCACCAGTTGCCACTCGTGCGTGTGCTTGCGGAACTCCTGGTCGATGCGATCGATCGTGTCGCGAAAGACACGGCTATCGCGATACAGTCCTCGGCCCATGGCCCACCACTGAGGGCCCTGTCCGCAACATAGGAAGGCAATGCCCTGATCGCGGACTTCCGCCGGCAAGCGACGAGGCAAGGTGCCCGCGCCCGCCGCCTCGGCGATTTCGGCCAGTGAGCTTTCCCATTGTCCCGAATCGCGGCCTATCGCGATCGCACGCGATTCGAGGTGGCTTCGTCGATAGGTTGCGAACGACGCCAAGCCATCGAGTTCGGAAGCGCTGAAGTCGTGATCGGCGAGGTGCTGTTTCCAATCTTGGGCGACCTCGACCAGGGCTGCCTCATTCGCGGCCGACACCGGCAACAAACGCGGCATGCCCTTGGTGGCGTTTCCCTTCGATTGCAAGGTGACGACCGGACTCGCGGTCGGGACGCGCGAATCGTTGCTCTCCTCTGATTGCACCGGAGATTCCGCGATGACAACGTGCGCGTTGGCACCGCCATAACCGAACCCGTTGATGCCCGCGATGCGTTGGCCGTCAATCGGTTCCCAGGTTTCCAACTCGGTGGGGACGCGCAGGCCCCACGAATCGAAATCGATCTCCGGGTTGGGGCTTTCCAGATGCAGGTGCGGGGGGATCTGTCGTCGGTGCAGTGCGAGCGCCACCTTGATCAGGCTGGCCATGCCCGCCCCCGCTTCCAGGTGACCGATGTTTGTCTTGACGGAACCAATGCGGCACGCGTGCGTCCGATCTTGCCCGATGATCTCAGCGAGCGCGCGTGCCTCGATGGGGTCGCCCACCGCAGTGCCCGTCCCGTGCGCCTCCACGTAGCTGATGTCGCGCGGACGTACGTCAGCGAGTTGGCAGGCACGCTGCACCAAGGCCCGCTGTTGCTCGCCTGATGGCACGGTCAGGCCCGGTGTCCGTCCATCTTGGTTCAGGGCGGTGGCGCGAATGACACAATAAATCCGGTCGCCATGGGCGATCGCTTCCGACAAAGGTCGCAAGAGGACCGCGCCCGCCCCTTCGCTGCGCGCGTAACCATTGGCGGTTGCATCAAAGGTTTTGCAGCGGCCATCGGGTGAAAGCACGCCCAACTGGCTGAAGGCAACATAGAAGTCGGGCAGCAAAAGAGCGTTGACACCACCAGCAATCGCCGCCGACGCCTCGCCTCGCCACAGACTTTCGCATGCCATATGCAGGGCAACCAGCGAAGAACTGCAGGCCGTGTCAACAGCGACGGAAGGCCCCCGGAAATCAAAGCAGTAAGAAATCCGGTTGGCCGCGATACTGGACGAACCACCTGTGTTGCTGTAAGGACCGATCTCGCCACGATCACGAAAGTTCAACGATGCGACGGCGTAGTCGAAGCTGCTGATTCCCGCAAAGACGGCGACGTCCGTGCCAGCGAGTTGTTCGGCGGGTTGGCCCGCGTCCTCCATCGCGCGATAGGCCACCTCCAAAAGCATCCTTTGTTGAGGATCCATCGCGGCGGCTTCGCGGGGGGAGATCCCGAACAGAGACGCATCAAATCGGTCGATCCCCCGAACAAATCCGCCCCACTGACTCTGTGTCTTACCCGGGACGGATTCCCCGGGACGATAGAAACGATCGAGATTCCAGCGATCGGCGGGCGTCTTGGTGATCGCGTCCACACCGCCTGCGAGCAAATTCCAATACGCGTCGGGCGAATCAGCATCACCCGGAAAACGGCACCCCATCCCCACCACAGCGATGGGCTCACGGGAGCGCGGCGCAGCCTCTTCCCGTTGGTCGGGTCCGTGTGAGGATGCGGGCAGCGATCCGTTCGGGTGCGTCGCTTGACCTGTGGAGTCGGCACGAGAACCGTTGAGCACGATCCGGTTGCCGCGTGAGGATTCGTTCATGAAGTCATCACGAGAAAGCATTAACGTGTAGGAGCGTGGACTAAGGTCTATAGGTCCCTTTGTCCTGCGAACCGGTCAGAGATATCAAGCC
>JBCCYK010000220.1:0-11309 GCA_039189905.1 Planctomycetota bacterium
TGGCCATCGCATCGGGTGCTCCGACAGGAACGATCAGCAATCCAGCGTGAAGGATCGGACACGCACCAAATCCATAGAAGTTGGGCTCAGCGCCGTACTCCGACTTCAAGTCATGAGCCCAGACGACGCCACCCGTCGCAATGTCATACGCGGCGAGGTTGCCATGGGGACTGAGATGGTAAGCGCGTTCCTCATCGATGGCCGGTGTCGCGATCGGTCCATCGAAGGACCCATTTTCGCCCACCATAATCTTGCCCGTGGCGCTCCTCCAAAGTGTCTCCCCTGTCTCGACCGACTTCGCAACCAAGAATTCCTGATTGGCTTCCTTGTCGGCCATGGCAGAAACGAGCCGGTCGCCTGCAATGGATGCGCCCGAATAGCCGCTGCCGAAGGGCTGTTTCCAAACGGTTTTCAACTTGAGGGCACCGGTGGCAATGGCCGCATCGTTCAGGGAGGCCGAACCATCGAAATGGGGCCCTCGCAGCGTGCGCCAATCCTCTGCTTGCACGGACGTCGCACACAGAATCAGCATCACTGCGGCGAGAACTTGGTTCTGTTTCAGCGTGTCCACCCTTATTCCCATCATGGCGTGTGAGGCAAGTCGGCTCGGGGATTCTCACGATGGGATGGGGGCTGTCAAGCGAACATGGCACGTGGATCGCACGGCTCCGGGCCCATCATCACGTGAACTACGATCTCCGAATTCACCGACGCTGGAAGACGCGTGCGCTGCCGCGACGAAATCACGCCTCGCAGAGAAGGTTAGAATCGGGGGTCATCGCGCAGTTATCTCGCTTGGGTGACGCTTGATTTGGGCGTCGACAGTTGGTTTTCGGATCCGTGACAGCTGAGAAGAAGGAAGGTTGATGTTCGAACGTTTGTGTGTGGTCTGGAATGTGGCATGCGTGTGTGGGCTCCTGTTCGCATTTGCATGTGAGCACTCGCTGGCCAAGGAGCCACGGTTGGATCCGATGACGGCGGAGCAGTGGGGCCAACTGGTCTTGAACGGCGTCGAAACCGAGTTTCCCAACAAGCTATCGCTGGTGTACTCGAGGCCGGACCAGATTCGACGGCCACGTGATGTTTTTCCAGCCTTCTACGGCTGCTTTGATTGGCACAGCAGTGTGCATGGCCATTGGGTGCTGGTTCGCCTGCTGCGTGATCACCCGCAACTTCCGTCGTCAGACCGTATCCGTCTCGTGCTCAACCGGCATCTGACCGAAGAGAACCTTCGAAGGGAGGCTTCGTTCTTTGCGATGGACGAGCAAAAGGCTTTCGAACGCATGTATGGCTGGTCATGGCTGCTTCGATTGGCAATGGAGCTTGATTCTTGGCAAGACCCCGATGCCAAACGTTGGCGAGAGAGTTTGCGACCGCTGGAGTCGGTTTTGTTGGACAGGACCCAAGCCTATTTGCCTCTGCTGACCTACCCGATTCGAGTGGGCCAGCACACCGATACCGGATTCGCGTTGGGGCAGATTTTGGATTACGCGGGGGCGATGGCACGACCGGACCTCGCAGCATTGGTTCGGCAGAAAGCGATCGACTTTTATGCCAACGACACGGACTACCCCGTGCATTTCGAACCATCGGGACACGATTTTTTTTCGTCTTGTTGGAACGAGGCGGATCTGATGCGTCGCGTGCTGAAGGGGAAGGATTTCGAAGTGTGGTTGGAGAGTTTCGTTCCAAAGTTGGATGCTCAGCTGAGCGACGGGACCATCGCACCGGTGACCGTGAGCGATGCCAGCGATGGGAAGATCGTGCATCTGGCAGGCCTCAATCTTCATCGTTGCTGGTGCATGGAGTCGGTCGCGCAGGCCTTGCGTTCCGACCATCCTCTGCGAGGCTCGCTGCTGGCAAGCGCCCGAGTGCATCGGGACGCGGGTTTGGCGTACATCAACAGTGGGAACTATGAGGGTGACCACTGGCTGGCCACATTTGGCCTGTATGCGATCGAGCGGGTCGGGGTCTCGTATGGCGCCAACTGACGTTGTGGCCGATGAAGACCTGCAGCGTCGCCGCAGACCACTGGGACCGGGGCTGCTTGTCACCGCCGCGTTCATCGGTCCCGGGACCGTGGTCACGGCAAGCAAAGCTGGGGCGCAGGAAGGCTGTGGCTTGCTCTGGGCGGTCCTATTTGCCTGTGCCGGCGCGATCGTCTTACAGTCGCTTGCGGCGCGGGTGGGCATTGTTCGTGGTATCGGCTTGGGAGAAGCCATTCGCGCTGCATTCGGGAACAGCTGGTTGCAAAAGCCGATCGTTGCCTTGGTGGTTGTTGCGATCGGCGTCGGCAACGCGGCCTACCAAACGGGAAACCTAACAGGGGCAGCGAAGGGTATCCACGCGATCGCGGGAGGTCCACTGGAAGTTTGGATTGTGTTGTTGGCGGCGTTGGCATGCGCGATCCTGTTGGTGGGTGGTTACCGATGGATGCAGCGTGTCTTGATTGCGCTGGTGGTCTTGTTGAGCGTCTCGTTTCTTTTGGCGGCTTCAGCACACCCGCCCTCGATGGGCCAGGTGTTTCGCGGCCTATTGCCTGCTCGGTTGCACGCGAGTGATCTGACACTCGTTGTGGCACTCCTTGGAACGACCATTGTTCCCTACAACCTCTTTCTCCATGCCAGCGGAGCGGCGACCACCTGGAACGGTGTTGATCATGACATCGCGATCCAGCAAGCGGATCGGGACACAACGCTCGCGATTGGACTGGGAGGCTGCGTGACCGCATCGATCCTGCTCACGGCCAGTGCAGCCTACTACGAGGCTGGTGAGTCCTGGACCGGGGTGGATGCCATTGCCGCGCAGCTCAAGCCAACGCTTGGCGGACGAAGTGCAGCGGCATTCGCGGCGGGTCTCTTCGCAGCGGGGCTGACAAGTTCGATCACCGCTCCCATGGCCACGGCTTTCGCACTTTGCGGGTGCCTTGGCTTGGCAAGCGTCCCAGGCAGTTGGCCCTATCGTGTGTTCGCGCTTGGGACGGTGGCCGTTGGCGCCCTGTTTGCACTGCTGCTCGGTCAAAGTCCGGCGTTGACGATTGTCTTGGCTCAAGCTGCCAATGGGCTGTTGCTTCCCATCATCGCGTGCTTCTTGCTGTATGTTCTGATCAAAACCGTCGGTTCTTCGCGTGCGTTGGTTGGTCCGCTTCGGTTACGATTGGCGCAAGGGGTCGTTGCGGCGGTTTGTTTGCTTGGCACCTGGCGCATCGTTAGCCTGTTCCCGTGAGTGCCGGCCCCTTGCTGGGGGCTTCAACGCGTGCCGCACGGGAACAGCCGCAGACGTTAACCTGCCGGTACTCGTGTTGCGCGCGATCCAGCTTGCTCCACCTTGGCTGTTGGTTCGTTGATTTGATCCAGAACGGGGTGTTCGGTGACGTGCCGCTCCAGCATCTCTTGTAAGGTCAGTTCCACTTCCCAAAGATTGCGGACGTGACTGCTTCTCCGTAAATGCGTTGCCTTGCTGGAGGACGTCGGGCGATTCGTGCCACCGAAAGCACTGCAAATCATGTCGTATTGGCCGGTGGCGATGTGGACCGCCCTGGAACAGATGTTCTCGGGTAGGCCGTACGGGAATGAGAACGCATTGACAGGCGCTCCGATCTGAGCGGCGATTTCGTCTTGGGCAAGTACGATTTCACGCTCCAGGTCGGCCTTCTCGTCACCGCAGTCTTGGTGATTGCGAGTGTGCGATCCGATTTCAAATCCCCAAGCATGAAGGTCACGAATCTGATCCCACGTCAAGGGTTGAAAGCCAATCAGGTTGTCTTGAAGGTCATGTTCAAAAGGCTTCCCTTGCTCCACGTGTTGAGAACAAACGAACAGCGTCGCGGGAAAGTCAATCGCCAGCGCGAGGGCCCTCAGGTTGAGATGATTGTCGGCATAACCATCATCAAAGGTGAGCATCACGGTTGGCTCGTCCACCAGGCCGCTTCGCAGCAAGCGATGCGCTTCGCGGGTATTGACCAGGCGGTAGTGTCGTTTTAAGAAACGTAAATGGCGCAGAAACTGATCTGTCGGCAGGGCCAGAAAGTGCTGACGCTCGGACACGAGATGGTGAAAAAGCCCATGGACCGGATAGGTGCGTTGGCGACGGTTTCGCCAGTTGCACCAGACCACTTCGGGGAATCCGCGCAGTGACTTATAGAAAAGTTTCCAGAGCGGGCGATTAGGAGAAGCCACAAAAGGCGCCCTCGTAACCGGAGTCTGCCCCACAGCGTCTTTGGCGGCCGTGTCCGCGGCGACTGGTGGTTCCCCGGTGGACGCGATTGACGGCGGGGTATCTGTTTGTCGTGAGTCACTTGGTGTTGGTGGGTCTCCGTTGAGCGTCGAGGCAAGGAGGTCAATCCCAATAACACGTGACTTCCAGTAGAGGCTCGTGGCCGTGTCGTAGCGATGGACCGGCAAACTCGTCGCTCGAACGGCTTGGCCTGAGGTGTTGACCCGGTAAACAGTCTTCGACGCGATGCATGACGCGTGATTGTCTTGCGACAGCGAATTAATCGTCGTTGCTGCCTCCTCCATGGTGGGGACTTCCACAACGCAGATACGATCCAACGCCGCTGTTATCAGGAGCGGGTCTCCGCGAGCTGCGTCGTAAATGATGCCGAGGTCGCAACGAAGCGATGCGATGAATGCCTCGGTTTCATCGCCGTTGGAACCCTCAGCTGCTTCGTGAATCGGGAGATGGAGTTGATCACAGAGTTCCCGAAGTTGCAGTTGTTCGTCCCCCTGCGTCGGGCGACCTCCGTGAAGAATGTCCAGGGCAAGGTGGCCCATCCAAGACAGAAGCTTGTTTGACGCGGCCAGCCATTCGACGAAACTGTGTGGCGGCTGGCGAGTGGATATCGCGTTGACCTGATCGTGAACGACACCTGCAACCTCGATCCCTGGGCAGCGTCGTTGCAACTCCAGGATCAAGCGGCTGACCTGGCGCGGACCACCACCCGCCACGATGACTGCTCGCAACGCTACTGGGTTGGCACGGCCCATCAAGTCCTGGGTGTCACTAAGCTCATTGATTTTTCGTCTACGTCCCCCGTCCCACCCTAGTCGTTGTTTGCGGGATGTCAGGGCCAAAAGCGCGCGAAGAACAGGCGACAGGGACGTCCAAAACGGCATCAACCGATTTTACAGGCGACATCCACGATCCGAAGGCGCCTGAACACTCGGTTGAATCAGGCCCTTGGGAAGACGTCACGCGATTGCACGTGCGATTTGTGGCAGCCCGCCGCACCTGGGTTGAGGTTTCCAAATCACCTGCAAAAGGCGAGAATGCGACGCTTCCGATCGTTTGTTTCCCCCATTGGGCCCAAGATTAAGTGGATCGCCGCCTCTTTAAGTTCATGCTCGCCTCGACGGCATTTTTTCTTTCCTATGTGTCGTTGCGAATCATGTTCGTGCCCCCGCAGCCGCCCGCTGACCCCGTTGAATTGGCGGATCAGGCGTCGTTGGATGACGGTGGAATCGACCCGGGAACCCCCTCTGAAGGAGGTCTTGCAATACAGGATGGCGAGGACGTTGAGAAGCCGCCGGTGATGGACGCCGTTCTGCCTGAACGTCCGACGCGGCCTTCTTGGGCGACGCTTGGGTCGATGGACCCCAACGATGGCTTTTCGATGTTGGTGACTCTCAACAGCGAGGGGGCCGGGATCGAGCGGATCGAACTAACGGAACGCAAGTCGGACGGGCGACTCAGGTACCGACGCGTCGATGTCCGAAGTGGCTACTTCGGCTATTTGGCGGCGGACCCGTTGGCCACGGATGCTGGCGTTCGCGTGAACACGGTGGGCCCGGGAACACCCGCAGCTCAGGCAACTTGCCAGAGCGATGGCGTTAGCGGGGGCTTACAGGCAAATGACTTGATCGTGGAGTTCGACGGGACGCCGGTCAGCCAGCTGACGGATCTTCGAACCGTGCTTGCGACAACCAAGCCAGGCGACCAGGTGAACGTGCAGGTGCTGCGTGAGTCGATCGGAGATCAGCCGCTGAAGTTTCAAACGACGCTTACCGAGCACCCGCTGGACTTGGTTCGCTTGGCACGCACCGGGGGTGACGATCAAGTCAGAGGCAACTTGTCGCGTCTTTCTTGCTTGCTCACGCTTGCGAAAGTGGGCCGAAAGGAATTGGCAACGGATCAGAGGAGTTTGGTGCCCGATGCGGACCCGGCGGATTTGATCTGGTCGGCGGTGCGTGATGAGGCCGTGACTGACGATGGCTCAGAGTCCATCTCCTATTCCCTGCAGCTAAGCGATGCGGATATGCGGTCGGTTGGCGGCAAGAGCGTCTCCATGCAGCGCACCTACCGACTGCCGAAGGACTCCTACGTTCTTGATTTGGCAGTTCAGCTGCAGAATGACGCCGCTGAGCCGCAAACCTTGGCCATGCGGCTGGAAGGGCTCAACGGGATCACGTTGGAAGGCTGGTGGTACAGCAACAAGATCAGCCCGAATTGGGGCGGTTCCGCCGCCCGGGATGTGATCTATCGCTCCGCCGCCCAGGGGCACAACCTGGTATCGGGCTACGGGCTATGGAAACGCACCCGCAACGAGGCCGAAACGGACGACCAAACCATTTTTGCGCCCGACTCGGGTGCCGAGACCAAAGCGCTGAAATACATCGGTGTGGATGCCCAGTACTTTGTGGCGGGTTACCTGCCGCAAGTCGATCAAGACTACTTGAATGGTTTTGGAAGGGCGGCGGCCTGGTTGGTTGCGGATGCCAGTGAGATTGAGCGTCACAAAGAGCGTGCGGTGAACACGTCGTTCTACTTGGATACGGCGGAGGCCGAACTCCCCGCCGGCGCCGCGTTTCAGCAGAAGCTGAGGTTGTTTGCAGGACCCAAGCAGCCGGAACTGCTGAGCAGCTATGGATTGCAAGACGCCATCTACTACGGGTGGTTCTCCTGGTTTTCGGGTTTGATGGGCAAACTCTTGCATGCTCTTTCAGCCGTAGGGAACTACGCCGTGGCCATCATCCTTTTGACGCTGGTCGTGCGCGGCTTGATGTTCCCCTTGTCCCGCAAGGCAGCGGTGAACGCCCAGCGTATGCAGGAGCTTGCACCGGAGCTCAAGAAGATCGCCGACAAGTACAAGGACGACATGGAAGGACGCCTTCGCGCGCAACGTGAATTGCAGCAGCGCGTCGGATTCAATCCCATGGCAGGTTGCTGGCCGATGTTCCTGCAATTGCCCATTTTCATTGGGCTCTATCGACTGCTGTCCGTTGACATTGAAATTCGTCAGGCAGCCTTCGCGTCTTGGACGTCCTGGGCATCCAATCTGGCAGCTCCTGACATGTTCTCGTTCTGGGGCAACTGGCTTTGGGGCTATTTGTCGGGTCGAGGAACCGGATGGTTGGGTCCTTACTTCAATATTCTGCCCATCTTTGTGATGGTTCTTTTCTTGTTGCAGCAAAAACTGTTCATGCCGCCAGCGACAGATGAACAGACGCGTTTGCAGCAGAAGATGATGACTTACATGACTTTGATCATGGGGCTGTTCTTCTTCCGGGTGCCAGCGGGGCTGTGCATCTATTTCATCACAAGTTCGCTATGGGGAATCGCCGAACGCATGATCGTCAAGCGGACACTTCCGAAGACGCCTCACTTTGACAAGTCCGTTATCGAGGGGACGGTTCACGCAGCAACGGGGAAGACCGATGCGGCATCCAAAGGAAGTGTTTCGAAAGGTGACGAGACGCTTGCCGATAAACTCCGGAATCGAATCAAGCCAACCGAAGAGCCGCCAAAAACACTTCCACGAGACCGGAAACGACCCAAAACAAAGAAGAAGTAAGGTCATTCTTTGTTGATGGTCAGACGTCGTTTGTAGATGCGCTTGCCATGAGCAATGAAAAGCGTTTCGTGGTCCTTCCCGGCCAAAATGCACGAGGTGAGCGGTTGGTCCTCGTCGATCTTGGGAAGCACGCCGCAAGGGCGCCCCGTGGGGTCGAAGATCTGGACTCCCACTGAGCTGGTGACGTAGTAGCGGCCTCGTTTGTCAACGGCCATGCCGTCACCACGCGAGGCCGTGACGTAGGGAGGCGGTTCATTGAAACGAAAGTCACCTTTTGGATCGATTGACAACCGCATGGGCATGGTCGGCATCTTGGCATCCAGCGTGCCATCTTGACTGACGCGGTACGTCCAGGTCTGATCGGTTCCACTGCTCGAAACCGCCAGCGTTCCCCCGTCGTTGGAGAGGGTGATCCCGTTCGGACGCACGATTCCGGTGTCCACAACGGTCGACTCTCCCGATTTCGGATCGATCAGGGTGACCTGTTTGGCGGCTGTTTCCGTGATCAAAATGAGATCCTCGCTTGTCACGGCCAAGTCATTGGGTTTGACGTTTTCTGCGATCACCGTCACATCGCCCGTCTTCGGATCGATCGAGATGACACGGTTCTTGGCACCTTGACAGGCATAGAGCAGTGACTCATCCGAATTGAACTCCAACCCGCTGACGGATTGGCGAGCAATCACCGTCTGGCTTCCGTCAACGGGGTTGTGGCGAATGATGGCGGGAGCGCGCATGTCGCAGAAATAAAGGTTGCCATCCTGGTCGCTGCAAAGACCGTCCGCGAAACCGAGGTCATCGATGGCGACCTGCCAGGATTCATTTGGAATCAAGAGGTCGAGCAACGTGAGGTCGCCTCGCAGGTCGTCACTCGTGTCGAGAGTCGGCTCATGGATCTCATCGCGCCAAAGCCACTTCATCGCCTCGCCAAATCGCATGCTGCCGTAGTCGGCATTGTGCGCGTAACCCTCGGCCCAATCCAAACGGACATCGTAGCCCATGTAACGAAGCGCGGCTTCCATCCGCTGGTTCGCGATCGGCCAACTGCCGAAGGCGTTGTCGACGTCGCCGCTGGTGTCGACCATGCAGACGCGCAGTGGTTTCGGTTCCGTTTTTCTAACCAGAGCGGGATAGACGTTGCCGCCACGCAAGTGAGTGAAGCTGCCGACACTCGTGAAGACCCGCCGGAACAAGTCCGGGCGTTCCCATGCGGCCGTGAACGCGCAGATGCCACCTGAGCTGGAGCCTCCAATGGCACGCATGTTCGGATCATCGGAGATGGAGTACTGCTTCTGCACCTCCGGAATGATCTCTCCGATCAGAAAACGAACGTAGCGATCCCCCAAGCTGTCGTACTCAAGACCGCGATTGGAATGTTTGCCATTCCTACGAGGCCGACTCTTCTCATGTCCTGGATTGATGAAGACCGCAATGGTGGGGGGCATGCCTCCCTGCGCGATCAAGTTGTCGAAGACGATCGGAATGCGCCAACGACGCTCGTCTTGCATTCGTTCGCCGTCTTGGAAGACCATCAACGCGGCGGGTTCATCATTCGAGTACTGCGCGGGCACGTATATCCACCAATCGCGGGTGGTCCCGGGGAAGATCTTCGACTCCGTCCAGGGTGGCATCTTCACGACACGCCCTTTGGGAACGTTGTTCTTTTCAACCGCATCGGGATGAATCGACCAGCCCGGTTTGGTGCTGGGATCTGGATTTCTCGTCGGCTCCGATTGCTCGTCCCAGAGCCACTGAAGCCCCTCTTCGAAAACCTGCCCGGCCCATCGACTGCTGTGTCCCCCGTCGGTCATGACGAGTCGATAGTGGTAGCCTGAATATTGCAACGCCGCGGCCAAGTCGCGATTGCCCAAGGGCCAACTGCCATGCAGGTTGCTCAGGTCATCGCGGCCTTCCTGGAGGTAAACCTTGATCGGCTTGGGGTCGTTGTGCGATTTCCGAATGAGTCCGGGATAAGCCCAACCGCCTCGAATGTTTGTGTAGCTTCCAATATGGCTCATGACCTTTCCAAACTGGTCCGGTCGCTCCCAAGCGACGGTGAAGGCGCAGATCCCGCCCGAGGATATCCCACACACGGCGCGCTGCTGGGGATTCGATGAAATGTTCAAGCCCTTGGTTGCCACGGGCAAGAACTCATCGATCAGAAAGCGTGCATAACGATCGCCGAGAGAATCGTATTCAAAAGATCGGTTGCTTCGATCGGCGTGCGCCGGCTGCGTGGCGGGAATGGTTCCCGGATCGACAAAGACCGCCACGGTGACCGGCATCTTACCCTGAGCGATCAATCGATCGAAAACCCACGGTGTTTGAAAAGCACCCGATGACTTCTCGTAGTTGCGGCCATCCATGAAGACCATCAAGTGCGCCGGCGTGTCAGCGGAGTACTGTGTCGGCACATAAACGCTGTACTGTCGACGGGTTCCCGGAAAGACAAGGCTCGATTCAAACGTACCGCGTGTCAGCCTGCCGGCTGGCTGCGGTCGATTCGCTTGAGCCGTCGCCACCAACGGCACCAGCACGATGGAGATCGACAGAAGGAGGGTAAAGGCGAGAAGGAATCGACGTGGTCGGTATGACATTCAGGTGCGGTCTCGAAAGAGCGGAGGGATTGGAGGGGCCACTGCGAACAGCGGCAAAGCCAACAATCTAATTCAATCGCTGGTGCCGTGCTCATGAGGTGCCGCGCGTCAGTTCATCCATTTGAGTCCCACTGATTGGGTGACGCTTTCTCCATCTCATGCCCCACGAGGCCGCTGCCTAGTGCTTTGTCCACACTTGATTTTTGGATTAGCCGAAGGGCGTTAGCCCCGGTTCCTACGGTGATAACCGGGGCTAACGCCCTTCGGCTCATCTAGGTAACACCAACTTTAGTGTAGACAAAGCACTAGGAGCGTTGCGTTCAGAGTAGTTCGTCTCTCGGATTCGAGAGTGTTTTCGTTGACGCCTCGGAGAGGCGTGCTACTTTGGTCCACTGTTTAGAAGAGCTCTCCTTGCCGATCGGCAGGAAGAATGCATGCGGGGTCATCATTGCGAACAGAGTTCACGCGACGGGAAACGCGGCTGACGTCCAAGTACGCATCGTCAGCAGGCCGCAGCATATCGAGCAACATCTGACGGTTGCTCCGAGCATCCAAGGTCATCCACCGATGCGCATCCTCTAGGCTTAGGATCACCGGCATCCGATCGTGAATCGCCGCCGTCTGTGCATTCGGTCGTGTTGTCAGAATGGTGCAGGAGATCAGGGGCGTGTCCCGCACCTTGCTCAGTTGGAGATTCTGTTCCCAAAGTCCCGCCATGAAGAACCCGCTTTGATCCTTTCGATGCATGAAGTAGGGCTGCTTTCCGTCGGGTTCTTGGTTCCATTCATAGTAGCCGTCAGCCGGGACCACGCAGCGGCGCGATGCAAACGCCGCTCGAAAGGCAGGCTTGGTCGCGACGGTCTCGCTGCGTGCGTTCACCATGCGACTTCCTATTTGCAGACTGCCAGCGTGGGCTGACA
>JBCCYK010000221.1:0-11291 GCA_039189905.1 Planctomycetota bacterium
AAAGGTTCCTTCGTCGGAAGATTCTCGTGTGGCAGGTTGGCCATCAAAGGGAGTGGGGACGCCATGATAACGATGGTCCGCGGAAACTCGCTCGCAACTCAACCAGGCAGCGGAGGGTTCCCCTCGTCCGGTGCGTCAGGCCCAAGGTGATCGGGCCGTTCGTCGCCTGTGGGAGGCGGCTGCTGGCCACGCTGTTGCAACTGCGTGACGGCGCCCCGCAGAGAATCCAGCAAACGAGGCACTTGCCCTGCTGCCAGGAAAACACGCGAACTCACAGCGGACTGCGGAAAAAAACTGGTGAGAAAGTCAAGGCTAAACTCCGTCGCGCCGTGCCCGATCATCACTCCATTGGCGTACGACCCGCTCAGAACCTCGTCGGGCAGCTTCAGATCGTCATAGATCTCCTGAGGGGACGGACGCCGCGCATTGGGATCCGCCTGTTGGTTTTGCGGAACGGGTGGATCCCCAAAACGCCCGCGGTACAAATCCAGATTCTTCGAAAGGGCATCCACAAACTGAGGCATCACGCCATGCGGGATCACGATCCGTCGCGCGACTTTGTGCGGACGCCCGATGGTTTGCAGGAAATCGATGATGAATTCAGACGGTCCGGTCATCACGATGGCACCGGTGCTGAACGTCCCGTCCGCGATGTGATCCGGCACACGCGCGCGTAACGCTTGGTTACCACCAGCAGGGTTCTCGGCTGGATTGGTGGGTTGGGAATCGGTCATGCGAGCCCTGGCGACGAGACACGGGTTAGGACGGATATTGCATCCGATCTAACGCTCCGCGGCTGATTCAATATCCGCGATAGGACGCAACGGCTGCATCTTACGCCTTTCGGGGGCCATCGCACAGGTTGCCAGCATCGCGACCTTGGGTCAGAGGACGTCCGGGACAAACTGCGGTAAAGCGACGAGCGGCGGGCCGTAGCCAGACCGTAAAGCAGATGTCACAGCGTCAACTACAATCGGAGGCACGCGACCGAATTGGCGACCGCCGTGTGCCTTGCCCGGTTCGCACCTGATCTCTCGTTCCTCGCACAGGCAGTTGTCGGCCATGCTGCTACCCCTGTTGGTTCCTCCATGCCGCCTCACCACGCGTCCAAGGCAGCGGTTTCCGCTGTACGGTCGCTTGGCCACGGCGGTCTTTTTGTGCGTTTTCGGTTCGCGGCTGCCATGCCTCGGCCAAGAAGAACGCGAACCGTCCGAGGTCGTCTTTACGGAACCCGACCCCGCCGTCGAGCAACTCCGTCTTTTCACCAACGGCGACGCAAAGCAGCTGGGCACCAGTTTGGCGCGGCTGATCCGGATGGGTGAGGTCGACGTGGTCAATGAGGTTTTGGCCGCGACCAGCGCACGCGACTTCGAGCCGGCTGACAAAGCGATCATCGCCGATGCGATTGGCACGAACCTCCGATTGCGGATCACGGCGGATGCGGCGGTGTCAGCCGAGTCCGTCAACGTGCTCAACGATCTCTTCGCAGCCCAAGGCGAAATCCTGGTGGATCCCAATCGGCTTCGTGATGCGGCACGTGGCTTGACATCGGTATCCCCCGATGCGCGATTGAGCGCGGCTCGCGTGCTCCTGCGCGCGGGCCAAGATTCCATTCCCACACTTGTCGAGCTGCACCGCAGTGTCCGCGCGTCTTCTGACCGATCGTCGGAGGATGCCGCGCTCAGAATGCTGGCCAAAATCGATCGTGATTCCGCCATCGATGCCCTGGAACAGATTTGCCTTCACGGTCCCTCAGATGTGCGTGCGAGCGCGCTGGCTGGTGTCGCGCGACTCGCCGGCAAGGACTCCCTACGCACTGCGATCGGAAGCTTGCACCGAAGCGACGGGAGCGAGGATCTGTCGAGCATGGCTGCACAGGTGATCCACCGCTACCTTGGCCGTTCGATCTCACCAGTCGAAGCCCGACAATGGCTCGCACGCGATTTGAATGTAGGATTCGAGAACCTTCAGCGACTGCGACGCGGCGGCGGCTCCACGGTTGTCTGGACTGTACAACCTTCGGATGGCCGACTCGTTCATTCACGCTCCAGCCAGCTGGTACACCACTACCGTCAAGTCGCCGATCTCGCGTACTGGGTTCAATTGGCGCGCGACGAAGCCAACAAAGCGATGTCATCCGATGTGCTGGCGGCCTCCCTCGCCTACCGGATCGTCAACGATCCCGACTGGGGACTGGTTGATGACAAGGCGCAAGCAACGGACTTGGCGAGCATGGCCATGGCTCTGAAAGACCACGTCGCCCAATCCCGGGCCGGATTGGATCCGTTGATCGAGGGAGCCAAGCAGACCAACAATGATCCGGCACTTCTTGCCTTGCTAAGACTGCTACCACGCATCTCAGACGATCCATCCCTTTCGCCCAATTGGCTGGATGCGTTGCTGCGGTCGGATCGTGGCAACATCACCTCACTGGTGAGCCTTGTCGACCATCCCTGCGCTCGCATCCGATTCGAAGCGGCGAGCGTGCTTGCGGGACTTCCCGAGACACATCCGTACCCGGGGCAACGCCGCGTCAAGGAAAGACTGTTGTCCATGTCGCGATTGGACGACCGGCCCAAAGCCATTCTCTTGGAAAATCGACCCGATGTGATCGCCGAATGGCAACCCCTGCTGGCGCAGCTTGGCTTTGGCGTTCACCTGGTCACCAACGGGTTGATGCTGGAAAAGCGATTGGCCTCCGGTGACGACATCGAACTGATCGTCTCAAAAGATCATCCGAAAGACATACCTGCCATCACCTTGGTCGATCGAGTTCGCCGCATGCCCTACGGCCGCGACGTTCCCCTCATCTTCTTCGACGAAGCCATTGAACCGCCCTCCGTTGAGCTGCTGGCGACCGAAATCACCGACGAGCTGTTGGACACCGAAGATGAGACGTTGGTCTATCGAACCGGCCTTCTGCCCGAGTCCTCTCAAGTCGGCATCGTTCGCTACGATCCGCTGGTCGGGGATCTGGATCGGGACCTGACCACGAATTTCGACCCTCAACTCAGTTACCGAGCTGAAAGTCGCTGGGGCGACCAGTCTCGTCGCGCGGGCCTCGTCTGGCACATCGCTCGGCCTCGCACGGTCGCCGGCCTGTACCAGCTTGCGGATGAAGTGCGACGCACCCAACACATCCCGCCAATGACGCCGACCGATCGCAACAGCTTTCGATTCCTAGCTCGCACAATCCTTGACGGCTCCCCCGGGGAACCGGTGACGGAAGCAACTCCGAAGTAGATCAAAACAGCTCGATTGGTTCACGGGCGTTCCTCTCAGACTGAAAGGCCAACACCGCATTGAGCAATTCGATCGCAGATAGTAAGAGATCGTAAGCGGTGTAGATCGTAAGCGGTGTAGATCGTAAGCGGTGTCACCCACCATCTGTTGCCCACCATCTGTTGCCTTGAGCCGTCTGTTCAAAGGGGTGCTTCGCGTGTCGCCGCATAGGCAGCGCGAATCTGATCCGCCGAGAAGATCCGGATCGAGTAGCCCGCCCAACCGATCGGTTCTTGGTCTCGCAGGTATGCCATCGGGCGACTGTCGATAAAGTACTGATGCCCGCTACGAGCTCGAACGGGCCAGGGAAACTCGTAGAGCAAATTGACACTGATGGCGTAGACTCCAGCTGGGACAACCCTCGTCGGGTCACCCCGTTGGAAAGGCCAGGGCTGGATTCCATCCACTTCCAGGTCGAACGGGTTGTAATGATTGTAAAAAGCCAAATGCACTGGCATATCGGCTTCTGGTTTCTGTGCGAGAATCCACTGTCGCAGGAAAAGAAGATCTTGCCCCCAATCGACGTTGCTGTTCAGTAAATGCGATGGTCCTCTCTTGGGCCCGCCCGCAAGTTCATTGAAATACGAGATGCTGTGTGGATACACCCAAAGGCTACTGACAATGGTCCAGCACTGAAGGCAGAGTACCAAGAGTCCCAAGCCAGACCCGATCCATCGCCTAGCAGGGAGGTCGCGAATGCGACTCAATTGCGGCCCCACCGCGAAGGTGGTCTGAAAGAAAGTGGTGATGTAGATGGCCAGCCCACCCATCCATATGAAAACATAAGGAAAACAGGGAAGAACGTAGCGTCCGTGATGACTGAAGCCAGACTTTGCACTCGCAACCACAAAAATGGTCACCGCGGGAGAAAACAAAACGAATAGATCGCGTTTGGATATGCGTGAATGACCATCCATGATCCAAGCGACCAGCGAAATCGCAAACAGGCCGAGTGTTCCCAATGGGGCTTTTACAAGGATGACGTAGGCGTAGTAGTACCACCATCCGTTGACTTGATAAACGCCGCGCAAGTAAGACGGACGATCGAAATCTTCGAAATCACGTTGTTGCACATCCATTCCGGCTACGTAGTTGGTTGGCAGTGGAATGGGAACCTCACCCAGCCAGCCACCTACAGATCGATTTCCCACATTGGCATCCGCAACATGGCTTCCGCCAAAGAGTTCACTCACAAATCGATAGTCTTCTAGCTTGGTAAAGCTGCCCTCCCCGAGGTACCCAAGATTGATGACGTAGACCCCAATCAGCATTCTGAGAAGAAGCATTCCCATTTCGTTTCTCCATTGCGAGAGCGTCATCGCCCCTCTTTCAGGCCATCGATAGGCGAGCCAAATGAACGGCCAGAGGGGATAGAACAGAACCATCGTGGTTTTCGACAGCTCCGCCGCACCCAGTACCAAACCGGAGACGACGGTCTGTCGCCAAGTGGGTGAACGGAGCCAGCACCAAAACGTATAGCAGGCCGCCAATCCGAGAGACGTTGCGTGCGCATCTGGCGCGATCATGGCGGCATGACCGAGCACCATGGGCGAGAAGCACCATAGCGATGCTGCCATCAAGCCGGCCACGTCACCGAACAACTCGCGAGCCCACTTGAAGCAAACCCAGGCTCCGAGAAGACTGAAAGGGATCAGCGTCAGTCTTGAAAGGCGAACAAGCGTGATTGACCGCCACCCCGTCATCTCAATGAATTTGTTGGCTATGCCAAACACCGGACGTGCTCCTGGGTGCTCGTAGTAGCCGGAGAAATCGACTTCCACATTCAGCAGGATCGATGGCAATGCTGCCACGGATCGAATCAATGGCGGGTTGACCCGATAGAGCGCAAAGTCAGCGTAGGTCCAGTGACGTATTCCCGCAACTAGATGCCCCGGCTCGTTTAGCGTAGGACTTTGCATCCAGCCGCTGTAACCGACCAGAATCGCGTGAATGCCTAGTAACGCAACGAAGAGTCGAGATGAATATGGAAGCTTGACAGAGATCCCGTTGCTTTGTGCGATGGGTCGCCGTTTCTCTTGGGATGGGTTTCCGTAGACCGTTGCTGACCGAGGAGGGGCTCGACTTGTTTGTTGCATGCTTGGGCAAACGGCTCGCATCTCTCATTCAAGATCCGATGGCGGTCCTCGCACGCCGCCGCAGGTAATTCATCATGAGTAGCACCGCTATGCAGACATTAACCAGCAAAAAAACGACACGCCAACTCCACGTTTGATCCATCCGATCGGTCAATGCCTCGGTGAACTGAAACGACTGCACTTCCGACGTGTCAACAGACACACCGGAGCATTGATCCAGATTCGGGAACAAGCTAGCGACGCTCTCGCCTTGCAACCAATCAACTGTACTCCACTGGAACTCAACCAAGGTTCGATGCGAGGGATTGGTGGCTGAAGGAAATGAATCTCGACACTCAAACAACGCCTTGACTGGAAGCCAGCCTCTATCGCCAAAACTCTCTGTTTCCACTCGACAGGAGAACAATTCGGTGAGGGAGCCACGATCGTTGCAATAAACTCGAAAACCCACAATCGAGCTCCCTCGATTCGGGTCCGTTGTGACTGAAACACCCATGTCGTTGGGGTTCTCTAACCCCGAGATTGGGACGTGTCGCGTATCCATGCCTCTCTGTCTTGAGACCTGAACCTTCGGATGGGAATCCAGGATCGCAACTAGGTCGTGTCCCTGGTAGCTTGGAAATAGACATGTGAAAGCGCTTAGCTGCTCACAGGCCTCAACCATGCCATCACCTGCGCGGAACTTCACGCTCCCACTGACAATACTCTCGCCACGAAACTGGTGGTGCCGTGCAATAAGATGCCCAACCGAGTTCACAAATCGTTCGTGGAATCGTGTTCCGCGCGTCGCAGGCTTCGCAATTGATTTAAGGCTGGCTGCCTCGGTGACATGAGCATCAATCGGCCATCTGACCGAAGTGACAGCAAAACTCGCGAAGCGACTTGGTGAAGCGGCCACGGAGTTGGTTAGATCGGCGTGCGCGAGAATCAAACAAAAACTGATCAGTACGTTGCCTATCAAGGATCGCTGTCGGTCGGCACATCGCGTGTTGTTATCGCCACCACATCGTGTACGAAGTGAATTTCGATCGACGCTATGTCGAAGCTTGCAACAACATCTCATGTGTCAAATGCATCTCTTTAACGAGGACCTCGAAGAAAACCTGGAATGGGATGCAAATGGACTCGAAGGCGTTTCCATCCAGGGGCTCGCAGCCACCACAGAGGTACTTCCATTGACAGTCAGAACACCGATCGTTGAGGGGGCGATCTAGACTGACGCTGTGAACGGCTAACGATGCCGACTTCCGATACGCAACGGTGCGACCATCCTCCAAAATCCGAAAGCGTCGCGATTCAGTCAACTCACTCGCCTCTCCGGCGGTCGCACTTGCGATCGACTCCATCACCGATCGGACGGGTTCCATGACCAAGTCATGGTGTCGGAACTTCTTGTACGCCGTCATGAGGGCTTCCACGATGCCCCACGGATTTGTTGAGTTCGCGTGATCGGGATCACAGAGCGGATGAAGGATGCTTGGTAGGAAACTGACTCCACTGTCGTAGTTGGCTTCAAGGCACCGCTCAGCAAAGTCAATTGAATCCGAGGCGTTATCCGAATCCAAATAAATGACAACCGGGACTTGCAATCCCATCTCACAGATCCAACGGAGCCGATCCAAGTCAAACTGGTCAAATCGTTGTTCCCATCCGGCGATCGCGGCGAGTCGAGCTCCCCTCGATGCCAGCGTCTGGACATCTTCTTCCGTCAGTTCTGGCAACTCTCCAATGAAGTCTGCCGTGAATCGACCTTGCGTCCCGGCCGCATGCCTGATCCCTTCCAAGAGATCAGAACCTCGCTCATAGAACACTTTAAGGCTTGTACGCTTCGGGCCGTACCGACAAGCGAACTCCTTGAGGGTCGCCAGGGCGTCATCGGTGGCGGGCCAACGGCCAATATAAACCAACTCGCATGCACCTGGTTTGGGAGCAGCTTGGCCAGGTGACTCAGGTGCCACCGGGGTTGGATTCAAATCTCCGTTGCCAAGGAAGGACCATGCCCCCAGAGAGGGATTCCGACAGTCGACGGATAAGACCCGATCCTCATGGATGAGCTGGATGGGGGGAGACGGATTTGCCATGCTTGGGTTCAAAGGATTGTTGAAGTCAGGGATTTCAGACTCGTGCTAACAGTACTCTTTGACATAGACTTCGTTCTCAGATTCGACCATCTCTTCGTGGAAGCTCTGAGCAACCCTTGCAACTGCTCGCGTGAGTTTGCAAGCGTTGGAATGCCTCCGGTAGACGCTGCCAGTTTCCTCAAGATTCTCGGCCGGGCATCCACCAGAGCACATCTTGTTCGCAAGGCAGTGTTCGCAGTCCTGCTCCAGCAGGGCCGTCTGATCCTTCACATCAAGGACAGCCCGGCTTGCCTCATTAAACTGCTCATAGATGCTACCAATCCGCCACGTTGCGTGTGACCGTTTATTCCATCGATGGCAGGGCCATATGTCGCCGTGAATGTCCACGAGCAACAAGCTACGCCCGGCCCCGCAACTGACAGGAGAACGTCCGCGTTTCTCGCCGGCCGCCCACTCCCCAATCCCTTTCAAATGAATGAGATTCCCTAACTTGAATTCCTCTTGGACGAGTTTCGCCACGATTTGGAACTGAGATTCAAACTCAGCAATGGACACGTCGTCCCAGTTCGCAGGCCCACCTGGCACGAAGGCGATGTCGATGTAGCCAAGGCCTCGAAAGTACCGATAAGAATCAACAAGCGTTCCAGCTGTCTCGGGCGTGACGGTCGACCGGGCACATACACCCGGGCGATAAGCAAGGATCTTGGGGACCGACTTTTCCACCAACCTTGCCGATCCCCTCCCGGATTGGGTTGGTCGGTTGGCATCTTGAACTTCGGGCGTTCCGTCAATCGACGTATGGAAGCCCATACCCCACTGTTTCCAAAATGCAATGACATCATCCGTTACCAGGGTGCCATTGGTCGTCATACCAAAGTGGATCGTCTTCCCCAGTTGGGCAGCGCGTCGCTTGGCGAATGGCACCAGCTTCTTGATCAGTTTGAATCTCAGCAACGGCTCGCCACCCATGAAGTTGACGTGGAGATCGCGGTGCGGTCCCGAGGCATGAAGCAGCCAAACCATTGCGTCGAACGCAACACGTTCCTCCATGTGCTCCGTCCACTTCTCCTTGAAGCAATACGTGCATCGCAAGTTGCACTCGACGGTGATGTCCAGATCGATGGAGCGAACGAAGGACCCGACATCCGGGGACGCACCGAGTTCCAGTCGACGATTCTCAAACGGCACTTCCACAAGCTCCGCAGCCTGATTCTCATGACAAGCGCTGTCAACCGTATCACGTCCGGCCACACCGCACGCACTTCCACATGAGTTGGATGCCTCAGCGGAACTCAAGACGGGCAATTGCATATTGGGCTCCTCGTAGTCAACGGTGCGCAGCCACCTCAAACAGAATCAAGCAATACCTGTGTTGGTTTGCACCGTGCAGTTGTTCACATGAGTACACGTGTCACCCAACGGCGTGCAGTTGTTCACCGTATAGCAAGAATCGTAATTGCAATGATCAAGGTTCAGGCAGTTGTTGACCTCCACGCAACTATTGACCTCCGTGCAGACATCATTGGTTCGGCACTCGTTCTCCTTGCAATTGTCAAGGGTCTGACAGGTGTCCGCTCGGTCGCAGCGATCGTTGGCCTTGCAAATGTCCTTCTTGCATGTGTTTCCATCGAGGCAGAGGTCGTTCACGACGCACTCGTCCTCCGCCGCGCACGTGTCGTCTTTATGGCAACGATCCTGAGTCGCGCACGAGTCCTTAGTGATGCATGTATGCCCGTTGCGACAAATGTTTTCAGCTGGGCACGTGTTGGTGCCACAAGTGTTCTCCGAGGGGCAAAGATTCCCGTATTGGCAAGTATTGGCCTCAGAGCAGGATGCCAACGCGATGGAAGCGCTGAGGCCAAATCCGGATGCCGCGATACCCTGAACGATCAAACGAATGGCGGCTCGGCGGGAGGAGAGCCTGACACTGCGGTCCACGTCGTCGAGTGCATCGGCTACCAAGCCTGCTATCCGTTCCCGTGTGGGAGCGTTGTAACCCGATGACTGCTTGGGAATCGCACCAAAATGGGCTTCTTCTTTCGACGATTTCATCAAGGCTTCCTCGGAAAGATGAGAAACGAGCAGCGACTATCTGCGGGGAGGGATCGCATCCGAATCCAGCGTGTTTGCAACAACAATCGTGCCATTGGGGTGTTTCAGGCGTCTGGAGAGCGTCTCTCCCTGCCGACGTACAAATTCCAACGGCGTAAGCTCCGACAAATCCGCGTCCGCTTGACGAGCCTCCTTGGATTCGTCGAGGGCACGCTCAAGAAATGCGATCGATCGCCCGTCGCGACTGATCACCAGGTGTTCGCGGTTCGTTTGCGTGTGCGAGCCGTCTGCTGTCGATGGGGGTATCGAGAGCTTACGAACCTCAGTCAGCGACGCAGGATCCGCAAGTTGTAATTCGGGCTGCCTGGACGCGAACGCCTGCGAATGTCCCAGGCACCCGAGTGACGGAGACAAGGCAAAGATGGGCCAAACACCACTGGCATGGCCAACCCGACGCTCCTTCTGAATCACGTCCCGTATCTGACTGCCAGACGAGTCCAGTCGAACCAGTGCGAAACGCAGCACTTTGCCATCGTGAAGTCTCTCAGCCTTGTTTTCGACGATCAATTGATTGACATAAGACAAGCCGATATCGCCGTTGGGGAACGTCACGATGTCGCTGACGTAGCCAATCTCCTCGGTTTTCGAGGTCATTTCATCCAGGCGCGCCATGCGACTGCCCTGTTCACCCGACGCGTCGACTCGATGCAATGAACTGTCGGAATGGTCGTAGACCAGAAGCGAAGCTTCGTTCTCCCAGACCGATTGGAACGGAAACCCGGACCGATTGAAGGGTACGGTCACCTTCGACAAACGGTAGCTGGCCTCTTGTTCGGCTGACTCGGTGTTCACGAACCGCACCACGTTTTGAAACCCACCGTTGGGTGATTTCTCAAAACAACAGCATGCCACGCGACGTCCAGTCGGACTCACCGCAATGGAGAAGAGCGACACGACTGGCGGCACACTCTCGATCACTCGGGGAGAGTCCGACGAACCGCTCGTGTCAATCGAATGGAGTCGATATCCCGATGACGCGCGATCCCACATCGAGAACCAAATCATTTTCCCTTGTGGACCCAGCGCCAGCGTTGAAACCGGCCCGCCGGGATGCCAAACGTTTCGGGGCGTTTGCCCTTCACACCTCGCCGACGGAACATCGGTCGAGATCGTCACCCAAGAGACCCCCACGACGATCGCCCAAAGTCTCAGATTCACCGTTCGTGCCCTTCGTGCTCAAGTGCGCTCTGAACTGACTGGCACGAATGCTAGGGCCCTGGGGGATCGGCGACCACCAAAACCCTGGACGTTTCACTCGCTGGACAGCACCTCTTCGCACATCGCAGGTTTCCTCCTTCGTTGCGTGACGGGGTCATCCCCAGGGAACTTGGAACGCGAAGCGATTGCGGAACTGGAAACTCCACCAATTCGGCACCGGGTGGAACGGAAAGTCGCAACGAAACGAACTTAACTGGACACTTGGTTCGCAAGAACTTTGATTGTAGATGGCTGGCCAGACGTATGGTGCCATCCACCACCGTTTGACAAGTCCGCAGCCACCTTTTTGTTCTTCTACTGCTTGCGGATGAAGTTCGACGCACCCAACGCATCCCGCCAATGACGCCAACCGATCGCAACGGCTTTCGATTCCTCGCACGCACCCTCCTTGACGGCTCGCCAAGGGAACCGGCGAAGGAATCAACTCCGAAGTAGATCAAAACAGTTCGATCGGTTCACCGGCGTTCCTCTGCGACTGAAAGGCCAACACCGCATTGAGCAA
>JBCCYK010000222.1:0-11241 GCA_039189905.1 Planctomycetota bacterium
GGCAGAGATGAGCTTGCTGCACGTGAGAACCCATTCAGGTGCTACCACCCAACCCGTCCCAGAAGCAATCGCACTTCGGCCATCAAACGAGGAGTGAATAGCCAGGGACTGAAAAGGATTTGGGCGGACGCTCGACCCCTGAACGGCGCTCCGGGCCGCCACATCCGGTCGTTCAGGACGCTGCATCTTGGTTGCATAGAAATAACCCGGAGGAAGCGAATCAGGCACTCCAGCCAACATGACCGACAACTTGGTTCGGTTTCGAGCGTCAAGCTTTAGGAGTGCGAACTTGTTATCGACGACCTGCGTCAGGCTCAAGCCGTTATGGGCGATCGCCATGGAGATCGGCGTCATCTCTTCCGCCGCCTGAACAAACTTTGCGGCGGCTGGCGAGCCCTTGTGTTGCTTAATCATGCAAACCGCCAGGTTGTTAAGCGCGGTCGCCCGCGTTTGCTTATGTATGCCGGGCCTCACACGCCGCTGCTCGTCGATTCGCCGAACGCACTCATTCAAGATCACAGCCGCTTTATCAAATTCGTTGCTGGACAGGAGAGTGGCCGTGCCACACAAAACTCCAGCATAGGGGCTGTGCTTATACTCGTTATGAAACGCCAGCGTCGCCTGAGCGACGCCTCCTGCTCCCGATGAAAGCTTCGCTACCTGGGACTCGATGATCTGCCATTGCTCGCAATCAGACTGCTTGTACTGCTCTGAAAGAAGATAGTTTTCGTCCTCTTCCGAGAAAAACTTGCGAAGCAGCGTTCGAATGGAACCGTCAGCCAACTCGAGCGAAACGTTCTTTTCATCAAAGGAGACGAGCGTCGCCGTCGTACTGAATTGACCCTTGTAGGTCCAAACCTTTGTCTGAGCGATCGAGACGGAAGACAGCGGTCCCATAAACGCGAAGAAAAGGCACGCGACCGCTTGGATGGGTGCTCTTAATGTCGCCACAACTGCTTACCCCTGGCTGCTAGAGAACATCAAAAAAAGCAGGACCACCCGCACCCGCCTCAAGTGGGAAGGGTACCCCCTTGCAAAAACTATGGCAACCATCCAAAAATCATCTTTGATCAAGGTGACCCCTTTTGTTGTTGATCAGGTACTTACTGCATATGAAGAGCAACCTAAGTATCGTCGCCAGGGACATTCTTTCGCGGTTGGAAGATCCGTTTGTTCGATCCAAGACCTTTGGGCGCCTTCGCTGGCTTTCCGATTCAACCCTATTGGCGGCAATTATTGCATTGTTGGTCGTTTCAGGCGTTGTCTTGCTTCTTCTTATCGGAGGTCGTATCGGAACAGGTCAGACAACTCTCTACGAACCGCTGTCGCCCACGATCGTCGAGGTCACGCTGGGAGATGGCTTTGGTGACGGAGCGGACTTCGCGGAGGCAACTGAGCCGCAGGCGCAAACGATCCCCTCCGCAGCCATGGCCTCGGGTGTGGACGCGATTGCCGACGTTGATGTGGGCGAAGGTCGGACGCTCGACGCTTCCAAACTGACAGTGTCAGACAACCAGGAGTTGATCGATCAATTGACTGAGATCGATGCGTTTGTGGCACCCTCAACATCGTTGGGTTCGTCGGGCGGCGGCGGCTCTCCGGGAAGCGCCTCGCTTTCTGGTATCTTTAATGTAGATCCAAACGTGAAAACGGTTGTGTTTGTTATTGATCGCTCGGGCTCAATGAGCGGAAATCCACTTGCCCGCGTCAAGGCGGAACTCATTGGAGCGATCCAGCGACTGGATCAGACACAGAGCTTTTCGGTTATTTTTTTCGAGTCACTTGCATGGCCGGTCTTTAGTCAAAGAGGACTTTCGGCAAGCGGACAGGGGCGGAAGATCACCATGGTTCCGGCGGTGGGAGCGGACAAAGTCAAGGCCATTGACTGGCTGAATACCATGCCGGCCGGTGGTGGCACTAATCCGCTTCCCGCCGTGATGATGGCACTTCACGTGCATCCTCAGCAAATTTGTCTCCTGAGTGACGGCGCGTTCAGTGAGCTGATTGTGGATCAGATCACGCGTCAAAACGCCGGGCAGACTTCGATTCGTTGTATCGGTTTCGGCGAGTTCAACCCGACGCTCCAACGGTTGGCCGGAGAAAACAACGGTCACTACACAACTGCTAGATAAACAGTCGGCATGCTTCGCACATCGTCAGCCACTCTTCGCTTTGTTCATCGTTCAAACTTCTTGTCAAGTCACTGCCCATGATCCAACTCATTGTCAATTCGGGTTTCGTTGGTGCCGGTATTGGCCTTCTGTTTTTTGCTGCTTTGGGAATCGTGATCGAAAGATTCCTTATCCTTTCGCGAGCGTCGAGCGATGCGGCTGACTTCGCGGACGAGTTTGATACAGCACTGCAGCAAGGAGATGAGGCGGCGATCGAAGTTTGCGAGGACTACGGTGGTGATGAGGGCAGTGGCGTCCCTGAGGTTTACCGGATTGCAATCGAACACCGTGAGCTGGGCCCGGCAACGCTACGCAACGTCTTGGACAACCACATCGAGCTCATCGTACTGCCGCGTCTTCGTGCACGCCTCGGATTGCTGGGGACCATTGCAAAGACCGCTCCGATGCTGGGACTGATTGGGACCGTTTCGGGGATGATCGGAGCTTTCAGCACCATCGCCGGGGCAACGGGGGCCGGGGTCAACCCCGCAGAGTTGGCAGGGGACATCGGCATGGCATTGGGCACAACATTCCTTGGTTTGTTGGTTGCCATCCCCGTGGTCTTTGCGCTCACGTATTTGAGGGCACGCGTCGAGCAGTTGGAAATTGACCTGGATCGGTACAGCCAGAAGTGCATCGATACGCTTTTTTCCATCTCAAAGCCTGATATTGAGCCAGCCTGATGGCTACAAATCGATATTGGGAAGTCCGTCGCGCGGGTGGGACAAAAGTCGTGAAGTTGAGTGAACGGCAGTTGGCCGCACATGTTGCGGCTGGCAACACGTCGGACGAACACGAAACGCGACCACTGGGTTCGTCGGACTGGATGACGATCGAGCAGGCCAAGCCGTTCTTGCCGGAGATCAATCTGGTTCCTCAGGAGGTCCTCTCTCAAAGACATTCGTCCGAGGACGTTGCTTCGCGCGCGTCTGAAAGCAGCTCCACGGCTTCATCGAACTTGAGGGCAACATCAGTCGCGCAGCTTCCACCACCGATCGCGAAGCGAGTGGCTCAACGCTCGCGAGTGCGTTCGGAGGATGAGTCAGAGCTCGATATGACGCCGATGATCGACATGACATTCTTGCTGCTAATCTTCTTCATGGTGACCAGCACGCTTTCTCCCTTCAGTGACCTTGAACTACCAGAAGCAATGGCCGGTGATGCGGAGAAACCGGAGGGCAGGGCTGTTATCGTCGTCGACTATCCGCTCGAGTATGTGACGGATCTTAATACTCGATTAGTGGGTTCGGACCCGCTCTTGCTTTCTCAGTGTCGGCTGTATTTTCCCGAGGACAAAGAGCGACTCATACCGCCTGCGCAACTTGGCTCCAAACTTCAGCAGGCGATCCAGCAGAGTGAAACCGGAGATGTGTTGATCCAGTCAAATCGAAAGATGCCGCTGGGAGTGGTTCGCGAGATCGTCAAGATCGCCGGAGAATCGGGTGCGGGGCAGATCATGATTGGGGTGAGTCGTCCAAAATGAGCAGTCGAGCCTCTTCCAGTCGAACCCCGCGCTCGCCGATTGGGAGTGATACGAGCAAGGTTTCCTCGGCCGCAAGAGTAGCCAAGGAGAGCGTCTGGAGTATTCGCACTCAGAATGGACAGATTCTGCACGAGGTTTCCAAACGGGAGGTGGCCGAACTGCTGTATCGACGCCAGCTGTCGGCTCAGGATTGGGCAACTGCCTCGGGAACAGATCAGGAATGTCAGATCGGGGATCACGACGTCTTCTTCGATATCGTCCAGCAGAACGTGGCAGCGAAACGCCAACGTAGACGAGATTCGGAAGAGGACGCCATGGACATGACGCCCATGATCGACGTCGTGTTCTTGTTGCTAATCTTTTTTATGATCACCGCAACGTTTCACCTTCAGACGGGAATGCAGTTTCCACCGACGAAGGACGATCAGGAATCGTCCGAAGATCGACCGGCACCCGGCCTTTCGGAGATGGATGACCGCATCCTGATTGAGATTAGCGCGTCGGACGAGTTTTCCATCGATTCCGATGGTACCGGAACCAACGTCGTTGGTAGCGAACAGCTACCTGAATCGATCCGCGAAGCGTCGTCAGGCCGGAATCTGTCGCGTGTCCTGGTGGTGGCAAATGAATTGGCTTCCTTGGAAGCGGTTGTCAGGGCATTCGATGCGGCTTCGATCGCTGGCATCGGTGATGTTGCCTTGGCAGATCTGAGGTCATCGCCGATTGCGGCCCCCAACGGCCCCATTCAGTTCTCGGAGCCTTAGCGTGCCGCGCGGAAAGAAAAAGCGAAGCCGCCGCGTAACCGACCCGGTACCCGAACGAGAAACGGATGAGACGCAACGCCCCAAGCGTGGCGGCAAGAAGCGACGCAAACGCAACGCTGGCTCGCGATCCTCACACAGACTTGTCACGATGGGCTTGGGAGCACTCCTGGCGACGGCCTTGTCTGCCGCGTGTCTTTGGATTGCGTTTCAGCAGATCGAAGGACAGAGGTTGGCGACCCTCGCAACGCGTTGGAACCGTGCGGATGAAGCGTTCGATCGTGGGCAATACGCGGAAGCAGAGAAACTCTATGGAGAAATAGTCGACACGCGTGAGGTGGATCGTACGGCCACGGATGATCTGAGCATGGGCTTGGCGTCCTTGATGCAAGACCTCTGCCGTGGCATTCAAGCGGTCAGGCTTTCCGATATCGTCTCCCTTCGTGAGAAGCTGACAGCGTCCGAAGAGCTGTTGTTTCCAGGGATAGAGGACCAACCGATTTCCAACCAGCGGCGAATTGAAGAGATCTCGAAATGGGTGGCCAGCTCAACGGAACAGCTTCTCAAACAAAGCCAGGGCCTGCTTCCGGACCTACCGAGCTCACTGGAGCAGGCGATCAACTTTCCTGTCGATCATCGTTCAATTGACACGACGCTTACTCAAGTAGGCAACTGGCAGACTTACTTTCCAAATCTGGTGGAATCCTCGGAGGAAATGCATCGCTTGGCATCCGAGCTCTCCCGAAGGCGTCGTCTGCTGGAACACTGGGAAGTCTGGTTGCCGAGTTGTACTAAGGCTTTGAAAACGCTGGAGCGTCCCGCCTTGCAAGAATTGCAAGAGCAGTATGAGGCGGTTGCCGATCAGCAAATCGCTGATGACAGCAAGTATGTTTGGCGTGACTTTCAACGCCGTTTGTTGGCCAAGCTCAGGAGTGGGACTCCGGTCTTGGATGACCGAGACGTGGTGATCACCAGCCCTGAATTGGGAGAAAGCCTGGATGTGGTACCAAGGAATCATATTGCCGCAGCGAGTCGGACGGGTGTTCGTGATCTAGCTCGGGCAACAACTAACGTGGGGCGACGGCTTGTCTTTGCGCGGGTGCATCATCACGTGTACGCACTCGACAGCACAAACGGTGATATCCAATGGGTACTGCCCGCCGGGCTTTCGACAAAACTCCAGCCTAAGATGCTGGGCCAAGAGGCGGTGCTGTGGCCATGGAAGGACGTTGCAGGTCAGTCCTTCCTCAGTCTGGTCAGTGCACATGATGGATCTCCTATCTGGACGATTGGTATCGGAGGAGACGCGGACCTGACCAGCTACGCCGTCTCGTCGTCCAACCGGATCTTCCTTGGTGTGTCGGATGGACGTGTTTGGGAAGTCACTGACGACAGCGGAGAGCGCGTCCGTTCTCTGGTTCTTCCTGAGCGGCTCCGCGGACCGGTTCATTTTGATAACGGAGGCCGTACTGCGGTCGCCGTCGGGAAGTCAGGCACCATCTGGCGAATCGATTTGAGCGGGAAGCCACGAGTTGCGGGTGCGTCGTTTCGCGAGCTGGATCCATCTTTCACCGCCAGCCATGCCGCATGGATTGAGCCTTTCCTGTTGGTGATTGACAATCGACTTGATCGAAAGTGCGTTGTTCAGGTTTATCGAGCGATGCCCGCGAACGAGGTGCGCGACCCATCCAGGACCTTGTCGTCGGGGAATCCCGGGGAACCTGTCGATGATTACGCATTGCTGCAGTCAATTGATCTAGAAGGAAGGGTATGGGGTGAACCGAAAACGCTTGGCTCAACCATCTGCTTCTCGACCGATGCGATCGAACACTCTTTGTGGAGTGTTGACGTAGGCTCATTCTCAGAGCCCTTGACGCCACACGCCCACTGGTCAACACCCGTCCCGTTCCCGATTCGACCCGAGGTCACTGTGGGCGGTAGCGATCTTTTGATCCACGTTGGTCAGGGGCAATTGTCCTGTCGACAGCCAAATTCACTTCGGGATCGAAAGGACGCATTCCCAAAACAAAGGTGGATGACGCCACTCGAGTCCGAAGACGCAGTGCCGACTCAACCCTTGCAGATCTGGGATAAGCGGGTCCTTGTCGTCGCGCAAGATCCCGACCATGGCCATGTTCGTGCCAGCTGCCACCAAACGGACAACGGAAAAACCCTGTGGTCTCGTTCTCTGGGAGGTGAGATCGTTGAGGTCGTCCACAAAAGTCGCAGCACTTTGCTTCGCGATAGTGCAGGCACCCTCTACACGGGACCAAAGGAAGAGGCAAAGTCGATGGGGTCTGCCAATTCTTTTCGCGGGGAGATGGCTGTTCGGGCACTCAACGTCCCACCAGTGAGGCAATACTATGACTGGTTGGCAGATCCGCCAGTCCTGCTCCGCAGTGAGAACACTCGGCTTCTCGCCACCAGCTGGGACAACCAACGGCTGGCTGAGGTTGCGCTCGGAGATTCTCTCGCGGCCCCACCAGCGGCGCGTGTGTGCAAATTGGGCGTCAGCGATGTCTCCGCCAAACCAAATCTATGGGTTGCGGTGATCGATGATCGGCAGCGTTTTCGCGTGGTGGGTATGAATCGACACCTGTTATCGGCTCAGCCCATTGAGCTGCCTCTCGTGGATGAGGCCTTGCCCGCCAACGTGTCACAGGCTGACCGATTACCGCGGCAGGACGGATCTGCGATGGGACGATGGTATCGACCGCTATGGCTCGATGACAGTCACATTGTGGCAGCCAATCGCGACGGTCGAATTCGCCTTGCTAAGACGCTACACGAAGGCATGATCACGTATCTTCGGAGGGTTGATCGACGCGTGCAGGCTCTTGAGTCTCCCATGTCGGAGCCGGTGTTGTTTGACGGCCAGCTATGGGTCTGCGCCGCGGAACGTTTGATCGCATTGGATCTCAATGACCTCTCCGAAATCTGGCACTATCCGCTCCATGCGGAAGTCAGTGCAGACCTCAGAGCCCTGACTTCAACCTCAGCAGAAACACAAATTCTCGCAGTAGGTATGCGCGACGGCAGAGTTATATGGGTTAAACCACGACACGAGGTCATCGAGGCGCGGGTGTCGAATCGACCGATCAAGGGTATTTTTGGCGTTGAGGCTGGTGTGAGTAGGGTCTTGGACGCACTCGGTGCGATGTGGGACATCACCGACGATGGTCTCCACCAACGGCGGCGTTTCGGTTTGCTACCGCCTGAGACCCAGCCACTTCGTCTGGGGCAAGACTGGTACTACGCCTACGTTGATGGGCGAGTGACTCCCGCGGGCCCGATCTGGAGCACACCTGTCGATCTTGCCCAGATGCGTACGCCAACACGAGCTTCACATGAACCATGATCGCCCCCTGCTGATCGCGTCTTTTCAAAGGCGGGAATCCAGGATGACCAGTCGCGTTTGGCCATTCCACCGGACGTTTGATAACACGGCGATCATGGGTGTCCTAGGATCGCTACTCCTTTGTCTGGTTCCGCGAACTTCGCTTTCAGATCAGACACCGACAATGACCCTCGATCCGATCACCGAGCAATCACAACATCGCATCGTATCAGGGGCCTATCAAATTGAGACGGATCACGTCTGGCGCATCACAGCCCCAGGCACATCGGTGCGTTACCTGGAGTCATCCGAAACAGGCACTTGGTTCGAACCCACTGTTGAAACCGGTGCGCTGGTGGAATCCGTGGGTGATTTGTCTCGCGATTCGAGCCAAGGCATTCGATTGGAGTTCGAGTTTTCACCGACATGGAGACGTTGGCTGGAATCGAGCGGTTCAGACCAGAAGAGTTCCGCCAGCCCCGGGAAGGGCATGGCCACTGCTTTTCCGTTCGCCCCGACGACGGACGGGGTCGATCCCAAGAATCACATCTCCCAAGACGATCCGGACAAACAACTTCGATTGTTGGTCAAGCAATACGGGACGATGAAACACGTACTTCGGCTGCCGCCTAACTTGACGCGTGTTCGAGACCCCGTCGCTGCCATTGCAATGCTGAAGCAGTGGATTGCAATGGATCAAGTGTTTGTTGCGGCGGGACTCAAACCGCGCCCTCAGGTCGGTGAGACGGATGCTTTCCACATCATCGCTCTTTTTCAGGACGCTGCTGTTGGAAAGCCAGTCCCGATGAAAGATGACTTGCTGGGCCATGAAGAACTTGAACGCGTTTGGAAGGCATTCTCGGTACGCGTTCGCACGCACTGGGCGCCCGCCCTTTTCGGTCGACCGGATCTTGGTTGGTTGGTTGCGCGCACGGTCTCCTTGGGGGCCTCGGCAACGAGAGACTCCACCAGAACATCGGCTGGTTTGGAGAGTGAGGGCCGGGGCGATGATTCCCTCCCATCAATCATTGACGTCGATGAAACAGTGGATGGAGTCATCTGGAGCGGTGAACTGAATCGGGAGCAAACCCTGGCTTCATGGCTCCGGCTTGCCGTGCCGGACGCCACAAAACGGGGCGTCTTGATCTGCGAAGAACTCCAGCAACAAACAAAAACGTTCCATGTCGATTGGGTTCACCACAAAGACGATCTCGGGTTCCTGAGGGTCTCGTTGGCGAAGGCCAAGGACCGAGGAAGATTTGAGTTCTCCATTGGAACAGAACGCGGATCGCGAATCGTGCACGTGATTGATGCACCGTTGGGCGCAAGCAAACTTCCTTACTGATTCTACGTCCGCACGAGCCTAAAACAGAAGCTGCGACGCCAACAAAGGAAATGACTGATGAACGCCGACTCTGTCCTTCAAAGACTTCGATGGTGCTCGACTGGCGTGGCCGTGGCCATCGCAATGTTCCTCTTCCAAAGTGTGATGGCGCAAACACGGCTTCCCGGCGAAGTCATCATCCCATCTCACGGTCGACTCATTGGTGTTTCATCAGTACCGACTGTGACCGAAATACTCGAGACCGTCGAGAATCCAAGTGTGATGACTGTGCTGACGGGTCTGTTCATGGGTGAGCCCGGCCATCTGTTCGGTCCGCGTTGGTCCAATAGCAGCGATGTTGTTGCTTGCCTGCGCTGCGATTTGTCTGAGGGGACTCGAAAAGTTGTACTGCGCGGACTGCATCGACCCAGCTTCCGTCACTGGATCTCAGTACCCCTTGAAGGAACCGGAAGCTTCGAGAACATTCCGATCTGGCGTGACGGTGGTCAGCCGTTCTTGCTTTTCACAAGCTCAGATGCGCGCAAACGTCGTAAGCAGATCGGTCCTGCGACGCAGATCTATGAACAGGCTGTTTTGCGAGATTCTACGGATGTTCTTGCGAGTGAAGATCGCTTCCTAGATCACCTCCATGCGGTTAGCGCAGGAGCAGCGAAACGACTGGTTTATCGCGCGGGTCAAGAACTCATCTTGGCGTCATTGATCGACGGTGAGTTGCAACGCGAATCGCTGGGAGAAGGGATCGAGGCAAGACTCTCGCCACGCGGAGACATTGTGGCAATGGTTCGCGAAGCCCGCGATGGCGGCGAGTATAGGCTGCTGGCCAGGCACATTCTCACAGGCAAAGAGAAACAACTGGATCGACGACAGACGACCATTCGCAATCCAAGGTATTCGCACGATGGCAGGCTGCTGGCGTACTTCGCGCGTTCTAACGCCCAGGCTTGGTGGGATCTCTTTGTCGTCGCACTCGCGGGACATGGGGCGCCCAGATTGCTCTCGCAACAGGTTCATGTCAGCGACGCGTTGCATCACTTGGGGCCGGCATGGAGTCGTCATTCACGGGTCGTGTGGACTTTCGCGGTCTCGGGCTCAACCGCTCACCGCACGCTCCAGTTCACCGATCTGGCGACGCAGGAGTCAACCCAGGTACCGCTTCCCGAAGAGCTGACCACTCCCGCATCACCGGCTGTCCATCCCCATCCCAACATTCCCATGGTCGCGTTTGCAGGTCACACAGGGGAGTCACGTGACATCTTCGTGGCTGTACTGAATCGAATGCCATAGGTCGATCCATTGCGTTTGTTCCGGAGCCATTCCTTGTTCGCACACCTTTGTATTCTTTGTTCGCCACTGCGACGATTGTTAGTGGTGTTCCTCGTAACTGTTCTTGCCATCGCAGTGGGTTGCAGCAAGGTCGATCCACCAGCTCGCCCGGCTCTGCCGGACGAGCTTTCTCAGCTTGCGCCGAAAGAATCGACTTCCGAAAAACTTGTAACGTCCCCGCCAGTTGCTATTGAAACATCCGATCCACGGGCTGTTGCCAATCCGAACGCCCCGGCGATAAGCGCCGATACTGCTGCTCACGGCTTACGCGATGGGGACCAGAAGGTCGTGGAAGAGCTGAACCTTGATTTCGCAGGCCTGGAGAAAGCGATCCGTCGTTCCCAAGCGATCAAAGAGGTGGCCGTTGAACAAGCAAAGGGGTCTTGGCAGCCCGACGAGTCTGCCCTGGGAAGTGACATGGATCAAACGCCGCGCCAAAATGGTTACTGGATTCAGGACGGGACTGAAACCACGGTTGACGGCGTCATTCTGAACCGGCTCCCAACGAACGTATTTCAGGGCTCGAAACTCCGATTACCCACTCCAATCGGCACTCACTGGATCCGCAGTGCCGGAGAGTCCGCGTCTCGTTCCTATCAGGGAGAAGGATTTCGGCAAACGCTGACGCATCTTCGGCAGCAGTTGAGCGATGAATCGGGACTCTCATTGGATTTAACACTCTTTCACGCCTCGCGGGCCCGCGCCATGAATGACCCCATGGTTTGGCTGCTGCTAGGCGACTTCTATTGGGATCTCGATGAAGCCGAGGCAGCAGTTCGATTTTGGAACGCGGCAGTCCTTGTGCAACCCTCCTTTGCCCC
>JBCCYK010000223.1:0-11142 GCA_039189905.1 Planctomycetota bacterium
GCCGCGGAGTGGCGGTACTCGTACTCCTACTCGACTCGTTGCTGTCTCGAGTACGAGTACCGCTTCGCTGAGTACGAGGTACGAGTACGATTTTCAGCGTGACCGAGGGTTTTTGCCTGGCTTGCTAAGCTGGACGCTCTCGTTAGCGACTGGTTATCACTCGATGTCCAGTGTGTTCGCGGAACCGTGGGCTAATGCTCTTCGGCTGATGTCATTTTGGGTTAGCGGCGTACGGCTTAGACAGCGTGCTACGTTGGTTGGGCCGCTTCGCTCTTGCGCTTTTGCAGGTAAAGCTTGATGGGCACCTCGCCGAACGGTCCGTGGTCACGCAGCCAGCTGATCAGGTACCGTTGATAGTCCTTGGCGAAGGCTTTGGGATCATTGCACATCAACACGATGGTGGGCGGTTCGGAACTCACTTGGGTGCAGTAGTAGATCTTCGGCCGACGATTTTGATACAGCGGTGGAGGGTGCTGATCCATCGCGGCGTTGATGATGCGATTGAGCTCCCCGGTGCTGACGCGGGCGGCGGCTTGTTTACGAAGCATGGCCGCGTGGTTGAGCAGGGCCTTGACGTTCTTTCCCGTCTGCCCGGTGATGAACGCGATCGGCGCGTATGCCAAGGTCGGGAATTGGTGGCGCAGGTACTTCACCCAGCGTTCCGTCGGAATTTGCCCGGCATACAAATCCCATTTGTTGATGCAGAAGATCACCGGTTTGTGATTCTCGATCACATAGCCCACCAGTTGCTTGTCGACCTTGCTCGTCTTTTGGGAGGCATCAAAGAACATCAGAACCACATCCGCACGGCGAACGCTCCGTTGGGCTCGGTGCGTCCCGTAGAACTCCAGGTCGGTCCGAACACTCTTGCGTTTCCGCAAACCGGGAGTGTCGATCGCGGTAAACGTCTGGCCATCGATTTCAAACCGAACATCCACGCTATCGCGTGTGGTCCCCGGCACTTCGCTGACGATCATGCGATCGGTTTCGGAGAGTGTGTTGACAAACGTGCTTTTGCCGACATTTCTGCGACCCACGATCGCGATGTTCATCGACGATTGCGGCTTCACGGTCTGATCGTCTTCCGGCAGTCGGTCCACGATGAGTTGCACCAGATCATCCCGACGCCGGTTCTGCAGCGTGCTGACCGCGATCAGGTGACCTCGACCTAGCTTGTGAAACTCTTCCGCGTGGATGTCTTGGTGATCTTGATCCACTTTGTTGACCACCAGGATCACTGGACGTTGGATCGCGCGAAGACGCTCGGCGACTTCCTCATCCAGCGGCATCATTCCTGTTTGGCCATCGACGACCAAGAGGATGACGTCGGCCGACTCGATCGCGAGATCGATCTGGCGACGCACATCCGCGGTGAGGTCATCCGGGTCTTCGATGCCCATCCCGCCGGTGTCGACCAACTCGAAAAATCGTGCCTCGCCGCCGTCGGTCTCCGCTTCGATCAGGGTCATCATGCGATCGCGTGTGACGCCTTCAAAATCATCCACGATGGCCAAACGCCGTCGGGCAATCCAGTTGAACAGGCTGCTCTTACCGACATTGGGGCGACCGACGATGGCGACTTGTGGAACGGGCATGTCAGTCAGTCGAAATCTAAAGAGCAGTGGAAAAGAATCGCGTCGGATTGGCACGGGTCCGTCGGGCGAATCCCAGATGGTAAGCTGTGCCTCCCATTTGAAAAAGCATTGGTCAAACGCAATCTCATGAGCCCCAGCCCCGATTCAACTGCCGCCCTGGAACCAGGGTCCGCAACCGACGGCGCGGATCTTGCCGCGGCCTGGATCGCCCATTTGCAGCGCAGTGGCGTGCGGATGTTGCCACGCCCCATCCCAGAGCACGTGTCTCAATGGCAGTCCATGCTCTCAGCAGCCGCCACCTCGGCGCCGACTGCTCGCTCGGACCGCCCCGTCACCCAATCCGTCACGCCTGCCGGGGTTGAATCCCAAACAGACGCTCGATCCGTATCCCCCAGCATCCCGGCATCGGTGAGACCCGCCACCCGTTTGGAGCCCGTTGCGAAGGTGGTCGCGTTGGCGGAATCGTACCCGATGCCGCTGCCCGTCGTGGACCGTCAATCACGGATGGAAGGCTTGGCGGAATCGGTTCAGGCCTGCACGCGTTGTCCGGAACTCTCGCGCTGTCGTACACAGACCGTTTTCGGGGAGGGCAGTTTGGAACCGAGGTTTGTGTTCTTCGGCGAAGGCCCGGGCGCGGACGAGGACCGCACGGGGCGCCCCTTTGTCGGACGTGCGGGGGAACTGTTGAACAAGATGATCACGGCGTGCAGACTTCGCCGCGAGGACACGTACATTCTGAACACCGTCAAGTGTCGCCCGCCGGGCAACCGCAACCCCGACGCGAGTGAAATCGAGCAATGCCGCGAGTACTACCAACAACAACTGGAGCTGCTTCAGCCGGAATACATCGTTTGTTTGGGTGCCGTCGCCGCGCGAACGCTGTTGCAGACGAAGTTATCGGTGGGACGCTTGCGCCAACGCATCCACCGTTATCGTGACAGCAAAGTCATTGCGACCTATCACCCCGCGTATCTGTTACGTAATCCCGACGCGAAACGCGCCGCGTGGGCCGACCTGCAGATGATGCTCCGTGACGCAGGTCTGCTGACCTAGCAAACACGTCATGGAGACAACACCACCGAGCGGCTACTTCAACGTCCGCAAACCAGCGGGCATCACGTCGCGTGACCTCGTCAATGAGGTGCAGCGTCACATTCGAACCGACACGGGGTTTCGAAAGCTCAAGCTGGGTCACACGGGAACACTGGATCCACTGGCAACCGGAGTGATGGTGTTGGTCGTCGGCACGGCGACACGCCTCACGCCCTGGATGCTGTTGCACCCCAAACGCTATCGCGGGCGGTTTCGCCTGGGGCAATCGAGTCCGTCTGGTGACTTAGAAACCCCCGTGCAACATGATCCGCGACCGCTTCCGAGCCGGGACGTGCTGGAAGCCGTGTTGCCGCAGTTCCTGGGCACGATCCGGCAACAGCCGCCCGCACACTCGGCCATCAAGATCGATGGCCAGCGTGCTCACAAGCGGCAACGACGTGGCGAGGTCGTGAACGTCCCCGAGCGTAGTGTGCGAATCGATCACATCACGCTGGAATCGTTTCAGGCAACCGAGTTCGTTATCGATGTTGGCTGCGGATCGGGCACCTATCTGCGTACGCTGGGGAAGGATATCGCCGAAGCCGCCGATTCGACGGCCGTCATGACCCAGCTGGAGAGAACCGCGGTTGGGCCGTTCGCCGTCGGCGACGCGGTCTGCCTCCCATCGCTGAGCAACGGCTCCCAATGGCGGGAGCACCTGTTGCCGATTGAGACTGGCCTGAACCATCTCCGACACCTGACTGTCAGTGCAGAAGACGCTCTTCGATTGAAGAACGGATTGCCCATCGACGCTGACGATAAGCATGGGGCCTCGTTTAACCCGCGGAACCAGACGCGACCTTCCGCCATCAACCAAGACGTCTCAACAAGCGATGTGCTCGCAGTCACCCAGGAAGGCCGGGCGATTGCGATCCTGCGTGAGGGAACGCGCGCCAAGGAATCCATGGATGCAGGATGGAGCCGGCGTGTGCGATTTCGGCCCCACCGCGTGTTTCCGTCGGATGCTTGAGTTAAGCTGTCAGCCCGCAGATCGACTCCCTCCTTCGCCAACCTCACCGAGTCCCAGCTCATGCCCTCCCTTCTTCGCCCCATCGTGTTGCTCGCCATCCTCGTCTCGATTGGCCTCACGCTGGGTCTCAAGCTGGGCGACCCTCCCGCTGTCGAAATGCGGACGTTCGCGGGCGCGTTTGTGGAGACACTGGACAAAGCCGACAAGAAGCTCGTGCTGCTTCCCTATGACGCAGCCAACCGCGTGGACTGGCACTTCATTCCGAAGGATTCACGCAAAGGGCTGCCACTCAAGGAGATGAATGATGCCCAAAGCTCCGCGGCACTTCGCTTGCTCCGTTCCGCTTTGAGCGATGTTGGCTATCGCAAAGCGGATCGCATCATGTTGCTGGAGGAAGTCTTGCAGGGGATGGAGGGCGAGGGACGCAGGTGGGCTCGCGACTCGCAGCTCTACTACGTCACGCTCTTCGGATACGAGGCTGCCGCAACCGATGCCTCCCAGCCCTGGGGACTGAGTTTTGAAGGTCACCACCTGTCCTTGAATTTCGTATGCAAGGGTGACCAGGTCGTCGATAGCACGCCGCAATTCATGGGGTCGAACCCAGCCACGATCATGAACGAAACGGGTGTTACCTTGGACAAGGGTACCGCGGTCTTGGCACGCGAAGAGAACCTGGCCTTTGAGTTACTGGGATCACTCACAGAAAGCCAACGCAAGAAAGCGATTCTCTCGGACAAAGCGCCTAAGGACATTCGATTCGCTGGCGATGCCCAGGCTTCGGTCGGAGAGCCCGAGGGGCTCCCGTTCTCCGCCCTTAGTCCGGATCAGAAGGCCACCCTGAAACGTCTTGTCGATGTGTATGTTGAGGTTCCTGCTGACACGGTGGCCCGGCGTCGCCGTGAACTGCTGGAGAAGGACGGTTGGGATCCCATCCACTTTGCATGGGCCGGTGCCGACAAGCCCGGCGTCGGTCACTATTACCGAATCCGTGGCAAGGGCTTTCTGATCGAGTATGCGAATACCCAAGCTGACCCAGCCGGCAATCCCGCGAACCATGCCCACGCGTTCTTTCGCGATTTGACCGGTGATTTTGACTTGCCCGCCCACGGCGGTTGAAGGGGAGTGATACGTCGCCCATGTCTGTTCGAGTTGCTCTGATTGGAAGCACCGGCTACACCGCCCTCGAAGTGGCTCGCTTGATCGATCGCCACCCGGAGGCCGAACTGACGGTCGCCACCAGCCGTTCCGACACGGGGAAACCACTCGCTGAGGTTCACCCTGCACTCATCGGCCGCACCGACCTGAAACTGGAAACGCTTGATCCACATTCGGTTCAACAGCGTGCCGACGTCGCCATGTGCTGCCTACCACACGGGGCATCGGCTGCCACCGTGAGGCAGTTGGCGGATGTCGGCCTGCGCGTTGTCGACTTCAGTGCGGACTTTCGTCTTTCGACGGTCGCTCTGTACGAACAATGGTATGGCCCGTCTCACCCGTGGCCAGAACGGGTTGGCAAAACGGTCTACGGGATGCCCGAGTTTTTTGCATCCGAAATCGCGGACGCGGACGTCGTGGCGAATCCGGGTTGCTACCCCACGTCGGCCATCATGCCGCTGGCGCCCCTGGTGGCGGACGGCCTGATTGAAACGACTGACATCATCGTGGACAGCAAGACCGGTGTTTCTGGAGGCGGGAGAACCCCCAAACTCGCGATGCTGTACTGCGAGGCAAACGAATCCGTGTCCGCTTATGGGGTGGGCACCCATCGACACGGACCTGAGATCGGCGATTTGGTGGAACGGATTTCGGCGACCGCCGTCGAAGTGGTTTTCACACCTCATCTGATCCCAATGGATCGTGGGATCCTATCGACCATTTACGTGAGTCCCAGGCCAGGAACGGGTTTGGATCAGGTTGTGTCGAGTTGGAATCAACGGTTCGCCGAGTCGCCATTCGTTCAGGTCGTCAAAGGCTTGCCAGCAACGGCGCATGTTCGGGGTACCAACCAAGTGCACATGACGGTGCGCGCATCGGGAAACCGTCTGGTTCTGATCTGCGCGATTGACAATCTGACCAAGGGTGCCAGTGGCGCCGCCGTGCAGAACATGAATGTCATGTTTGGACTGGATCCGCGCCTCGGCCTCGAATGAGGACGTCCGCCGCGAAACGCTTTTCTGACAACGGTTCGCGGCATCTCTGAATTGGATCTTTTTCCAAAAATTCCATCGGCATTCGGCGCACCGGTCGCCTCGTGAAGGGCTCGGGAGAATCGGGCAGGCCGTTTGATCGGCTCCGCGGGTTGATCGGCTCCGCGGGCCCCTGCACTGGCATGTCATAACCCGGAAAACTCGCCATGGAAATCGTGTTGGTCCTCATGTTCTTGTGGGCAGCCATCACGGTGCTGGGCCACGGTTCCTGGCTCTTGTTGGCCGCGTTAGGACGCGTCATCAATGGGGGCGTCGACACCGCATCCCAACCCACCCGACAGGATCACGGTGGTCCTTCGGAGGGGCTCGGTCTTTCTTCGGATCGTCGCGCCTTCGATCGGATGCTTCACGCCTTGGTATCGGCAGGCGCGCTGACCAGCGATCAGGCGGATGACCTGCTGCGCAAGGCCGATGGCATTTCCAATCAGCCCACGTCATTGCTTCTTTCCAAGAATCATGCCCAGCCGCCAAACGCGGCTCAAGACCCACATGTGGCTCGGAAGCAACCTGGGACGCAGGGTCAGTCTGCAGCCGTGCCATTGGGCGTAGGTGCAAGAAGTGATGATGACAAACAGGGCGACGAACAAGTCCTGACGGCTTCTCTGGTAGAACCGCTGGTCATTCCGCAACCGGGATCAAGCCGAGAGCCGACTCGGCCCATCAGCCAAGTGATTGGACAATTCTTGGCGGCCAGGAACATACGCTGGATTGAGTTGATCGCCGGCATTCTGGTTGTGGTTTGTTCCATTGGGTTGGTGATCAGTCTGTGGAACACACTGACATCGGTGCATCGTGTTGTGCCAACGGTTTTGTTCGTCACGGCTGACGCAGCGATCTTCGCCGCAGGGCTTTACACGATGAAGCGCTGGAGGCTTCGTCACACCAGTCGAGCCGTGCTGGTAATAGCGACCCTGTTGGTCCCGCTCTGCGTGATCGCAGGACTGACCGCAGCGGGTGCAACGGTCGAAACCGTCTCACTGCTTGACCCGCTCACGGTCGCGGCGATGGCCGTTGGCACACTCGGTTTTGGTTGGCTCCTGCATCAATCCTCATGTGGCCTGATCGGTCCACAACACGCTTGGGCGCTCACCGTCGGCGTCGCGGTTCCCACACTGATGTTGGTGACCGTGCCGACGTTGTGGCGATGGTTTGGAACACAGGCTGGTTTGGCTTTGCTGCCCGTGACGAGTCTCATTGCGGCCTCGATGCTTTGGCCAAGATCCGCCACCGGAGGGAGACGCCGCCGCGTGCTTGGCAAACGAGCGATCAAGAATCGCTGGCTGATGACCGGAATCCTGATGGCTTCCTCGACCGCTCTCTTGGCGTACAGCGCCGTCTTTCTGCGAGAAGGGGGGCAATCGCTTTGGATCTCCCTTGCCTTCGCCGCGATTCCAATTTGCCTGGGACTGACGGTTGCGACCCAAGTCGATCGCGCGAGCTTTCGCACGGGAGAATCATCAGCCAGCGTGGCAAATTCCCAGCAGCACTCTCAACGCGTTGTGGTTTCATCCACCCTCTCCGTCATCGGTTTGGGCCTGGTGATGGCCATCCTCCCAGCTTCCATTGCCAGGCTGGACTGGTTGTGGACCCACGCCATCATCACGGGACTGACATGGTTGGTCCTGGGTCTCTACGCGAATCGGTCTTGCCGGAGGAGTGACGCCAACCACGCTACGTCGGCGTCACCGTTGATTCCAACCTCCATCGGCCTGTTTCCCATCGCCGCCACCGGAGTCTTGTCGGCGGTCTGCTGGTGGGGCGGACAGGACTGGGCAAACGTGAGTCTTTGGCGTGCGGCGTTGGGCGGTGAAGCGATGGTCACCGCTTCGCTGACCGGCATCCTGCTTGGCTTGGTTGCGGCATGGTTCCAGAAAGCCACTCCAAAGATGAGCAGCAAGCTTTTCAGCGATCAGCTCTCCATGGTGGTCCTGTTGCTTTGGTCGGTAGCAGCGTCAGCAACGTGTTCGCTCGCATCACCGATGTGGCTGGGTGTCATGCCAGCCTGGTCACCCGCTCTGATTCTGAGCCTAGCGGGTCTGGCATTGTCAGCATTGCTTTACCAGTTACCTGCCGCGGCGTTCCGGAAGTTTCGCTGGGCCTTGCTGGTGACCAGTTTGCTTTGGGCCAATTCTCTGGTGAGTTGTGTTTCCGTGGCCGTCATCCCGGCGGATGAGGGCCTCGGATCGCTACCGTCCTTGAGTTGGCAACTCGGTCGGACAACGCTGACAGGGGTGCTTGCAGGGCTCGCCTTGCTCTCGGTTTCACTGGTTCCACGCCAGTTCGGGCGGCTTCCTCATTTGGCTTCCTTCCCCCATTCGCTTTTGACTGCATTCTTGGGTAGCAAACCCGCGGGGCGCAATCGCGTGGCGTCATCGCATGGTGCCACCGACCTGAGGATACGAGCCGGCGTGCTTGCGTCGATGGCGGTTCCCTTCCTGTTGCTTGCCGTTGGCATCGAGCTAGCCACGGCGTTCGTTCACCCGATGGAAGCTGGGCTCGGGTACGGCGACGTCGGCAGTGCCTTTTTGTTGTTGCCCATTGTGCTTGCACTGGTCGCTGCGAGTTGGGGTCACGAAAAGCAACTCTGGCTCCGCACCGCCGTTGGGACCTCTTTTTGCGTGGTGTTCTTTGCTTGGACCCACTTTTGGGGCCGTGTCGCCTGGGCCCCCTTTTACTTTGCCAGCGGTGACATCGGATGGCGCATGTCAGCGTGTTTTGCGAGCACGGCCGTGGCGTGGCTCCTGCTCAGCAACGTGGTCCCCCTTTTCAAACGGAAACTCCGGTCCGTTCCGCGATGGGAAACACCGCTCCTGATTGGAGCGATCTTGACGGGCGCCCTGGCCATCGTCCCCAGATTGCTTGACGCGTGGACGAAACCGCTTTCAGTGGCGAATCCTCAATGGGCATGTTCCCCGCCCGCGGGAATGACATGGCTGGAAACGGGTGGGATTCTTTGCTTACTCGCAATCGCCACCGGCCTTGCGATTGCATTCCGTCGTGGTAGGCGTGCTCGTCGCATCGAATCGAGTTATGCGTCACACGCGTGTGTTGGATGGGTCGGGTTCTTCGTGACATGGTTCGCATGGGAAGTCGTCTCGCGACTTTCCATCAACGCCGACGTCGCGCAGCTGTCGACGATGCTATTGCAGATCAGCGTGGTTGGCATGCTGGCCGTGATTGTTCTCGTGATCCAGAAGCGGCTTGCAAACCACAACAGCCCAGCACGCGACGCAAGACCCGCATTCAACTTGAGAAACGCATTCCAAGATGCCATTGCGTCCGCGTCTTTGCTTCCCGCGTTGATGGCACTCGTTGCGGGGTTCTTGATCCTTGGAACGAGCTCCTTTTTTGTGGGTGGTTGGTTGCTACCATTGACCGAAGCGGTCGCCGTGCGAGCCCTGCCATCGCTGCTGACTTCGGTCATCTGGCTGGGCCTGTCCGTGACATGCATGTTGTTGATCCGCCACACACACGATGACACGATTGGCCACCACCAGGGGCCGCATCAGTCCCGACATCTGCTCACGGGCTCGCTCGGATTGGTAGCAGCGGGCGCGTTTTTGCCTGGACACCTGCTTCCACATGGCGGCTGGATTGCCTGTTGGCTGATGTCCGCCGCCGGTGTCTTTCTTTGGACACGCGGCCTTCTTTGGATACAGCGTTCGCGATTCGGGAGCCGCGTCGACGTTCCCTCCTCGATCATCGACATCGCGGAAGGCTATGTGATCACGGTGGGCGGCCTGGCATCACTCGGAACCATCCTCAATGTCATGTCCGCGGACACACTTGCCGGCTTCGGCGACGGCCCCTTGTGCACGCTGGTGACCGCCATGGCCCTATTTATCTTATGGGAACGACTCGGCCGATCGACGCAGGTGCTGCCGATGCTCACAGTGGGCCTTTCAGGCCCGATTGCGTTTACCGTCCAACAGCATTCGGAACTTTCCGCTTCTATGATCGCAACAAGCATGCTGTTCAGTTGGCTGGCAGCGGCTTGGGGATCGTTGGCTTGTGTTGGATGGATGTGGCGGCGAACGTCGGATTCATCGCCACCAAAACGATGGGACGTTGAGCCATCCCGGCTCATCGCTCACATCGCCGCGACCGCAGCGGTCTTGTTTGCGTTATCGACCACCGTGACGCTCTCTCAATGGCTCACGGGTGCGCGTACGCGCTACGGTCTTGCCAACCTAGCGAGTCTGGAACACGCGAGCTGTCACGCCGCCATGGCATGGATGGCTCTGGCTGCGGTCGGCGTGGTCGTTAGGATCCCCAGGATTTGGTTCGGTAGCGAGTCGCGTTCAAGAAGACTCCTAAGCGGCTGGGTTGTTTTTGGAGGCGTCTGGCTGATGGCCTCGCATTGGTTGGGTGGTCAATCGTTTAGCGTCGTCCTGAGTGCCTGCATCGCTTATGGGGCAGCGTGGCTCATCCTTTGGCGAGCATTGACACCGCTTGGGGACCCGATCGCTGCGGTGCGTTCCGGGACAACGCCAACCTGGGCGACACGATTGGCCGAAACCGAAACGAGTGTTGCCATCATCCTGCTGTATGCCGCACTGCACTTCCAGCAATTCAGCCGCCCCGGCTTGGCATGGTCGGAAACCAGTTTCGTGTTGGCAACAAGCCTCCGCTGGCTGACCTGTCTGATTCTGATTGCTTCCCTGGCAACCCGAGTCGATCGAGGCCGCGTCTGGCTGTCGTCGTTGGCACTGATGGCCTTGCTGTTCGCGGATGTCGCCGCTCACGTCGGTGCGTCCTTGGGGGCAGAACGCCCGATGACGCTCGCGTGGTGCTTGATCGCGTTCAGCAGTGCTGGAATCGTGGGCAGCTTCGTGCGACATCCACTCCTTGCGAGGCTACGGCGCGGGCAAGCCCAACGGGAGAATCCATCAGACAGGGACAGCGTCAGTCGCCCCTTGCTTGCCAGCGGAAATGCCATCTACGTGTTTTCCATGTTGTCCGTGGGCGTGGTTTCCTTGTTCGGCATCATGCTCACGGGCAACGCGGTGGATCCCATTGCAGCGCGTTTGAGCTTACTGGGCCTCCTGCTTAGTGCATGGACGCTTTTTCAGCTGGCAGAAGACGAATCGACCGGCGATGGACGACTGATGCTGGCGCATCGGGACCATCCTACCAACGCCACTCACTTGAAACGGCGTGTCCTTTGGCAGCGTTCGACGCTGGCGACCAGCCTTTGGGCGGTCGGACTGTTTGCAGTCTTGGGCGGTCTTCAGGACCTCTCCAGCGGCTGGCGAGAACACGCGGATTTGATTTGCAC
>JBCCYK010000224.1:0-11030 GCA_039189905.1 Planctomycetota bacterium
ACTTCGCGACTGGAAACTTCTTCAAGCGATTCGTTCGTGATGTAAAAGAAGTACCGCTGCTTGTCGAATAGGAACTGTTAACCTTTGTCACCTCGATGTCTTTGCGGACAGCCACCATTCGGTAACGCTGATCACAAGCATCGGGCTGGTACAGAAACTCGGCGTAGCTCTCGCTTTGCAGGCGTTGATTCTCGTAGCCGTGCTCAACAACAAACGCCTCCTTGTGATTCTCCGGTCGACGCTCATCGTCTTCCGCCGCGCGATGAGATCTGCTTTGAACTTGTCCAGCAAAGTCTGAATCTCGTCTGGAACAACGAAATCCGGAAAGACGTCTTGCGCAGCTCGGATCTTTCTTCCGAACAAGAGGTTTATCAAAACCGGCCAAGCAGATCCAACCGCCCGGGAGGGCCGGCCTCCCGGATTGGATTAAGCTCAGATTCGTGATCATTCCTGAGGAGTTGGGAGTGCTGCAGTCGAAAGAGCTCCCCGCCTGTTGGTCACGATATCAATCATGTTGCTCATTAACGCAGATTCCGGAGTAGCCTCAATAATTCCACCGATCGCAATCAAACGCCATCGGAGTAAATCGTTATCCTGGAGTTCAAATTGCCCAGCAGCCACGATCCTTCTTTCCGTCCCGGTACCACCGTTTACGAGAGCCCTGGCGGTGCCACCACCCTCAAGGGCCACCTGGCGAAACACGTAGTACTGCCATGCTAGTGTCAGGGAATTGCTAAGACCATCACATGAGTTGGCGTTCTTCCCGGGCTCGTCTCGATAGCGATACAGACCTGGTGGCAGTCCTTCCGGACTTCTACTCGTGCCGTCAGATTTAAGCTGACGGGAGAGAGGAGGATTGTCCGGGGTAAATACGACAGCAATCTCGTTTAAAAAACCGCCTGAGTTGAACTCGGCTTTGAGGAGCTTTCCCCTTCCGTTCGCTCCGACTTGATTCACAACACCTTCAGTAGCCTGCTGTACCGTTGGGTTCGCGATAGCATCATTATCGAACTCAGTTGAATAATAGAAGCCAGCTATATCGACCGTTACCTTTGCCACTTCACTCTCCAGAAAAACGAACTTCTTGCAACTCGCCGAGCATTCAAACACCCATGTGGGCGGATGGCAATGCCCCGTAAGGGGCGAAGTGAATACGGGGTAGCTGCCGCCATAACGAATCCATGGATGCGATAGCTCAGGAGTGGCGTACACCGAAGCTCGCTCCGGATGTCGTGAATTGAGCGAAGTTGGACAAACAGGTGTTGCTTCGGATATCCTTTCGATGCGGGCGGTGTGGTTGACCGAGGTGGAATGGGAATGAGATTCAGGCGTTGATTCGGCTTCTTTCAGGAGGCGTTTGCGTTTTATGATTTTGATATCTGAGAACCACTTATTTTGGGTTCTCTGCCTGGAGCTCGTCTACGATCTTGATGTTGACCTTTGACTTCGAGACGATCTTCCAGTCCCGTCCGTGGGCGGCCGCGTAGATGGTCCAGTCACCGGGCGGTGGTGATGTCCAGGTTGTCCGATACGGGAAGCTGTCGTCGTGTCCGATGGGTTTCCATTTGCCTTCATCAACGTAATAGAATCGAACCTGGCGACCACCAATCTTCGCGAGATCGACCGTCGCCTCGATATCGATGTCTTTACCCACGGAGATTCTTGCTCCATCTTTTGGGGCCAGTATCGTGGGCGTCTCGCCCCTGCCGCTGCGCGCACCGTCGAGTCCCACTGTCGCCGCAGCAAGTGATTTCGGTTCCGTGCCATCATAGGCATGGCTCAGCGCGGTGAAGTTGGCATCCTTCACCCGTTCGATGATCTCATAGGGACGACCGCTGACCCGCACGAGGCCCTGCTTGAGCAGTGATGGCGTCGGCTGATCCTGATACTGGCACTTATTGAAACCAACCATGTACGGGCGTGACATGGCCGTCGTCACGTATCGTCGGTAGTACGCCTCGTAGTCCTGCGGATTCTCAGCCGCCTTCCCCATCGTCACCGGGTACTCCTCGGTTGGGAAGGAACTGACGTGATCGGCGATGTACAGCGGCTTGCCGAACTCCGCGTAAACATGGTCGAAGAAGTCGAAGTTGAACTCACGGCTGGTCGGTTGGACGGCGATCGCGTCGATGTAAGGCAGTGCCTCGCGGACCACATCCGCCGGCATGTCGACCTCGTGATAACGATCGCCAAAAATCATGTGGTTGGGGTCGTACCTGCGGACAAACTCGTGCCCCTTCGCATAAAGCTGCTTGGCGATGACGGGTAGAAAATCTCGCTCGGGCGCGTCTTCGTTCGCTTGCTTCCATTTGTCCCATGCTCGACGGCCGGCGGAATCCTTCGGGAGCGATTTGTAGAATCGGACCCACCCGCCGTCACGATCCCGTTCCCAGATCGGAATGTCGGTCCAGAAGTATCCGATGAGCATCGGGTTTTCGGCTTGCGGCTCGACGATCGCCTGCACCTCCGCTTCCATGCGCTTAAGGACTTGCTCATCGAACACATCGCGATACCCAAACTGGTGGTCAGGTTTCCAGACGCACACCGGAACGAGGTTGATTCCTTTCGTGTATGGATAACGTGTCCACATCCAGCGGGGTCCCTGATAACAGCCGGCGTTGAAACCCCACGAACGAATCCGTGCCACCGTTTCGTCGTACGCGGTGGAGGTCATGTTGTGAAAGTGATTGATCCCAAGAGCTCGGTAGCCATGCCCTTCAGGCGTCACAAAGTAATGGCGGTCCTCGAACATCTCCGTGCGAAAGAAGCCCGTGGCGTCGGATTTCAAGGGTTTGAAGCCTCCGAACCGATCGAGATTCCCCTCGTCGGCGATCGCAAACTCAAACCGGGCAAGACGCCCCCCGCTTCCGGCCAAGAATCCTGAACCCGATTTCAGGTCGGCGCGAAGTGTGTAATAGCCATCGCTCGTAAGCGTTTGCCAGGTGTGCCCCGCGTCTTCCGAGAACGCGACTCCCGTGCGACCGCACGTCAGCAAGCGACCGCTGCCAAGGGACTGCACGCAGGCCTTGTGCGGCATGAGCGCATGTCGCGGGTTCGACCAGGTCTTCCCGCCATCGGAGGAGACCGCGACGTTGTCGCGATCAAGCCCCGGCTCGGCGTAGTTCCCGCCAATGACGCACGCAGCCCGCGAATCGATGAGGTCGATGGAGAAAATCCCTGAAGTGGGATTGCCGCAGCGAAGGCCCGTGTCATGAGGTTGCCACGTCATGCCCGTATCCGCAGAGTGCCACACGTTTGCCACGGAGCCACCGGTTGCGATCCAGACATGGCGTCCGTTTGCAATGATCCCGGTACCACTGGCGGCGAACCCATATTCTCCTTCCTGGAGCCTCGGTCGTTGCTCCTTGGGGAGTCGCTCCCAACTTTCACCTCCGTTGGTCGTCCGGTAGATATCGAGGTGACCGTCGACCGGATCCCCATAGAGCCAGCCGCTCCGCCCGTCTTCACCAAACGTCATCCCGTCGAAGAAGCCTTGTGTTTCCGCGTTGACAAGCACCGTTTGCCAAGTCTCTCCGGCGTTGGTCGACCGCAGCACGCGAGACGAGCTGCCTTCACCGACACTCATCAACAGCGCGGTGCCGTCACGCAGCAGTTCCACATCGCGAAAGTCGAGTTCGATTGCGTCGGGAACAGAGACGCGTTGCCACGATTCTCCTGAATCAGTCGTCCGGATCACGGTTCCGTTCGAACCCGCGATCCATGCTTCTCGATGTTCGCGGATGGCCATGCCTCGAAACGATGCCTCCACGCCGCTGGTCAGAGGTGTGATTCGGATCCCATGCTTCTCTGTTTGGCCGACCGCGCGCCCTGCGTGTACGGAGGCAAGCAGTAATAGAAGGATTGTCGTGAAACGCATCATCGAATTCTCACCGGCTCTCGCGTCGAGCCTTGTCGGATCTCCTGAGACCCGCAAATTGCTCGCGGATCTCGGCAACCGTCCCTGTGGTGAAGTGAGCTTCATAGTGAAAGTCCAAGCCGGGCTCGAGCGCGAATGATCGCAAGGGTGCGATGTAGGAACAATTGGAACCGTTGCCACCCTGAAAGCGATAGCAGGTGGCTTTCTTCACGCCGGGCACGTAGACACCGATTCCTACCCCGTCGTCTCCAACATAGGCGGCCCAGGATTCGGCAAGGACAACCGATTCATTGGGCCACCCCGGTGTCCGCGTGGCCAATTCGTCGCCCGTCCACGGGTGTTCACCGGAATAGGTCACAAGTGTTGCGAGTGATGGTGCCACAAAGACAGCCGGGGTTTCTTGGTGTCTCGTTTGGTGGGCCGTTTCGCCATCGTAACGAAAGCGATAGCGGACACTTAAAACGGGACCGTCCAGCGTGGCCTTCTGTTCCATGCTGCATTCGTTCAGCAGCGCACCGGACGCCCAATGCCGCGGGATCGTCTTCGCGTCGACGGTGTTCCCATCGAAATGGAAGCTGCTCAAGCTCGCTGCCAGGCCGCGGTAGGAACCGCCCTGAACGGGATTGTAGCGCCACGGTTTATCGACCCAGCGCGAGCCGTCGGCATCGCCGTAGTACGATTGTTGCACCAATCGACCATGGTCATAGTGATTCAAATAGTTGACATCGCTTTCTGCCGGTCCCAGGTACGCCAAGGCACCACCATGGGAGCGCAAAAAACCCACCTTCAGTTCCGCGTTGCTGAGGTAGGTCCACCGCTCGACCGGATTAGCAGCACGCTCATTTTCCGCGCGCGCATGGCGGTCCGACGTCCCACCGCTGGCCAAGACATAGGCCAAGAAGAGGAGGCGGATGACGGGTGCTTTGTGGATCAAGAGGGTTGGCATCGGAGCTGGCAAGGCAAACAGGGTTTCGCGAGTGTCTGCGGAACATCTTATCCTGGAAGATTCGACTTGGAGATTGGGGGCGGATGATGCGACGGGTAGGCGTGGTGTGGCGTCAGTTCGCAGATGGCGCGTGCTCCCTGTCCTGCTGGTTGGAGATCAAACGCCCGACGGCCAACATCACCAGCGGTCCGATCACGATGGTGAGCAAGGGATGGAAAGGACTGGCGCCCCATGCCAAAGACGCAGGCCATGCGACCGAGTTTGAAAGTGTCATCCACGCGATCACACACAGACCGACGCCGACAACAATGACCGAACGGCGTCCGCTGAGCCTGGGCACCACGAGCCCTAACAGTAACAAGCCAATGATCACGGCACCCAAAACGCCCGAAAGCAGCCACCACGTGTCCAAGACGCTGTCGGTCAGTTTTGCCAACACAAGTGCCATTGCTGTTCCCATGCCGCCCCAAGCAACCGTCGCCATCCGCAGCACGCGCATGCGCAACCCATCGGGAGCATCCGGCTTGCGTAGCCTGACATAGAAATCGCTCATCACCAGCGTCGCGGATGAATTGAGTGAAGTCGAAACCGTACTCATGGCCGCCGCGAACACCGCCGCGATCAGAAGGCCCCGCATGCCTTGCGGCAATCGTGAAGCAATGAAGTGCGGGAACACACGGTCACCGATATCCGCGTCGGTCAAGCCGGCCGTGATCAGGTCGCGCTGAGCGACATACCCGGCGTCCTCGACCGACACGCCTTCTTGCTCCAAACGCTGCTCCGCAACGATCGTGCGTAGCTCCTCCATCGCGGTGGTGTCCTTTTGATAGGCAGCGTAGAGCGAGGTTCCGATCACCAGGAACAGCAGGCTGACGGGGACATAGAGCAACGATCCGATCCAAACACTGCGGGCCGCGTCACGATCCGACTTGGCTGTGACATAGCGTTGCACGTAACTTTGGTCGACTCCGAAGTTGCGAAGGTTGTCAAAGAATCCGAACGCGAGAACAACCCAAACGGTCGGATTGGCTACATCGAAGACGTCGGTGCTGCCGAGCGAAACCTTGTTCTCCGCACGGGCGACGCGGACGATCTCGAACGCGCCACCTGGGATCTCGAACGCGATGACCGCCAAGGCCAAAATCGCACCTGCCAGAAGCACGACCGCTTGAATGGCGTCGGCCCAGATGACGGCCGTGATCCCACCCACGAAGGAATAGGCCGTGACAACCAGTCCCGTCAGCACAATGATCGCGCGAATGTCCCACGCAAAGAGAATGGCCATCGGCAGGGCCATCAAGTACATGACCACGCCCATGCGTGCGATCTGGTAAAGGATGTAAAAGCAACTGGCGAGAACTCGGGCCCACAAGCCAAAACGTGATTCCATCCAGGCGTAGGCAGACACTTCCTGCGAGTTCCGGTACAGCGGCACAAAGTGGCGAACGGCAACCCAGGCCGCCAATGGCAAGGCCAGTGAGAAAACAAGCGGGTTCCAATTTTCGGCGAACGCCTTTCCGGGCAACGCCAGGTAGCTCACGCTGCTCAGGTAAGTCGCGAAGATCGACAGCCCACAGAGCCAGCCCGGGAGCGAACGTCCGCCAGCCGAAAACTGATCGACCGATTGATTGCGACGCCAAAACACGGCGGCCACCATCAGGATCCCGACGAAGTACGCGACCAACACGCACCAGTCCACGGGTGTGAAGAACACCACCGCCATCAAAGGAGCTCAATGCGTTTCAAGATCGCCGCCACTCGATTTCGTTCCGGTTCCAGAAAGGGATGGAAAGGGTCCGCTGGCAAATCACCGCAGATGCCCAAGAGTGACAAGGCTGACTTCGTCGCCTTGATGTGTCGCGATGCATATTTCCCGACGTCATAGATTGCTTGAAACGCTTGGATCTTGGACTGAAACTCGGCGACCGTTTCCGCTTGGTCGTCTACCAGCGCCTGGTGACAACGGGCGAACCATTGGGGTGCAACGTTGGCACCACCGTTGACACCTCCGTCGGCCCCGAGACCATGCGCCTCCGCAAGCAATGCTTCGGGGCCCATCAGCACACTCCAGTCATCACGCATCGACTTGAGTTCACAAAGCCGAGCGAAGTAGTCTAGATCACCACTGCTATCCTTCACGCCGATGATCGCTCCCGTGTCCGCAAGCTGACGAAGCGTTTCGATTTCGAACCAAACCTTCGTTAAGCCCGGCATGTTGTACAGCATCAGCGGCAGCGGGATCCGAGGCTGGATGTTCCGCACGTAAGAAAGCAGTTCCGTTTGCCCAGCAGGAAAGTAATAAGGTGTGGTCAGCACCGCAGCGTCGGCACCTTCGTTTGCGGCATGCTCCGCCAGGCGCACGCTTTCGACGAAAGCCGTGTCCGTCACCCCGACCAACACCGGAACGCGTCCGGCCACAATGCGGAGTGACTCTGAGATCAACTGCCGACGCAAACGATAGCTTAGGCTGGGCGCCTCGCCCGTGGTCCCCAGGACAAAGATGCCTGAGACGCGCCCGGCAATCACGTGCTCGAGCAAGCGCTCCAACCCGTCAAGGTCCAAGACATCACGCGATGCCAGGGGCGTGACCAAAGGTGGGACAATGCCGGTCAAACGTGCGCTCAGAGGCCCTACCATTTCAAAGACCCTGCCATGCTTGGTTCAATCGACGGTGCGTTCATGAAGCTCTCACTGATGGATCGCCGAGGTTGATTGGCAGGGGGGGCGGTACGTTCAGTTTAAGTCCTGCCTCGCGCGATGGGTACAATGCGACGTGTTGGTCCCTCGCAATGATGCTTCATCCCAGCCACAGCATACACATGCCGCCCTATCCCTCATTGATCCCGCGACTGCGAAGCTTGCCCGACGCGTTCCACGATTTGCGCGACCCAGGGGTTGCCACTGGCTTGTTGCCCATCGTGGGAATCGTACTCGCGTCCTTCAGCCTGCCTGCTTGGGCTCAGTCGACTTTACGATCCGATGGCCAAGGTTCTCACCGAGAGGCAACGGTGACGCCTGCCTCTTTCGCAACGGAAAACTTGATTGCGTGGTGCCTTGTTCCGTTCGATGCCAAGAAGCGAACTCCCGAGCGGCGAGCCCGAATGGTCGCGGAACTGGGTTTGAAGCGGGTGGCGTACGATTGGCGCCCCGAGCACGTGGCGGAATTCGAGCGTGAGATTCGGGCCTACCAAGCCAACGGTTTGCAGATGTTCGCGTTCTGGGATTGGCATGAAGCATTGCGACCGTTGATCCATCGCTACGACATCCGGCCGCAGATTTGGTCATGGTACCGTCAAGCGAAGCAACCTGACGCGGAAGATCCGATCGAGCATGCCATCGCGCAGCTTTCCGAACGCATTGAGATCACACACGATCTGGGTCTGAAGCTTGGCTTGTATAACCACGGAGGCTGGTCGGGCGAACCAGAGACCTTGGTCGCCATTTGTCAGCGTTTGCGGGACGACCATGGGATGGATCACGTCGGGATTGTTTACAACTTGCATCACGCCCACGGGCGTATGGCGTCGTTTGCGGAAGATTTGGCGTTGATGAAGCCTCATTTGCTCTGCCTGAACATCAACGGCATGGTGTCACCCGAGTCTTCCGACATCACTCAACAAGGGAACAAAATTCGTGCCGTCGGTAGCTGTGCGAATGACGCCACCTGGATGCGGGTGGTCTTGAATAGCGGTTACGCTGGTCCGATCGGCATCTTGGATCACCGCCATGATTTGGATACGGAGGTCGCTCTCCGTCGCAATCTTGCGGGTTTGCGAGATCTACTCCAGCAACGCACGGACACGGAATGACACGCGTGCGCCGCTGAGGCGAAAAAGGGGCAGGAACCAATCGTGCGAAGCACCCAAAGGGCCGTTCCGGCCATTGATACCTGACCCCTCTTTCGCCTTCAACGAAGCTTGGCTCGTCGCTTGCCTGCGTGTGGTCCCGAACCCGCGTTGCCCTTGCTTCGGTTCGCGTTCTGTCGATGCTTCGCCGACACGCGTTTGCCCGCTGGTCGAGAGGGACCAGCGTCTTTCTTGGATCCCCGGTCAACGGAAATGCGGAGACGCCGACCCATCACCTGCGCTCGACCGATCGCTTCCAAAGTGTCGCCACTGAGGTCGGCTGGCAAATCAACGACTGAGAAACGATGGGAGACGCTGATGTGACCGATCTGGCTGCTCGCGAGGTTGCCTTCGTTGGCGATGGCTCCGACGAGGTGGCGAGGCTGAACGCCATCTTGCCGACCGACTTCGACTCGGTATCGCTTCAAATTTCCCGGAGTCGCGCCCAGTGGAGCGGGTCGACCTTCGCCACGACCCGGGCCGCCATGCCGTTTGCGCTGATCGGGGTGGGTGGGACGATGACGCGATGACTCGATCGGCGGACCCTGACGCTCTGCGACCAAAAACGGTGACCTCAAGTGTTGGGACTGAGCGATGGCAGCAGCAACTTGTTCAATCGACTGTCCGGACTTGGCCACGTAGTCACGAATCAGACCTTCGAACATCGTGATGTCGCGTTTGGCCAACGTTTCTGAGATCCCATTTTCAAAGCGTTCGATTCGACGCTGGTTGATTTGATCCGCTGACGGCCAGGGGACGATCTCGATCTTCTGGTTCGTGAAACGCTCGATCGAGCGGAGTCGTCCGCGAGCCGAGGGTGAAAGAAACAGGATCGCTTCCCCTTTTCGTCCGGCACGACCGGTGCGTCCAATACGGTGGACATACGATTCACGATCATGCGGCAAGTCGAAATTTATCACGTGACTGATGCGAGCCACGTCCAATCCTCGTGCCGCCACGTCGGTCGCCACCAACACATCGATTTTCTTGTTCTTCAGCATCCGGACGGTACGCTCCCGCGTCGCTTGTGGCATGTCGCCATTGAGCGCCGCGGCGCGCTTTCCGTCTCGCTGCAACCGCTCCGCGATGGTGACGGTTGATTCTTTGGTCTTGGCAAAGATGATCACCGCATCGGTGTCCTCCGCTTCCAGCACCCGCGTTAGCAGATCCATCTTGTCGCGTGGAACGGCCAGCATCGCGCGTTGATGAATGGAATCCGCAGTCAGGGTTTCGGATTCAATGGTCACCACAACGGCGTCGCGGAGATGTGTGTCGGCAATGCGACGAATCGGCTCAGGCATCGTGGCACTGAACAGAGCGGTTTGCCTTTCCGCCGGTGTTTGCTGCAAGATGAATTCGACATCCTCCTGGAAGCCCATGTTGAGCATCTCGTCAGCTTCGTCGAGCACCAAGGTACGAAGCTGGTCCAGGACCAAGGTGCCGCGTTTGATGTGGTCGATGACACGTCCCGGCGTGCCCACAACGACATCAACGCCGAAGTCCAAAGCACGGACTTGCGGTCCATAATCGGCACCGCCAAAAACGGCCAGGATTTCCGGCGGACGTTCCGTTCCCGCGTACCTCTCGAGCGATGACGCGACCTGCTGCGCGAGCTCGCGCGTTGGTGTCAAAACAAGGGCCTGAACCGGAGGCTTGTTCTTGCGACGTTTCTTCTTGCCTTTGGAGGTGGGAATCAAAGAAGACAGAAGCGGGAGACCGAATGCGGCCGTCTTGCCCGAGCCCGTTTGAGATTGTGCGATCACATCCTGGCCGTTGAGCATCGGCGGGATGATGGCCGCTTGAATCGCGGATGGCGTCGTGTAGCCCGCTTCAACAATGGCCTCACGAACCGAATCCGAAAGCTTCGGGTGCTCAAACACGCCCGCGGTCGAGTCGGACGTGATGTCGACCGGGGCTTCGCTGGCGACCGGGGCTTCGCTGGCGACCGGAGAGTCGTTGTCTATGTGGGGTTCGCTGTCGGTTCGGGACGGGCCTGTCCCACGCGCGAGCGCGTCTTCGCAGACGACCCGCGTTTCGTGATCGCGGTTCACGTCGCCCGCGTCGTGCTGGTCCAAGTTGAGATCTGTCAAATTCATCTCGGCAATGTAGATGGCGAATTCAACTCGACAACGCGAAATGGCCATTTCGTCCAAGATCATGATCAAATGGCCAGCAGTCGCGCAGGCTCGATGGGCGTCTCGGCACCAGGAACTGACGGGTTCAGGGCCAAGATGAGACTCGCTTGAGTGCTTCGATAAATCTTGAATGTGGGGTAGGCATCCTGCCTGCCATCGTCGGCGGACGCGGTAATCACAGGCTGGAAGCCTATGCCACCAAGTAGCCGCAGCCCTCAATTCAAAAC
>JBCCYK010000225.1:0-10994 GCA_039189905.1 Planctomycetota bacterium
CCGCCATCGGCATCACCCCGTCAACAGCGAACGGTTGGCAAGTTCGCACCTTTGACACCATTATGCGGATCGCTCTTCCGCTGACGATCATGCCGCGCGTTCGCTCATCCGAACGCCTGCCTCAGATTTCAATTCGCTCGGGCGCCGCAATCGGCGCTGGTAGCGTCTCCGCTTCGGGAGCAGCCGGAGCCACCTCCGATTGGGTCGAAACCTCTTCGTCCGTCGGCGGTGCCAAGATCGAACTCCCCGTCCCATCGGGCGTCGCATCGCCATTGTCTTCGGCCGCGACGAGAGGCGCGGGCGTTGGCTGGGAAGCATCGGCACTTGGGCTCATCGAACCTTCGGTCTTCAACCCAGCGGATGCGTCCGCCATCGCCAAGAGTAGGCGGGTATCTTCAAAACCGTCGACTTGTCGCAACCATCCCAATTGCCGATTCGCAACGACCCCCTCAAACCCATTGGAAATGCCTTTCAGTTCTTTGATCACTTCCCCCGACAACCCAGCGCTCGTTTGCGCTTGCCAGGGCTGAACCAACTCCGCGATCCGAGCTGGCTTCAGATATTCGATCCAAACCTCACCCTGAGGATGCCTGGCAAGACTCGCCGAAAGTCGATGCGAAGCCTCAAGCAAATCCGCCACCCAATCGGTAGACCATCCGACCGCGGGCTTGTGGACACTTACGTCACCCGGAGGCGCGTCGACGATGCCCATCCCCGATCGGTACGAAAACCCGGGAACATTGACCTCGACGCCCCAAGGCCCAACCTGCACAGACGCGTGCGGCACATCGATGGCAACCGATTCGGCGGGAACCGGCTCGGCTGGAACGGGCACAGCCGGCGTTGGAACGACCGCTACGGGAGGAACCGGACCATAGGGTGCCACTGGCGGTGTGACACGGACCCCTCCGAACGGACCGAAGGCCCAAACGGGTCCCGCGGGAAGGATTGGAGCCGGCACAACCAGAGCACGACGGCCCCAAAAACGTTGTGCGCTCGCGGGTTCCGCAACGCTTGTGACCACAGATGCAACGCAGAATGCAAGGAACAGGGTTCGTTTCATGGGACAATGCGGAGGTGGAGGACCAAAGTTGATTCTTCGAAGGTGGAACAAGAACGCAGAAGTGCCGACACGGCACGCAGGCTCACGGCTCCAACAACCCTAGTTTCCGCAGGGGGGCAATCCGAGGCAAGGATAAGCTGGCCATTTCTTGCCTTCCATTCAAACCTGAAGACTCATTGTAGAACCGGACAGTGTGGACGCGGAGTCGCATGGATCCACGATTCTCGGGCACCGGGGTCCTACGTGGATCGACGAACCTGAACGACCCCGCGCGTAGCCGTCCAAAGTGTGCGCAGCGTTGAGGGTGGCCGCTTTTGGCTAGGGCTTGTCTGCGGCGAGGATGATGTGATCTAGGAGGCTTTGCCCATTGGTTGACGAGGGACGCTCGGGTGGACTCAAACCTCGGGCCGCTATCTGCTCGGCGAAGCAGCTTGGTCCGTTTGCCAGCCAAGCATTTACTTCTTGGATCTCCGATTCGAGTGTGAAAGTTTCTACCTGTTTACAATGCTCGCAGAACGCTGCTAATCACGCTGCGACGCTTCGCTCCAGCCGGTGGTTTGCTTGTCCGGCCTGTCTTGCGGGCTAAGGCGTCGTCGCGAAGTCGACGCTCAGCCGCGTTATTGTTCCCGTCGGTCGCATCATCCCCAAGTTGCTGAACATCCATGACGAAGTGATCATCACACCGCCAAAATCAGCCAACACCGATTTCACAGTTTGGACAGCTACCCCACTGCATTGAAAAGGTCTTTGCGAAGCACGGCAATCTCTCTGGTGGTCGTGGCGTGGACAACACCGCGGTGATGCTCTGGTCCTTGCAAGACGGAATCCCGTAGGGAGAGATCGCTACCCAAGTCAGATTCTCAGCACACAACATGTGACAATGACTCGGTGTTCGTGAGATGTTTCACTTGTCATCTCCAAGGAAAACTTCGCCCGACGTGGCGGTGGCTGTTGTGATCGATTCCGCCTGCAAGTGCGAGTCTGGGCCGCACGAAGGCAAGAACCTGACCTTTGGGAGAGATGCGGTGATCAAGCCGGCACCCAATCGACGGGTGAGAATTTTCTTGACGTTCACCGCAAGGGTGTCTCCCCTTAAGCAGGTTCGCAGACTTGGTCGCGTCTTCGCTGGGATGTCCCCTGCAGGCATGCTCATCGCTGGCACGCCCATGATCGTTCGCTGCGAACGGATCCTTCCCGTGATTTGAAAGAGGAATGCGTGATGACAAAGGCGATGGGTACACCGAACCAACCGAGCCTCGATAACGCCGCCATGCCGGCCATCACGGCGCGTCAGATGATGGTTCGCAATTTGATCACGCTTCGTCCGGATACGGACGCCTTGGAGGCTCTGGACACGTTGTTGCGGCATCGCATCTCCGGTGCGCCGGTGGTGGACGAAGACGATCGCTTCGTGGGGATCTTTTCGGAGAAATCCTGCATGCGTTTCGTTGTCGGCTTAGCTTACGAAGGCCTACCCCGAACCGACGTGCTGTCGCTGACCGATGCGGAGGTGCCCACGATCAATGAGGAAACCGACTTGCTCACCATCGCGCAGACTTTCTTGGATGCTGCTTGCCGTCGCCTCCCCGTGTTAGACAACGACGGTCGAATGCGAGGTCAGATCTCACGACGCGATGTGATGCGAGCCGTTCGCAGCCACCTGAGTCAACCCGCGACATCCCGAACGAAAACAGGCCTGTACCTGAGCGCCCTTTTTGAGGGTGAAGTGAGGCCCGTTTAGGATCAATACCGTTGAGATTTCATGAGGCGTTCCCTTCATTCGTTTAACCGTTAGCCGCAGGCGTACGCCAATGCCGGAGAGTACGCCTTTGGCTGACTGTTAAACGAAAAACTCAACGGCATTGCGCGTAGGATTCGATCTCCGAGGCCAAAACGGCTTGCCCTCGGTCGCGATTGACGACGCGTCATTCGACATGCTCAGGGCAACGTGCAGGCGGCCAGGCATAGCCCCTGGCGAGACAAAGCACGCGGGGCACTTGACGAAGCACGTGTGGTCTCTGATGAAATCACTGGGCTTGATATCATGCGGGCTGAACTCGATCCCTCAGCCGTCCCGGCCCGCAATGAAAACAAACGAACTACGCGAAAAGTATCTGGATTTCTTCGCTTCCAAGGGCTGTGTCAAGCAACCCAGTGATGTGTTGGTTCCGACATGGGATCCTTCGGTTCTGTTCACGCCCGCCGGCATGAATCAGTTCAAGGACCACTTCTTGGGCAAGGTCAAACTGGATTTCACCCGGGCGACGACCTGCCAAAAATGCTTGCGTACCGGTGACATCGAGAACGTGGGACGAACTGCCTTCCACCACACGTTCTTCGAAATGCTGGGCAACTTCAGCTTCGGCGACTACTTCAAACCCGAGGCCATTCACTGGGCGTGGGAATTCCTGACGGACCCGAAATGGCTGAATCTCGATCCCGACCGTTTAACGGTGACGGTGTATAAGGATGACGATGAAGCGGCCAAGATTTGGAACGAGGAAGTTGGCTTGCCGACCAAACGCATCACGCGGATGGACGAAGACGAAAATTTCTGGCCCGCGTCGGCGCCCAGCCAGGGTCCCGACGGCGTCTGTGGACCCTGCAGCGAAATTTACTACCTTCTCGACGATGGAAGCGATGTCGAGATTTGGAATCTGGTGTTCACCCAATTCAATCGCGTCGGCGAACCACCGAATAACTTGGAACCACTGCCCAGCCGAAACATCGACACTGGCATGGGCCTCGAACGCACCGCCAGTGTTCTGCAAGGCGTGCCGACAAACTTTCACATCGATTCCTTGCTTCCGATTGTCCATGCCGCGGCGGAGGTCACCGGGGTCACTTACGAATACGCGTCCGATAACGGACGGCGGCTTCGCAGGATCACCGATCACGTGCGTGCCGCAACCTTTGCGATCCATGAGAACGTGTACCCGGGCCCCAAGGACGCGCGTTACGTCATCAAACGCCTGATTCGCCGAGCCGTCTTGGATGGCTATCAAATGGATCTGCGTGAGCCGTTTCTTTACCAGCTTACCGAAGCCGTCGCCGAAGCATCGAAATCCGCCTACCCAGAGTTATCGCAGACGACCGCACGTGTTTCTGAGGTCATTGAATCCGAAGAGAAGGCTTTCTTTGCCACCATCGACGGCGGCATGAAGCGTATCGGGCGACTCTTCGACTCCATGCGAGAGCAATCCCAGGTGATGGTTCCTGGCGAGGTCGCGGCGGACCTGCAAACGACGTATGGCGTCCCGCCGGAACTGTTGCAAACGCTGGCAGCGGAGCAGAACTTCACCTTTGACTGGGCCGGATATCGAAAGTCGATGGACGACCACGCGGTCGACAGCGGTGCGGGCCAAGTCGAACTGTTTCAGACGGGCCCGCTGGAGACTCTCAAGGAAGCACTCCGCGAGACGCCGTTCATTGGCTATGATACTCTCAAGGCGGATGTCACGATCAAGGGAATCATCACGGGCGATGGCTCCGAAAAGGGCGACGATGGCGAGCTCCTCAGTCACGTGGCGGCGACCGGCGACCCCAATACGGGCATGCCTTTGCGAGTGGTCTTGGATGATTCGCCTTTCTATGCCGAATCGGGTGGCCAAGTGGGAGACACCGGCACGATTGCCAATGATGACTTCGTCTTTGAAGTGGTCGATACACAGCGACACGCGTCACTCATCGTCCACCTGGGCAAACTCTTGCAGGGCAAGATCACCGAAGGCGCGCGATGCTCCGCCAGCGTCAATGCCGATCGGCGCGACGCACTCTGTCGTGCCCACTCGGCAACCCATCTGCTGCACCACGCCCTGCACAATCATGTCGGTCGCCACGCAGAACAGCAGGGCAGCAAAGTGGAACCCGATCGCTTGCGCTTCGATTTCAGCAACCCCAAGGCAGTCGCAGACGACACGCTGGTCAAGATCGAGGACGACGTCGCCGAGATGGTTTCCGGCTCCAGCGAAATCCGTTGGGACACCGTTTCGCTTGCCGACGCTCGGTCCGCTGGTGCGATGATGCTCTTTGGCGAAAAATACCCGGACCCTTGTCGCATGGTGACGATGGGCGAATTCAGTCGTGAACTGTGCGGCGGAACCCATCTGACCAGCACATCTCAAGTGCAATCGTTTGAGATCGTCGTGGAAGAGAGTGTGTCCACCGGAACTCGCCGAATTGAGGCCCTCACTGGCGTTCGCGCCGACGAACACCGAGCACAGACGCGCGGCCTGCTCGATCACATTGCCAAGATCCTCGAGTGCGAAGCGAAGTTTGCCGAAGAAGCCGTGACCGCACTGATCGATGAAGTCCGCACTCTGAAAAAGGAACTGGCGGCAGGCAAGGCGGGCGATCACACGGACGCGTTTGCCTTCACCTCGTCCGATGTGTCCATCGACACCGGCGATTATCACGCGGTGCGACGCGGCGTCCGCAATATCACCCGGAAGCTCAACGTGTTGATCCACGATGTGCCGTCAAGGATCGCGTCGTTGATCTCCGACCGCTCACGCTTGATCGAAGAACTGAAACAATCGACCGCAGGAGGGAAGCTCTCAGCCGACGATTTGATCACGCAAGGCGAAACCGTCGGTGGGGCACTCCTCGTGGTGGCCGAAACCCCGGGTGCGAACCCGAACGTGATGCGGGGCTGGATCGACCAGATACGCAAGAAGTGTGATGGACCTTCCGCGGTCCTGCTCGCCGCATCGCAGGGCGAAAAAGTCATGCTCGTCGGTGGTCTCAGCCGAGACTTGGTCGATCGCGGACTCAAAGCGGGACAGTGGGTCAGCGCCGCTGCGAAGATTGTCGGTGGCGGAGGAGGTGGACGCCCGGATCTGGCGCAAGCCGGCGGCAAAGACCCCTCGAAGCTGCCCGACGCGCTGACCGACGCAAAAGCCGCTATGAAAAAACAGCTGGAAGGCGATTCCTGATACGCAGGTTTCAAAGAGGCGGGGCGCGTGCCGAGTCGATGCACTGTGTTCCGCTGGGTCACTCAAGCTCACACGGTTACTCAAGCTCACACGGTTACTCAAGCTCACACGGTTACTCAAGCTCACACTGCTTGCGAATGTGATCGAGAACCCGCTCATGGATCGCGTGAATCGTCGGATCGGCCCAGATTTTCCAGTACAGACGGGGGCGGACGTCGATGTCGTACCAGGTGGTTCCCACCAGACGCGTTCGCCCACCCGCCATGGGCTCAATTAAGAACTGTCCTCGCCGACTGGCAAACGCCTCGTCCAGATGCGGGGGATGCAAACCGGAAAACGGTGTCCATTCCTGCATGGACTTCGGCTGGGACGCCACATCGAATGCCAATCGCCCGGCCTGTTGGTCGGTGATGGGTGGGTCCCAAGCTGTGATCGGTTCGACAAACGGCCCGGTGGTGAACTCGCAGTAGCGACATGCCCCAACGCCGGTACCGTCAATGCGAGCCCGAATCGGTGCGGCGATGCCAGCTCGAAAGAACCAAGCGGGCGGCTCCGTGATTGCCGGGAACGCGATCACTTGCTTCCAAACCTCCGTCGTCCCCGCATCGATGACCACCGTCGTATCCACGCGATGCAGCGTCCGCTGGTCATCGAGTGGCTCAAGTATCAGTGCGAGTGGCAACAAGGACATGGATACGAGCATGCCGCGGTCCTCGCTGCGATCACGAAGATTCGCAGTGACGATCGCTCGCCCAATCAAGCCGCCAAAGTAACTCAGCGGCCCCAGCAGCGGAAACGCCAGTAACAAACAAATCGCACCATCCAGCCCCACACATAACATGGCGATGTAGGACGCGATGTTCATCATCCCAATGAGGAGCAGCAAACTCAACTTGGCTCGCTTGCGACGAGTGTTGAAAACGGCACCTGAGAACGCACCGGCAAAAAACGGCGTCGTGAAGAACAAGATCAAGCCGTATTCACGAAACAACCAAACGCTCACCATCCCAACGAGGACTTGAAGCATCACGCCCAGCAACAAGGCCCAGAAGAACGCGGTCAACGCACCGCTGTGTTCCTGTCGTCGCCAATTCTCTGGCGGGGCAGCGTTTGAGGGAGGCCGAAAGGCCGAATGCTCTTGCTGCCGTAGTGCGGCCGCTTCCAGCGCTTCCCTCTCTTGTCGGCTCGAAACCACCGACAACACGCACATCAACACGTAGTTCAGAACGGGCACCAGAACGACCAAGCCCCACCAAGGACTCCATCCCACATCCGCCGCACGCCGGATACTCATCGAAACCGCAATCAAGACAAAGGGAATCGTGAACAAGAACCAGATCACCGCCAACCCTGATGTCTCGTCCAGGAATCCTGCCTTGCTATTGAGCCATGGGTTGAGGAACTCAACCGGCGAATAGAACTGCCCCGTCAGCCAGAAAATCACGCCGCCTTCGATCGCGTACTTCAGAAACGCCAGCATCCAACCGAGCAGCACGTACTCGGAGCGAGAAACAGGTCCATCAACCAAAAACCATCGCTTTGGTCGTCCCAAGATCGCACGCGCCGTGCGACTCGATGACGCGTTCCCTCCAATCATATTGGTTCCTTGTCGCCGTGTTCTCCGAACGCGTGTCCTGCCGGTTGACAATCGCAGTTGCCCGGCACTGATGGGGAGACAGCACGACTGTCATCACATGGGACCCTAAACTCCGAGGGATTTCAACTAAGCGTGGAACAAGCGAACGGGCATTTGAACGTTTTTGGGAACGGGATCACGGTGCGATGGCGGAATGCTATCGCCATGGTCATTCGTGCAACGCGTTGCACGGAATGCAAGAAGGACTCGAGATCCATTGGTTGATATGACATCCCGTGCTTCTGGACCCATGATGGCCACTGATCAACCATTCCGCTTGGCCGTGCTACGCCGCGATTTCGGACGAGCAAAGATGATTTCAAAAGACAAAACCGCGCTGGTCTTTGGAGGACCTGGCGGTTGTGCCGACTTAACCGCACCTTGTCCGAAAAATGAACCCGCGGCGTGGCCAGACTCACTGTGGCTCGAAGTGAGTTCCAACTGTTCTCGCAATGCGTTGTATTGACCGCAGAATGACGCGCACTCGAGAAACGATTCGAGGAATTAAACGTCTCCTGAAGAAATGCCGAGAAGCCATTCACAAGCGTGATCGCGTCCGCGGGATGGCATCCTAGGGCCTGACGGATGAATTGACTATCCAAAGCTCTCGTCGAGCGGTCCGCGCGGAAAAGCAAGCCGCAAAACGAGCCAAGTTCCAGCCCTGATCTGCGTAGCCATCCCAGAGTTGTTTTCCCTGGACAAATCAACGGTGTCGTCGCTGGAAAGACTTCACCGTCTTGATGCTCCGGCTGCGGCTTCACACGCGCCTCGTGGACCGGTACATCCTGGCAGTCTCATAAGTGATTCGCTATCATCCATTTTTTCGTCGAGCTGCCGAGAGTGTCTTAAACTCGGCTTTCGGCCAGAATTGTGGTAACCTTCAACGTCCCGACGCAGCCCGCCGTATGTAAGTCCCGGCTACAGCTGAGGACAGGCACAGAGGCTCAAGACGCCTATAGAAATGAACTATCCAGAGCCGGGCAAAGAACCTCGCTCAGTAATTTTTGTTAGTCACGCGACTGAGGATAAGGCAGAAGCTGGGTTGGTTCTCAGATACCTACGATCCGAAGGATACCCTGACGATCGAATATTCTTCGACTCAGATAGGTTTAGCGGAATTCGGGCTGGAAGTGACTGGGAACGCGAATTGTTCGAGAAGCTGGAAGACACCGCGTGCCTTCTTATCATCGGAACTGACAATTGGTGCAAATCGAAATGGTGTTTCGCCGAAGCCTTCATGGCGAAGAACCGGGGCCGACGCATTCTTCCGTTGGCTCTCGATAAATCGATTCTCAGCTCGTCCATCGCGTCGGTCCACGCCCTACGAGACTTTGATCCCAACGCCTCAGAATCACTCCACAGGCTTCGGGATTCGCTTCAGGACATGATGCTGTTGCCGCCGTCCGGAACGGCCTTGTCAAAAGGTTGGACGACGATTGCGATCCATGATCCCTTCGATGCACCATTTAACGCTTCGCTAAAGCTGCTTGAACTTGGCCAGAAAAAGACGCGAGGTGTTTTGTATCTTGTTCTTAGCATCGCGTGTCTATTTCTAGTCGTGTTCCTAGTCTTTCCATATCTCGAAGAGTTGGGGAGGGTTCGCCAACTCAAGAGAAGCTATTCAGAATGCCCTTCGTTTTCGATTACGCGCGCCCTAGTCGAGAGGCCCTCAGAGAGGGACGCAATGCTCGAAGTCTTGGACGGCTCCGCGCAGAGAGTCAAAGTACAAATTGAACTTAGTAAATCCGAACTAGGGAAACTTTCTAACGACCCACGGCGAGAATTAGTCAAGAGGCAGCGGGGCATCACGGTATCGATGATGTTTGTCGATCCAACTTTGTGGCCATCGGGAACCGTCCCAAGTACCGGCACCGTCATAGTTACAGGGCGATTGAATTCCAAGTCCTTTGCTGATGGTGACGTTCAGCTCGAAATCCCAGGAGCATCAATTCCGTTGCGTTCGGTGAGTCGGATCTCACTCATCGATCGCGTTGTTAATCCTGGATGCCCAATCGATCCTTAATGGCCTTGACGTCATCTCGAATTTCGAGTAACGGTAACCATACATCGGAACCACTGTCCATCGGCGGTGGGCTATCTACTGAGCCGGGGCTCTCGGGGGCGGCGTCATCAGCGGGCGGTGCGGGCTCGAGCAACGTGGGATCGAAGTAGTTGACTGGGCCCGGGGATGGCTGCGGAACCTGTCTGCTATGGGTCTCGATGACAGGCCCTACCGTCGAGCACGGAAGAAAGCAACAACCCACGCTGGAAGCAGGGTAGCTCGATGACGCATTGACAGGTGGGTTCACGACTGGCATTGAAAAGACTGTTGTCGTCGGTGGGCAGACTTGAACTGTCGGGCAAACCGTTGGAGTTTCTTTGCAGCAGATGCGGTCGCCAAATGAAGCTCCGCGCGCTGACGCGATTCCAAAAATCATGGATGCGCAGGAAAGAAGAAGCGTCAGTGCCCAAATCTTCATAATTGATGACTCCAGTTTCAAAGAACGCGAGCAGGAAGAGCTCGCACACCTTGCGAAAGTCCGAAGTCTAAAGATACTGCGGGGGGTGTCAAGTTATTCTATTTGGGCAGTTTGCGTGATTTGTCGTCTTTGCATCGTTTCGCTTTTCTTTGGGGCCATCACGCCCGCTTGCCCAGCGTCAGAACCTGTGGTGGGCCAAACGGTCACCAACATCGAAACCATCGAGCTCCGTGGCGTCGATGGCAAACGCGTCGACCTCGTTGGTCCCGGTGAGGTCCTGCGTGTGATCGCGGTGGAACGCTCTCGGGTATTGGTCAGTCGAGGGAAGCCGGGCTGGGTCAGTGAGGACGACATCCTGCCGCTGGCGGAGGCCCAATCGCGTTTGGCAAATCGCTTTCGTACCGGCGCCGGCCCGACTGAGTATCTGGCTCGGGGCAACATTCGTGTTGCCCTTGGCGAACTAGAGCTTGGCCTTGCGGATCTGCAAAAAGCGGTTGAGTATTCCGGCGACCCCGCGGATTATCTGCCTGCCCTTGGCTACGGGCTCCTTCGCAATCAACAACACGGGAAAGCGATCCAGACATTCAGCCGCGCCATCGATCTGGATCGCAAGATCGCTGCCGCCCACATGGGCCGCGGTTTGGCGTATTTCCAGGCAGGCCAGCTGAGCGCAGCGGAGACTGACTTCGCACATGCACTTGAAATCGAATCTAACAATGCGTTTGCACTGAAGTACGCAGGTTGAAGTGGACCCCAATATTCGGACCACGAGCTAAGATAGAAAAATCGCTTTTTGATCGGTAAAATCAGAGTCAATCAAGGATTCAGTTTACCGAGGAAAACCATGGCACGGAAACGCCGTTCATTCTCTCCCGCTTTCA
>JBCCYK010000226.1:0-10966 GCA_039189905.1 Planctomycetota bacterium
GGCGCGGTCAGGCATGCCGAGTCCCAGCGATGTGTTTGGTCTGGAACTGGCTTCGATGGGCGAGTCCCCTTCGGCTGGCGTTAGCAAACTGGGCGAGTTACTGATCGAGGGTGTCGGTCACGTCAACAAGATGCAGACCGATGCCGATGAAATGGTTCACTCGATGCTAACGGGTGGTGATGTCAATGAAGCCGAAGTCCTGACGGCGGTTCAGAAGGCGGACCTCGCCTTCCGCATGCTCATGCAAATCCGAAACAAGCTGATGGACGCGTACCGCGAAGTCCAACAAATCCAGATTTGATAAAACACACCGATGCTGCAGCCCCTTGTTGAGCAACTTCGATCGCTGTTTGCCGGCATGCCGGTCCAATCACGCGTGATCACGGGCCTCTTGGTCGCGGCCATCGTGGTCGCCATGGGTTTTCTGGTTCGTGGATCCAACGCCACGCAAACCGAGTACCTGTTGGGTGGTCGGTTGATGGATGAACGCGAGCTCGATGCGGCGGAGTTAGCATTTGGCAGTGCTGGGCTGACGGGATGGCATCGGGATGGCCGCCGCATGAAGATCCCAACAGTGAATCGGGACGAATTCCTGGCTTCGCTCGAGAAATCACTTGCGCTTCCCATTTCATTGAGGACCAGCCTGCAATCGGCACACGAGCAATCAAGCGCCTTTGAATCATCGCAGCAACGCGAGGCCCGCGAAATGCACGCCAAGGAACTGGATCTTGGCAACAAGATCGCAATATTCCCCGACATTCGTTGGGCAAGCGTCGAATACGACCTTGGCGAACGCCAGGGGTTCTCAAGCAAACGCCCTCAATCAGCCAGCGTGTTTGTCTACCCCGAGGGCAATGACGCGTTGTCGCGGGGACGCATTGAGATGATCAAGGAAATGATTCGCGCGTCCTACTCGGGCATGCAGCTACAGGATGTGGTGGTGACGGACGCCAACGCAACGGAGAGCATGGCATTGATCGATGAACAGGACCCGATGCTGCGAAAACGCCGTGAAGAGCAGGCCGAGTACGAGACGCGGATCCGCCAACTGTTGGCGCCCTATGGTCCCGTTCGAATCGAGGCATTCGTTGAACTCGATCCCACCCTCGGCACCGAGAAAGCCAAGCTGACTTACGACGATCAACCCGTCACCATTCAGGACTCCAGTCGCAAACGCGACGTCCAAACACAACGCCCGTTGCCCGGTGGTGTTCCAGGCACACAGCCCAACGCTCTGTCAGCCAACCGCGCATCGAAGATCGACAGCGAGGTCATGACAAGCACGACCTCGGACAGTGAAAAGACCGCAGGGAAGGTGGCTGGCCAGGAGTATGAGATTTCGCGTACGGCACCACTCCAAGCCAAACGGGTCTCGGTGTCCATCGGACTTCCAGAAAGCTACTACAAGAAGGTGCTGCACCAGCGCTACCTGGAAGAGAACCCTGATGCTTCCATGGAAGATGTCCCCACGCCGACCACCGAGCAGCTCACACTGCTGAAGGATTCGACCGCGCTGAACATCAAAGCGGCGGTCACGCCTCTCCTTCCTGCCGTCATCTCGGGCGAAGACACCTTCAAGCTGGTGGAGGTTTGGGACTACCCGGACTTGCCCGTTGAGAACGTGGCACAACCGCAGATCGCGGCCACGGCCTTGGCATGGCTTGCCCAGTCGTGGCAGTCTATCGCGATGATTGTGCTTGCGATTGTCGCTTTGCTCTTTGCGAGGTCGTCACTTCAATCGATGGGAGGAGACTCTGACCCCAGCGATTTTGCCGAAGGCTTCGGTTTGGAGCTCCCTGAACCTCCGGCTGTGGAGGAGGAAGAAGAAGGGGAGGGAGACCAGATGGAAATCACGGGTGCTAGCCTGAAAGACGAACTCGTGGTTCTCGTGGAGAAAAACCCGGAGGTTGCTGCCAACGTGATTCGGAGTTGGGTTGGCGAAGCGGCCTAGTGCTTCGTCCACATTTAATGTTGGGGTTCCCTAGATGAGCCGCAGGGCGTTAGCCCCGGTTATCGCGGTAGGAACCGGGGCTAACGCCCTTCGGCTCATCCTAAACTCAATATTAGACGAAGCACTAGTATCGCGTCTCGGCTCAACATTGGGTTCCAACCGCAGCGAATGACGCCACGTCTTTCGGCCTGGCTTGTGCTTCACTAGAGCTCCAAACCCAAGATTCCAAGACTGACGAAGCTTCGGTGCTACATCCGACCCTGTGTCTGGTTCAGCTACGAACCAAGGCAATCAAGACAACAATCTCGGCACTGTTGAGCTGGTAACGCATGGCAACCGGCTCTGATTTGGCGGGGAACGCCAATCGCTCGGAACTGGCAAAGACAACGCTGGGCAAACCAAGCGTCAGCCCATGTTCCGGCATCCGACCTTTGGCTCCACCAACCACCAGGTTGCCTAACTCGCCGATCGCGTCGATCACGTTCTGATTGAAGCAATCACATTCTTCACCCAGCAATTCGGTTGTCCATGCAAGGGCTGCCGGTTGCTCGACACAGAGGCAGACGGAACCCTGAAGACCGCCGCTGAGGCCGACGACCACCGAGATGGAATCGGAATCCTCCGTTAAGCTCACGCAGTTGTTTCGTAACGCAACTTGCACATCCGACAAGGTACCCCCGTCCAGTTCCTGCCCGATCATCGTCGAGAATGCTTCTCGAATGGACGTGTCGACCGCTTCGCAAATGGTCGACATGGTTTCAACACAAAGAGTCAATTGACCTGCCCCAACTGAGTGTACTCGTGAATGAAGCTGCTTCGTGATCGACTTACGAAGTCTGGGGATTCGGAAGCACGCGTTCCAGCTTCATCGTCAACATCTCTTGGTCAAACGGCTTGACCAGGTAGTCATTCACCCCCGCCTGAATCGCCGTCAAAACCTGCGACTTTTCGGACTCGGTTGTGATCATCATGATCGGAACCTTGTGACCGGCCCCGCGAATCGACTTGATCAACTCCAGGCCGTTCATGTTGGGCATGTTCCAATCGGTCAGCACCAAGTCGATGTCCGAGCCATCGCCGAACACCTCAAGGGCTTCCACACCGTCGGCGGCTTCAACCACCTCATCGACCCAAAGGCTATTCAAACCACGGGCAATGATCTTCCTCATCACACCCGAGTCGTCCACCAACAAGACCTTCATGACATCTCCGCGTAATCAATCGCTGGTTCTAGGATCATTGCATCTCCGGCGTCATCACTGACCACGCCGACTCTTTTGAAACCTAGGTCTTTCACTGGTGTCTGCGTAAAAAAAACGCCTGCAAGCCCTCAAATTCCGATGGGGTCTGCTTGTAGCGACTTTGCGGCGGCTGCTCAAAGAAGTCTCTGGGGATTGCTGGTCCCCGTTCCGACGATCTCGACTTGGCAACCTATCGAAATAACAGGCAGGGGCTTCGACGGCGTGTTTTCAGCAGAACAACGCTGGTCACGCTCGCGAGCATTCCTTGGCCACGGCGTGGCCGGGCGACACGAATGAAACCACCGAGAAAATCTCAGAACGGGGGAGCGATTGATGGATCAGGCTGATCTACTCAACGAATTTGTCGAAGAAGCGACAGAACACTTGTCGGACATCGAGATCCAACTGCTTCAGATTGAAGCGATGGGGGAGGACGTCGACGATGGGCTGGTGAACACCGTTTTCCGTGCGATTCACTCGGTGAAAGGCGCCGCTGGCTTTTTGGGCCTGACGCAAATCAATGAGCTCTCACACCACCTTGAGGACGTGTTGGGGCGCGTGCGTGAAGGCAAGCTGACTCCGGATCCATACAACGTCGACGTCATGCTGAAGTCAGCCGACCGTCTGAAGACGCTGATCGACGATGTGGAAACAAGCAATGCCAGCGACAACAGCGAACTCTGCGAAAAGCTGAAAGCAGTCTTGGACGGTGCGGGCGCGAAAAGCGACTCGGCGGCGGCCGGCAACAGTGCGGAATCGCAGCTCGACGAAGTGTCGCATCGCATCGAAGAGGCCACCGCACCGGAGCCTCCTGACGAAGCACAGGGAGATCAAGCCGAACACGTTCTGGAAACGAACGAGGATCCGGCTCCGGCGCAAGCACCCGCTGCGTCCAACGGCACGGTAACTCCAGCGAGGTCATCCGCGAAGAAGACCGATGATAGCGGAGCGGATTCTAAGGCAACTCGGCGAGCCCCCGAATCCACCATTCGCGTCGGCGTCCGCGTGCTCGACCGGCTCATGAACCTCGCCGGCGAACTCGTGCTGAGTCGCAATCAGCTGATGCAAACCCTCGCGGCCATCAGCCTCAAGGAAGACGCGACGCGACAGTCTTCGCTTGATAAGATCGCGCTGGGTTTGGACCAAGTGACCACCGAGCTGCAAGAAACCATCATGCAGACTCGGATGCAGCCCATTGGCAATGTCTTCAATAAATTCCCACGCGTGATTCGAGATCTCTCGGCCTCACTTGGAAAAGAGATCCAGCTCAAGACGGAAGGAAACGAAGTCGAGACCGACAAAACGATTGTCGAGGCGATTGCTGACCCCCTGACTCACTTGATCCGCAACTCGTGTGACCACGGGATCGAATCACCCGACGTTCGAACCGCGTCGGGCAAGGACGCGACCGGAAGTGTCGTGCTCAAAGCGTATCACCAAGCCGGAAAGGTGATGATCGAGATCATTGACGATGGCGCGGGAATGGACCCGGAGAAGCTTCGTCGAAAGGCCGTTGAGAAAGGAGTCCTCAGCGAAGAAGCCGCTGCACGCATGAGCGATGCCGATGCGGTCAACCTGATCTTCGCCCCCGGTTTTTCAACGGCTGCCGCCGTGACCGACGTCTCAGGCCGCGGCGTGGGCATGGACGTGGTGCGAACCAACATCGAGAAGATCGGCGGAAGCGTGGAGGTGACCAGCAAGTTGGGGGCCGGGTCGACGGTTTCGATCACCTTGCCGCTCACGCTTGCGATCATCCCCGCCATGATTGTCGAGGTCTCCGGGCATCGCTACGCACTGCCGCAAAGCAGCATTGCAGAACTTGTCCAAACCGACGGCAAGGAGAAATGCATCCAACAGATCAACCATGCTGAGGTGCTCAAGCTCCGCGGTAAGCTCCTCCCCTTGGTTCGACTTCGCGAAGTGCTTGGCCTGAACCCGGGTGAGGAAGGCGATTTCGGCAACGACCATCAATTGGTTGTTCTGGAAACCGGTCGGTGCCGATGTGCCCTCGCGGTCGACCGCGTGATCGACAGTGAAGAAATTGTCGTCAAGCCCTTGGGGCGTCATCTCAACGAACTGCCGATGCTCGCCGGTTCCACCATCCTGGGCGACGGTCACGTTGCCATGATCTTGGATGCGTCCGGCGTCGCGATCGATGCCGAGGCACATGATTCCGCGGCTTCCATGGATGACGCCGCTCTGGATGGCGCCGCGTCTGACCTGCAACGCCTCGTGCTCATCTCGGTGTCGCCGAACGATCACTTCGCGATCCCAATGGACATTGTCAGTCGCATCGAACGCATCAATCGCGAACGGGTCGAGATGATCGGCAGCCAGAGGCTCATGCAATATCGTGGCGGCACCTTACCTCTACTCAACATCGAAGATGTGGTCGAAGTCACGCAGGTCGACGATCCGGACGAGTCGTTCGTGATTGTATTCAAGGTCTGCGGCCACGAGGCAGGGCTTCAGGTCCCGTATCTGGAAGACATTCGCGACTGTGACCTCAACGGAAGCCTGGAGACACTTCGACAGACAGGTGTCGCGGGCGTCGCCATCATCGGTGAACACTCGACACGCATGTTGGACCTCTACGGCTTGACGGAAGTCGCTCGGCCTGAGTGGTTCGAGAGCATGGACTCGGAGGAAGCCCAAACTGCTCGAATCCTTGTTTGCGAAGACAGCGCGTTCTTCCGAAACTTCCTCACGCGTGTTCTCGCAGAGCAGGGCCATGAGGTCACCGCTTGCGAGCATGGCGAGGAAGGTTGGGCCACGCTGAGCGAGCGACCCAAGGACTTTGACTTGCTCGTCACCGACGTGGAGATGCCGGAACTCTCTGGGATCGAACTCACGAAACGCGTGCGTGCCGACGGCCGATTCCAAGATCTACCCGTGATCGCACTCACCAGCCTCGCCGACGAAGACTCACGACGAGTTGGGAAGGAAGCGGGTGTCAATGACTACCAAGTCAAGATGAACAAACCCGAGCTCCTTGCGAGCATCGATAAACTGACCGCGAAGACCACTTCTGGGGGAACACGATGAGCCAAAGCGTTTTAGTGGAACATGATGAAGACGCGCTCGCGGCGTCTCAGATTCAACTCGCAACATTTGAAGTCGGCACGGTCATGATGGCCATCGACATCGCGCGGGTCCAAGAGATCAACCGTTTGATGGACGTGACTCCGGTTCCGGGGGCATCGCCCATGGTCCATGGCGTCGTCAACCTTCGTGGTGACGTGGTCACCGTCGTCAATCCTCATCGCATCCTGGATGTGCCCGAATCGGACACATCGCGAAGCGGACGCAACCTGATCCTCAATATTGATGGGGAACGCATTGGCGTGCTGGTCGACAAGGTGGCCGACATTCTAACCGTGCAGCGGGAACAACTCTCCTCGCCACCCAGCAACGTGCGCAGCATCGATCGCCGTTTCATTGATTCTGTTTACCTGCAAAGCAACGAGGTGATCATCGTCTTGGATCCCATCGGCCTTCTCGATTCGATCGACTGACCTTGCTCAGGCAAAGATCGCTCTCCGAATCAAAGCCATCTCGCCAATTGCACCCACGGGGATCGCCACCATGTCCATTCGAAGCCGTCTCATTGCCGGCTATATCATCTGCAGTGTTGTACCGCTGATCGCATTGTCGGCTCTCAGTTTTTGGGGCTCCCAGCGTGGCGTGGCACAAATCAGTGCTCAAGCGCGGGAGGACCTGGAACGGTCCGTGGAGACGCGTGTGGTCGCCGCTCGTGACATTAAGATGGGCCAACTGAATGATTGCTTTGACACCATTCGAGACCAAGTCCTGACGCTCTCCCAGTCACCCTCCATCGTCGCGGCCGCGGTCGATTTCCGCACCGCGTTTCATGAGCTTCAATCGCAGTGGAAGGTCGAGGGTGTTGACCGCGGTAGGATGCTTCGCGAAGTCGCTCTGTACTATCGCAACGAGTTTAGTGCCATGTATATGGCGAGCAACCAAGGTCGTGATGCGGAGGCGGGCCGGCGTTTGGCGGAACTCAGCCCGACTGAGATCATGCTGCAGTACGCGTACATCGCCAGCAACGCCAACGTTCTAGGTGAGAAACACCTTTTGGACACGGCAGAAACGGGATCGGATTACGACCAAGTTCATGCGAAGCACCATCCGTCCATTCGGAGTTTCCTCGACAAGTTTGGCTACGATGACATCTTCTTGGTGGACCCGGATACCGGGCACATCGTTTACAGTGTCTTCAAACAACTCGATTACGCGACCAGCCTGGAAGCCGGACCCTACGCGGATACGAACGTGGCGCGTGCGTTTCGGAACGCAGCGGATGCGACCTCACCTGACTTCTGTTCTCTGGTTGATTTCGAATCCTACTATCCGAGCTGTGAGGCGCCTGCTTCATTCATCGCCAGCCCCATTTTTGATGGCGAAAAGAAGGTCGGGGTCCTCGTTTTTCGAATGCCCGTCGATCGAATCAAGGAACTCATGAGTCGATCCGGTGGACTTGGAGCCAACGGCGAAACCTTGCTGATCGGATCGGATGGCCGCCTGCGTTGTGATTCCACACTCACTCCGGCGGAGCATGATGTTAGATCGAAAGCCTGCGACTTGGCCAACAGGGGCGAGTCCGGTTTCATTCTCGACACCAACTTTCGTGGCCAGGCTTCGGCTTCCGCTTACGCACCGGTTGATGTGCTCGGCGTTCGGTGGGCTGTGGTTGCTGATCTGCCGCAGGCGGATGCGTCCGCAGCGGTTGGGAAGTTGACCGACATCACCACGTCCGTCGAGAAAAGCATGTTGTGGACGGGTGTCTTCGCGATGCTGGCTGCAACGGTCTTGATCGGTGGGTTCTCATGGCTGACTGCCAATAGCATCGTTCGCCCCATCCATGAAACAGCGGACACGCTCCGCGACATCGCCGAGGGGGAAGGCGACTTGACGCTTCGTTTGGACGAGACAGCCGCCGGCGAAATCGGACAACTGGCTGTCAACTTCAATCACTTTGCCAGAAAGGTCCACGACATCATCGCGTCGATCGCTGGCAATGCAACCACGCTTACGGATGCAAGCCGCGAGCTTTCCCTGTCCGCGATGAACCTCTCCTCCGGTGCGACGCAGAGCAAGACGCAATCCGCAACCGTCAGCAGTGCTGCGGAAGAACTGAGCATCAACATGGAGAACATGTCACGTGACACGGAGGAGATGAGTAGCAGCATGGTCCATGTCAGCCAGGCCATCGACGAGATGAAGCAAACCATCGCGGAGGTTGCCGAGAACGCGGAGAAATCCGCGGAGGTGGCCGGTGAAGCTGCGGAAGCCGCCGCTACGAGCAACGCCAAGATCGGCAACATGGGAAACGCGGCCAACGAGATTGGACGCGTGATCGAAGTGATCCAGGACATCGCGGAACAAACCAATCTCTTAGCCCTTAATGCCACGATCGAAGCCGCACGAGCCGGCGAGGCCGGAAAGGGTTTTGCCGTGGTAGCAACCGAGGTCAAGGAGCTGGCAAAGCAAACCGCCTCCGCGACCGATGACATCCGCGCTCGCATTGAAGCCATGCAAGAAAGCACGGGCGAAGCGGTTCATTCCATCTCCGAAATCAGTGCGGTGATTGCCCGCGTCAATGAACTGTCCAGCATGATTGCGTCGGCGGTCGAGGAACAGAGCATCACGAGTGGCCAGATTGCGACACACGTGAACGAGGCGACCGAACTGTCGCGCACCGTGGCTCAGAGTGTCGCGGAGTCTGCTTCGGCCAGCCGGGAGATCACTGAGAACATTGGGCACGTCGATGGCGTTCTCCAGGAAACTGCCGAAGGCGCCGATCGCAGCCAAGCGAGCGGCGACGAACTGTCACGGCTGGCAAGTGAGATGCAGGATCTTGTTTCGCAGTTCCAGATCGATTCGAGCCAAACAACAGCCGTCCACAGTTGAGCCAATCCTTTCAAGTGAGCTGAGAATACCTAGCAAGCTTGCTATTCCCCATCGTTTCAGAACCACACCCGTCGTGTCATTCACACGGGGCCCACCTAACCTCCTATTCACGCAACCGCCATGCTTCGCACCATCGTCGTTGACGACTCCATCATTTTCCGCAAGGTCATGCGCGATGCGCTGAGCGACGTGCCCGACATCCAGGTTGTCGACATTGCCAAAGACGGTGTTACGGCGGTTGAGAAGATTGTGCAGCACAAACCGGACTTGGTGACACTGGACGTGGAGATGCCGGGTCTCAACGGACTCGAAGTGCTCAAGGAAATCCGCAAACGGGGCGTCAACACGAATGTCATCATGGTGAGCTCCCTGACCAGTCGCGGCGCGGAAGTGACGACGCAAGCCCTTTCACGCGGTGCCTTTGACTTTATTCTCAAACCCGACAGCGGACTCGGCGAAGAGAACTTTCGCACGCTCGCCAGTGCGATTCGAGAACGCCTCTCAGCCCTCAGTCAACGGAATCGCAGGGTTGAATCGGCCGCTCTCGCATCCAAGTCAGCGACTGTCAACACGGCGAGGTCCCACGTGGCGACGAAGCCGTCGACCCAACGCCGGGTACCTGATACTGCCACGCAACAGTTCGACCTCGTGGTCATCGGAATCTCCACGGGCGGCCCCAAAGCCTTGTCGCATGTCATCCCAAGGCTCCCCTCCGAATTTCCGATTCCATTGCTCGTCGTGCAACACATGCCACCCATGTTCACCGCGACGATGGCACGCAACTTGGATGGTCAATCCAACGTCTCGGTTCTAGAAGCCTCCGATGGCCTCCCTGTCGCTGGCCGACGCGTCGCGATCGCACCAGGTGGCTATCAGATGGCCGTCTCGAAGTCGGCGGGAAGCCCGATCGTGAAGGTCTCGGACGCGCCCGCTATTAAGAGTTGTAAACCAAGCGTCGACTACTTGATGAAGAGCATCGACGCGGAATTGGCATCGCGCACCCTGGCAATCATCATGACCGGGATGGGTGATGACGGACTTGACGGTTGCACGCACGTCAAACAAAGGGGAGGTCAGGTCTGGACCCAATCAGCTGAGACCTGCACGGTCTATGGTATGCCGAAGCAAGTTCAGGATGCCGGGCTGTCGGATGCGACGTTTGATCTCGACGAATTGCCCATGTTGTTAAGCCGGCTCAAACCAAGGTCCATCGTCACACCGCGACTGGCAACCAACCCGTTGATGACCAACCTTCCAGGCGGAACAACGGTATGAGTTCGCTTCAGAACACCAGCAGCTCGGGTGCCATCGCGTCAGCACCGACTGCATCGGTGCACGCTTCTGACGATCTGGACCCGTTGGCTTGCGAATTGCTGTGCCAGAAGATGCGGCAATGGGCTGGCGGTGTAATCAGCCCTGCGAACACCGACTTGATTCGCAGTCGAATGCGTCCCCTGCTGATCAAGGAAGGCGCGGACAACCTGCGACAACTCATCGAACGCGCATCGCGACCGAGTGAAATTCAATTGCGACAACACGTGGTCGATGCGATGACCACCCATGAAACCATGTTCTTTCGGGACGCCCACCCGTTTGAATCGCTGGTCCATCAGGTTCTGCCACGGCTGTTGGAAAGCCGGAGAACCCACGATCGCATTCGCATCCACTGCGCCGCTTGCAGCACGGGGCAGGAACCCTACAGCATCGCCATGCGAATTCTCGAGAGCCACGAAGATCGCAGCGATCAACCGTGTCGCGGCACGCACCTGACCCCGGTACCAATGGAAACATGAAGGCTGACTTTGCACGTGTCCTCATTCAGCAATTGCCCGCGCACAAAGCA
>JBCCYK010000227.1:0-10889 GCA_039189905.1 Planctomycetota bacterium
CAGCACCGGATCTCTCGTGGGTCGTGTCCTGCAAGCTTGATCACGACTGAACCTTAGGCGAGCGTTGCAATCGCGTGTCGAAGGCGCCCCCAAACTCCAAAACAGCGATCGGGAAGGAACCCATTCATGAGCGTACAAACGCTGTACACGGCTGCCACCGGCATGGAGGCGATGCAAACCAAGTTGGACGTGATTGCCAATAATCTCGCCAACATCAACACAACGGGTTTCAAGAAGGACCGCGCCAACTTTGAGGACCTTCTGTATCGGACTGAGGTCTATCCCGGCGTGATGGATGCCACGCAGACACCAACGGCCGTGGGAACCCAGGTTGGGTTGGGCGTGCGGGTGACCAGCACACAGACCGATCATCGCCAAGGGACGCTCCAACAAACGGGCCGTGAGCTCGACGTGGCGATTCAAGGCTCCGGGTTCTTTCGCGTGGTCGACCCGTCCAGCCAAGACACGATGTACACGCGGGCGGGCAACCTCGACATCAACGCCAACGGCCAACTCGTGATCGGATCCGCCCAGGTGGGTCGCCTGCTCGATCCGCCGATCTCGATCCCGCAAGACGCAACCAATGTCGTGATCAACGGGAACGGCGAGGTCATGGTGCGACAACCGGGGCAGGTCGAACTGGCCAATGTGGGACAAGTCCAGTTGGCCCAGTTCATCAATCCGGATGGGCTGCTCAAAGTGGGTGAGAACATGTACACCGCCACGGATGCATCCGGTCCGGAGGCAGTCAACAATCCAGGTGTCGATGGAATGGGCGTTCTTCGTCAGAGCAACCTGGAAGCGTCCAATGTCGAACCCGTCCAGGAGCTGATTGACTTGATCACGACGCAGCGCGCGTTCGAAATGAACAGCCAGGCGGTCCAGGCGGGCGACCAAGTCATGCAGAACATTTCCAACCTACGACGGTTCTAATCGAGCTATGAGGTTTGCTTCCGCCTTGCATCCGATCTGGCTCGTATTCCGCCGCACCTCCATGTTCGGTGACAGCCGTTGCGACAGACGCCAAGTCTTTCGGCTTTCTTGCAGCATGCCGAAACGCGTGGCGAGTTTCGATACCCGAAAACCAAGCGGCGTCGGGATCTTGGTCGGTGTGGTGCTGTGGATCCATGTCGCACAAGCCATGGCTCAGGACGCGTCTCGCCAAGCTTCGCGCACCACCCGGGCAACGCGGTGGGACTTTGTGGCCATCCCAGAACCCCTGGTACAAACGCGGACCGTGCGTATTGGCGATTTGATCAAACCGATGGATCCGCAACTGGCTGCATGGCCACGAATCTCGCAACAACTTGTCGCACTGATCCCAGAGAGTCAACGGAGCGCGCTGGTCTCTCGAGATCGATTGGCCACATGGATTGAGTCCATGGAAGCCACCGCGTCCCGGGTCGCCATCCACTCGGAAGAAGTGCTCCCCGTTTACTATCGGAACCCTCAAGCATCGAAGCACCACGTTGATAAGGTTATCGTCGGGGCTTCATACACCGACCCATTCCCCGCCGATGACGAGAGTGCGTATGCGGAATCCCAATCAGAATCCGTTGACCCCGCGTTTGCGGAGCGTCTGGAACGCGAGGTGACTGCCCGGCTCAACAACCAGTTTCCGGCCTTGGTCCGATCGTTTGAAACGCAGGTGATTGTCCGTGCCGCGGACGTTGGCACACTGGAAAACATGCGTGGTATCGCCGCCCTGGAGCCATTGCGAGAAATCCCCGAATGGGTGCCGCTGGTATCGGAGCAAGATGAGGTGACCACGATTCCCATTCGCGTGCGCGGCCGTAGCCCCATTGCGGTCTGCGAAGGGATTGTGCAGCTTCGTCTTCGCAGCCGGGTTGGGACGCTCGCTGCCGCACGGAATCTACCTCGCGGCAAGCGAATCTCCCGAGATGACCTCACCTGGATCCCGGTGGACCCGCGTTCGGAACTGGAAGCGTTTACCGACTTAGAATCGGTCATTGGCCTCGAGTCACGCATTGCGCTGCGCGCGGGCGTCCGCGTCAGCGCCAGTGATTTCCAAACGCCTCAGATCATCCAGCGAGGGGATCTGGTTGAAATACAGGTGACCGGCGGAGGTTTCCGTGTCACGACGGCGGCAAAGGCGTTGGGCGACGCCGCTGAAGGCGATCTGATGGAAGTGGAAACCATCCAACCTCGGCGTCGGCTGATGGCACGTGCCATCGGCCACGGGCTAGTGGAAATCATCACCCAACCACAGCGCACCCTTCGGTAGCCCCATGTGCATCTCACAACCTCATGCTGTCGTTGGAACGGTGATCACAATTGCGATCCTGTTGTTGAACGACAACCCCGTTGCAACCGCCCAACAGACTTCCTTGCTTCACGCGGGTCCCAGGGCGGGAGCCCAACCTGGGGGACCACCCGCCGCGGTGCGGGCGCAGGCGATGAGTCCCCGTCCAGGCCAACAGACCCTGGTCTCGGATCCATCCATGGATCTGCAGGCGGTCAGTTGGACCTTTGAGCCGGCACCCCCACTTCGTGCTTTCAAGATGCACGACATCATCACCATTCGTGTGGATGAGATCGCGCGCGTCACGGCAGAAGGCGAATCCGAGAAGCGTCGGCTCTCTTTGTTTCAGGCGACACTGGATGAGTGGATCAAGATCACCAAGGATGGCCTCGTCCCGGATCCTCAGGAGCAGGGTGACCCTTCGATTTCCGCCCAAAGCACCAACAACGCGATTGCGGAAGCGACGGTCGAATCTCGCGAATCGATGTCATTCAACATCGCCGCGGAGATTGTGGATATCCGTCCCAATGGCAGCCTGGTGTTGGAGGCTCGGAAGTCATTTCGCATCAACGACAACCTGTGGGAGACCTCCCTCACCGGGATTTGTCGGGCCGATGATGTTGCCCCCGACAATGTCGTTCTCAGCCGTGACCTCCTGGATCTTGAAATCAGCAAACAAGACCGAGGAGCGCTTCGTGACGGATACAAGCGAGGTTGGTTCCAACGCCTGCTAGACCGCTTCAAACCATTTTGAGCTTGGCACAGCCCGTCTCGTTTTGCTGTAACCAACTTTCATCATTCACAACGATCGTTGGTGATTTGCAAGGAAGCCCCGTATGTCCCTCGCTGCACCCCGTCCTTCGTGGTATCTCACTTCGTTCGCGTTGGTCGTGGTTTCGGTTCTCATTGAGATGGATCACGCGGGGGCTGGCGGCATGCGCCTCCGCGACCTGGTGCGTGTGAAGGGCCAAGAAATCAACACGGTGCAGGGTTTGGGATTGGTGGTCGGACTCAAAGGCACCGGGGATGGAGATGCCGCCCCCACATCACGTGCCCTCTCGCGCATGATGCAATTGATGGGGGGGCCGATGTCGCTCAACGCCACTGGGACGTTGAACTTGGAGGACGTCGCGGACGCAAAGAACGTTGCCTTGGTGTTCGTCACGGGACGTTTGCCAGAGGTCGGTGCTCAGCAGGGTGACATTCTGGATGTGACCGTCAATGCGATCAGCGCCAAGAGCTTGGAGGGCGGTTACCTCATGAACACACCCATGCTGGGCCCACGTTCGGACAATCCAACCGTGTATGCGCTGGCGAGTGGTCCACTCTCAATTTCACCCGGTTCATCGACCACATCTGCTCGTGTTGGGGGGGGCATGAAGATGGAGACCACGGTGCGTGCATCATATGTTGCAGACGGCCAAATCACGCTGATCATCGATCGTGACTTCGCAGAGTTCGACACCGCACAGCGCATCGAAGAGGAAATCAATTCGTCCCCGCTTCTCTCAAACGGCATCTCACCCCCGTCACGCTTGACGGGCAACGTGGTCGATACCTACGCCAATGGCGACATGGCCCGGGCGATTGACCAGGTTCATGTCGTTGTTCGTTTGCCGGCGCTTTACCAAAGCAACCCGATCAAGTTCATTGCCCCGCTGCTGGACACGCCCGTGCCACTTTCCTCGCACAGCAACCGTGTCGTGATCAACGAAGCCGATGGCGTGGTGGTGATCGGGGAAGACGTCGAGATTGCGCCGGTTTTAGTGACTCACAACAACCTTCGCATCGAAACAGGTGGCCAGGGCGGCTTTGTCGAGGTGGGTGAAACCGGTCCCGAGAATGCCAAACTGAAGAGCCTTGCTGACGCATTGGGGGCTTTGGACGTGCCAACGGAAGACCTGATCGCCATTATCCGCACCTTGAAGGCGAAAGGAGACTTGTATGGCGAAGTCATTTTTCGCTAGGAGGCATCTATGAACAGCATCAACCCGTCTTCCATGTTCCCCGCGGTTCCGCCGGCGACATCGCCGAACCAGGCGGAAGCGATCGAATCACAGCTTGAGAGCCTGGCAGCCACCAGTGCCGACGCGACCAAGCCTGAGGCCACCACGGACCCTTTGCACGACGCATTCACGGACTTTGTGGGCCAAACGCTCTTCGGCAGCATGCTGTCGACGATGCGAGAAAGCGTGGGCAAACCCGCTTACTTTCACGGTGGACGCACCGAGGAAGTTTTTCAACAGCAGCTCGATCAGCACATGGTGCAATCCATCACCGATGCTTCGGCGGATTCCCTTGTCGATCCCATGTTCGAACTCTTTCAACTCCAACGGCGCTAATTCATGTCCAATCCATCGGATACCCCCTCGTCGGCAAACCCGGCGTGGTCCCAACGCGTGGCCCAGTACGTCGAGGAGTTGGCTGGCACGGCAGTCGCCATCAATGAGATCCTCGACGAAACGCGTGTTGGCACGACCAGCATGAATACCGAGGAAGTCAACCGCTCCACCGCGGAACTAGCCGCCGCCATCGAGACCTTGGAGGAGTCGATCAAGCAACGTGAGAAGCTCTTGCGCGACGCGGACGCGCCCCAAAGAGGATTCAGCCTCTCGGAGAAGTTGCTCCAGACACGGCGCATTGAAGACGCTCGGCTTGCTAAACGCTGCGGGGAGGTGGCGCAAGCGATCCAGGACGCGCACCATCGTGCCGTCGCGTTGTTCGTTTGCCAGCACCACCTGGCGCAATTGCAGCCGGAGTTGCTGCAACGACTTGGGGCCTTGGACTTCACGACGACTTATCAGCCCCCCAGCGAATCGAACCGTCGTCCGCCACGACGTGACGAAGGCGGGCGATTGTTCAACGAAGCCGCATGACGGGTTTCGAGGAATACGCACGTTTTGCCGGTCTGATCTTTGACTGTGATGGCACCCTCAGCGATTCCATGCCGTTGCACTACCGTGCCTGGCGTCAAACCATGGCATCGTATGGAATCGACTTTCCGGAAGAGAAGTTCTATTCGCTTGGCGGCATGCCAACGGATCAAATCATCCTGCTGCTCTCACGTGAGCAGGGGGTGGCCGTCGACCCGGTGACGGCAGGTCGCGAGAAGGAAGACGCGTTCCAGGAACTGCTCCCTGAACTGCGACCGATGGACCAAGTGTGTTCTCTGGCGCGTGCCTGCGAAGGGATCGTCCCGATGGCCGTTGCCAGCGGCGGTGACCGCCCAGGTGTCCGGCGTCAGTTGCAGCACCTTGGGTTGGAATCCCTTTTTCCCGTCGTCGTGACGTCGGAGGATACGGAGCGGCACAAACCGCACCCCGACGTGTTCTTGGAGGCAGCCCGGCAACTGGGTGTCCCGCCAGAGGCGTGTTTCGTTTTCGAAGATTCCCCGCTCGGGTTTCAGGCGGCCGAAACGGCCGGCATGGGGTGGGCGGATGTGAGAGACTGGCGTGACTGAAACCCTCCATGCGATACAATGAGGGCGACCGTTATCGCCTAAAGGCTACACTCCAGCCACGGAGGCTCGGTCAATCGCTAACGATCGGTTGGGTCAGGAACCAAAAACCAGCCAGCCCATCGGCTGATTTTGGGAACCCTCATGTACAACGGGAACAAAGCACTGGGTCGCTTTTTCGCGGGAAAGAAGGGGGAATCGATGAGGATTCACACGGATCGCCAGACAATGCTCGGGATGGTCGTCCTTGCTTGGGGGCTGGCCCTGTTGTTTGGATGCGCGGGTTGGACCAATCCCACATCCGCGGCGGACTTGGAATTGGTGGACGCCTTTGGCAATGTCAGCGGCTTTGTCGATGTGAATGCGCGTGGGCTTTCCGTTTATGAGACCAACGGCGACCGCTGGTTCTATCGCCGAGCCCCGCGGTACGATCGATCGGGTGGCAGCTATCTGGGATTCTTCAACCTGGAACTCAACCGCGCGATTCGTTTTCCTCGCTCGGGTGTCGGTCCCATCGAGCGCGCTGACTTCGACGCTGCCATCCCTCGATTCGTGCGCGCCTCGGTGACCGCGCAGCCGGTCGGCACCGGGGCTGTGTTCACGCCCTACCTTCATCAATGGCTCGCGCCCGTTTACGGCTTGGGGCCAACTTATGCGTACGGCTATGGACCTGTTTTTGCGCCTCCCGTCGCAGTCGTGCCAGGTTGGTCCACAGGCGTGACCTTCGCTTTCCCGACCACCGCGGCAATGACTCCTCTCAGCCCCCTGGCAAGCTCTCCACTGAGCACGCGGCCTCGATCCATGCTAATCGATACCCGTGTCGTTCCGGGTAAGCCTTTGAAGCCTGCGACACTTGCGATGCGGAATCGGCACCGTGAGACTCTGCGGGTTCAGGTATCCGATTTGCTGGAGCCAACGAAAACGCAGCGATTTGACATCCGCGCCGGCCAAGCCCACAACGTGACCCTCCAGCGCGATCCTTCTTCGACGCGTGTGCAGGTCTATCAAACCTGGGACGCCGCCGGCGCCCCGATCGAACAAGAGGTGACGACCACGGTTCCTGCTCCTGTTCGCTATCAGGTCCTCGTGCACGAGATGCGTTGGCAGTCGATTGCGATCGATCGAACCGGCACCAGCCCCCACCCTATCGAAGACGTCAACATGCAAGGCCGCGGTCTTGGCCAGTTCCCATTGCCACCGGGCGACGAGTTGCAGTCAGGTGTTTTGGATGTTTACGAACGCGCCCTCGCCGCGGGAAACGCTGGATTGATTGCCCCGGAGCTGCCTCGTTGACGTTGGCGACCAACCCTTTCGCCACGCGTTACGTTCGCCCCGGTGCCTTGGCGTACCGCTTTGGGGTCGATCGTCCAGACCGTGACTGTCTGCGAGAACTTGCGAACCGACTGAGGGATCGCGGCGGCGGTTCCATCCTGGGCCCTCATGGCACGGGAAAATCGACCCTGCTACATAACCTTCATGAGCACTACGAACAGCGAGGCGCGGTGGTCCTTCATTTCCGATTGACCGGTGGGAACACAAAGCATCGATGGCGCCAACAAGCCGGACTTTGGAAAGATCTGACGCAATCGTATCGCGTTCACAGGGATCTTCCGTCACAGCGACTATCATTCCAGCTTGTCGTCATGATCGACGGTGCGGAGCAGTTATCTCCCGTCGGCTGGTACGCGATTCGACAGCGGTGTCGCTATGCTGGGAGTCCGTTGATTGCCACCGCACATCGTCGGCTTGCCGGATTGATCTGCCAACATCGAACCGAGGTGAACCCAAGCGTCTTGCAAGAAGTGGCCAACTGCCTATTGCAACAAGGGACGGTCTGGAACGCGTCGGCTCGGCACAAATGGATTACCCGATGGGACTGGCAGAGTGTCTCCAATGCGCGCGATCAATGGTCGGTGATGTATGACGCGATCGCGAGGGATCCCACAATGTCAACCAACCTTCCTTCCGAGCATCTGACATGCCAGCTCGATTGACTGTTCTTTTGATCCGACCCGCCGCGGTCGAGATGCGCGACGCTTACGATGATGTCATCGCGAATTCACTTGGGCGCCCTGGACTCGACTTGGTTTTGATCGAACAAATGCCGGGGCCGACGAGCCCGGAGACGGAACGCCTCGCGCTCGAAGGACTTCCCGGAACCATCGCCACCGTTGCGTGGTGTGAAGCTGAGACCATGATCGCGTCACTGAACGAAGGCGCAGCGTCGGGTTTGCACGCAAGACGCTACGTTCGTCGCTCGCACGCGGCCGACAGACTTGCGGGAATTTGGCAACCTCAAGCGGACAGCGTCGGCGTGTTTCATTTCGATATGCGTCTGCAGGCAGTCGGGTCGTTGCAAGCGCAGCTGGCTGGGCTGCTGGTCAGTCAGAAGACACAGACTTTCGGGATCGCATTGCCCATGCAAGGTGCCAGCAGAATGAGTCCAGCCGCATCCTTTCCGGGAACCGTCGCTGCCTCCACAACTGCAAACAAGAGCACGTCGCAAGCGAAACCACCTTCGATACGGAAGTCGGACCAACACGATCAGCTGGATCAGTGGGTTGACGATTTGGATGAGCTGGAACTTTGACACCAACACCAGTCATAGCAGCGCAACGTGATGAGCCGTGATTAGTCTTCGTCAAGCGATCTCCGAAGGCTGCGTTCTTCTCAATCTCGGCGGGCGCACGATGCCGGAGGTGGTGCGTCGCGCCGTTGACTTCCTTCACGAAACCGGTCGCATTACGGAAGGCCAGGTCTCGCTGGTTGTTGACGGGCTCCTGGAACGTGAGGCAGCGACGCCGACGGCGATCGGACGTTCCGTCGCAGTGCCGCACTTCTACGACGACGCCATTGAAGAACCGATCACATTGTTGGTTCGGTTGCGACGGGCAAGAAACCTCAATGCGCCCGATGGGGTGCCGGTGCGTTTGCTGTTCATCTTGCTGGGGCCAACAGGTCGTGCCGCCGAACACATCGACGCGCTCGCAGCGATCGCACGATTGGCGTCGGATGATGAGTTCCGTGTGGAAGCTTCCGATGCGGCCAACAAAGACGAGCTGTGTCGAGCCATCGATCACCACGTCGACCGATTTCAGCTTCGCAAGTTGAAAGACGCCCATCTGTCTCCAAAACCCGAACAGCCACGTGTTCCCTTCGCAGGTCTTTGGAAGGACATTCGCCGCCACTACCCTCACTTCTTCCGTGACCTTGCTGCGGGCTTCCAACCCAAGTGTTTGGCATCGATCCTCTTCCTGTTTTTTGCCTGCCTGGCGCCCGCCATCACTTTCGGTGGCATCATGGGCGACGCAACCGGAGGACAGATCGGAGTCGAAAAAATGCTCGTGGCCTCGGCGGCATGCGGGGTCCTCTATGCACTGACGGCTGGGCAACCGCTTGTGATTCTGGGCGGTATCGGACCGCTCTTGATCTTCACGATGATCCTCTATCGCGTCTGTGAGTCTCAGGACCTGTCAGCGCAGTTCTTGGGCGTCTACGCGTGGGTCGGCTTGTGGACGGGTGGGTTGCTGGTGCTGATGGGGATCACCAACGCCAGCAATCTCATGCGTCTGTTCACGCGTTTTACAGACGAGATCTTCTCGGTATTGATGTCGCTGATCTTCATCTACGAAGCCGGCCGCGCTCTGATCGCGATGTTCCGCGATAGCTTCTCGGTCGAAGGTGGATCCCACGATGCGGCATTCTTGTCTTTGATTCTCGCCATCGGAACGTTCTACATCGCTTCCACGCTCGCCCAGTTTCGACGCAGCCACTTCCTGTTGCCGTGGATGCGAGAGTTTTTGGCAGATTTTGGTCCCTCGATTGCCCTCGTTGCGATGGCCTTGCTTGCTTGGTTTCTCAACACGAAGGTTCCGGTCGAAACACTTCGGGTGGATGCAAGCCTTTCGTGGGCAACGATATCGGCCTGGCGAATTGATTTGACTTCGGTTCCCCTCTGGATTCGTTGGGCTGCGATCGTTCCGGCCGCTTTGGCCGCCGTGCTCATCTTTCTGACGCAGAACATCACGGCACGACTGATCAACAGCCCTGAAAACAAGATGCAGGATCAAGACTCTTATCACCTCGATCTTGTCGTCGTGGGGGGGATGGTGGCGGGCTGCTCTTATTTTGGACTGCCCTGGCTGGCAGCGGCAACGGTTCGTTCCCTTTCACACGTGCGTGCGCTCGCTGACCACGAAGAGAGCGTGGGGCGAGACGGACGGTCGCACATCCGAGTCCTGCGCGTGATTCGCAACCGAATGACCGGATTGTTGATTCATGCCTTGATCGCCGTTTCCTTGTTGTTCTTGGAATGGCTCAACTACATTCCAAAAGCCACTCTGTATGGCATCTTTCTCTTCATGGGTGTGTCATCGCTTGCAGGGGTCCAATTCATGGAGCGGCTTGGTCTATTCGTGATGGATTCCAGTCTGTACCCAGCAACGCATGCGATTCGTCGGCTTCCAATCAGCCGGATTCATCTCTACACACTCGTGCAGTTGATTTGCTTGATGGTCTTGTGCGTGATCAACGTGATCCCCATTCAATGGCTTCAGATCCTCTTCCCCGTCTTCATCGCCTTGCTGGTCCCGGTACGATCCCTCTTACCGAAACTGTTTTCACGGACCGAATTGGCGATCTTGGACGCCGATGAGGATCCGGAAGACGAAGGGTCTCATTGGTTCTAGAAGAAAACGCTCCTCGCCTCAAACGTTCGGCTCAGCGTGATGTCAAACGAAGACCTGTTTCGCAGTCCGTACTCCCCCAGTGAATCCACGGACGAGCTGCCGGTGGATCCGTACGCGGCCAACATGCCAGGCTACCCGGGAATCGGACGTGGGTTCTATTTTTTGAGCGTCATCGGTGTGTTCTTGTCTCTCGTATTCCTTTACTTGGTCAACGATGGCACTTGGGGCACTCCGGTCCTGATAGGCATGGTCTTGTTCCTGGTCGCGGTCAACATCGCTGCCACTGCGTTCCGGCTGATCAACCAGGGTTCGAGCGGTTGGCTTGCTCTCTTAGCCGCAGTTCCCATCGCCAACCTTTACATTTGGTTGCGCTGTCTTGTTTGCCCGGAGGGCTACGCCGAGCATCGCACGCTGGACTTGTTAGGGAAGGTCGCGGGTGTTTTGGCTCTCTGCGGCACCCTTTTCTTGATCGGTGCCGGGG
>JBCCYK010000228.1:0-10824 GCA_039189905.1 Planctomycetota bacterium
CCCTCCCAGCGAAGCGATTGGGAGGGTCGGCCCGCGTCAGCGTGGCCGGGGAGGGCAAGTCGCAAGAAGACAATCGCGTTCACAAGACATCAAACCCGTACCCTCCCCGAAATCTCGCTGAAAGCTCGCTTTCGACCCTCCCTTCGCTGCGCGTGGGCGGGTGAATTTGTTGGCGATCAGCGAGAAGTCTCCAAATTCAGGAGGTGTTTCTGCGGCTCCTGACCCCGCGCGCCGAACCTGACCGCATGCGGCCCGAGTCACCACGACACAAAGCGACAAATGATTGGGAGAGGTATCGCCAGCCACTTCCCGGCGGCGTGGCGGAGCCCTAACCTCAACGCACATTTGAATGCGTTCGGAAACGGTCGCCTTGAGCTTGGTTCGACAAGGCCACCCGAGATCCAGATGATTTTCAGGATTCCGCAGTAAGATCGCTCGCACTCAGAACGTCTTTGCTTTGGAAGCAGATTTGCTTCGCCCCAAAGTCACGTTTCGTTCGACTGCAGAACGTCACCCATCCCGTGTGGGTCCTGGAAGCGGAAAACGTTCGTCTCGCAATTGAGAGAGTGACCAGTAGGGTGAGCGACACTGCACCAACGAACGAAGCGGCTGGAGTCGCGGACGATCCTTGGATCGTCCGGCTCAAGGGTGATCCCAATACCCGAGACGCGGCTCTCGAAGAACTCCGTGAACTTCTCCTTCGCGGCCTGTCCAAATCGATGGCGTCCCGTTACGGCGGCGGCCATTCCCCTGAGGACGTGGTGCAAAACGCGTTGTTGAAGATCATGGACTCCCTCGATCAGTTCGGTGGCCGCAGCCGCTTCACCACCTGGGCGATGACCGTTGCCACGCGACTTGGAATCAGCATGATGAGACGAAAACACTATCAAGACGTTTCGATCGATGCTCTTGCGACCGATGGTGCTTCCTTTGAAGTCGCATCGGTCGACGATGTCACGGTATCGACGGAGTTGGATCGAAATCACATGGTCAGCAAACTCCAGCGTCTGATTGACGAAACCCTGAGCGAGAAGCAGCGTTTTGCCATTCGCGCTTCCCTTGCGGGGCTACCCGTCGAGGTGATTGCGCAAAAATCGGGCAGCAACCGGAACTCGGTGTATAAATTGGTGCACGACGCGCGCCAAAAGCTCCGTGCCGGGCTGGAGTCCGCTGGGATCTCGGCCGATGAGATGGCAGCCGCTTTTGCGTAGGGACATCGCTCCAATGAAATTAACCCGAGACGAAACGAAGGCTTTGCTCGACCATGTGTCGCGTTCCAAGCCGGATGAGATCGACTGCGACGGCTGCCTGGAACACCTGGCCGAATTCGTGGAGCATGAGCTGCTGGGGAATGAGATTCCCGAAGCTTTGCAGGCGATTCAACGCCATCTCGAGCAGTGTGCATGCTGCCACGATGAACATCTCGCCCTGCTGGAAGGCATGCAGGCGATCGAGGGCGAGCGATAAGGGTGGCACCCGTTCTTCTACGACCAAGTAACGCCCAGGCCGAACACCACGACCAAACCACCCCTTCGAAGGTACTCAAGCAAGACGATCCGTGGCCACGTGATACTGCGGGTCTTCGGACACATTGATTTCCACCAAGTCGCCCGCGCGATCCAAGAGGCTGCGACACTCTTCGCTCAAATGCGTCAGGTGCAAGCGTTTTCCGGCCGCTTCATATTTTTCGGCCAGCACGTTGATGGCTTCCAAACCGGATTGGTCGTAAACCCGCGTGTAGTAGAAGTCGATCACGACATCGTCGGGGTCGTTCTTCACGTCGAACAGTTGCTTGAAGCGGCTGACCGATGCAAAGAAGAGCGGTCCATGAAGTTGATAGATCTTGCTACCAAATTCGTTGTGTTTCTCGTCCGCGAAGATGTGCGTGGCATGGTTCCAAGCGAACACCAGAGCGGATACCGCGACGCCCAAGATGACGGCGCTTGCTAGGTCGTGCATCAGGACCGTGTAACCCGCCACCAAAATCATGACCATCACATCCGCAGTGGGCATCCGTCCAAACGATTTCAGCGAGGCCCATTCGAAGGTTCCGATCACCACCATGAACATGACACCGACCAAGGCCGCCATCGAGATCTGCTCGATCAAGGGAGCCAGGAACAACACGAATAGAAGCAAGCAAACGGCCGCCACGATCCCCGACAATCGCCCACGTCCACCGGAGTTCACGTTGATGAGTGATTGACCAATCATGGCACAGCCTCCCATGCCGCCGAAGAAGCCGCAGATGATGTTGGCCAGACCCTGTCCGATGCATTCGCGATTGCCCCGGCCACGGGTCTCGGTGATCTCGTCGATCAGCGTCAACGTCATCAAGGATTCGATCAGCCCCACGCCGCATAGAACGATGGCGAACGGGAAGATGATCTTCAGCGTGTCCAGATTGATGGGAGCGGCGACGTACTCCATGAAAAAGGGACGCGGCAATCCTCCGCTGATGCTCACATCGAGTTGGTCTTTGTTGGCGAGGATGTCCTCCACGCTACCGGAAGGGCCACTCGTATGGTTCGCATCGCTAGCCGAGCCAGAAACCAAGGTCACATTCGAAGGGCCACGATGGGAATCCACATCGCGGGCCGCCAGAACCTGCTTGGCAACCGTGGTGTCACGAAGCATGTCGCCCACCGTTGCCAGCGGACGCCCGCCGTCTGTCCCAAGGCTCGACTGGTTGATGCCGAACGTGATCAGCGTGACCGCCAGGATCGCAACCAGCGACGCGGGGACGGCGCGGGTCAACTTGGGCAGCAGATAGATGATGGCCATCGTCAGCCCGACCAACCCCAACATGAGATAGAGGCGTGTGCCGGACAGGTACTCCAGTGAGCCGTCCGAGGCGAGAGTCTTGAAAGAACTCAGCTGAGCCATTCCGATCACAATGGCCAGGCCGTTCACGAAGCCAAGCATGACCGAGTGTGGGACCATGCGAATCAGCTTTCCGAGACGACCGATCCCAATGGCGACTTGAAGCAGCCCGCACAGGATCACGGTCGGGAAAAGGTACTCAATGCCGTGAGTCGCCACCAAGGCAACAACGACCACCGCCATGGCTCCGGTCGCGCCCGAGATCATTCCAGGACGCCCGCCGAAAAGGGCCGTGAGCAGACCGATGAAGAAAGCCGAGTAGAGTCCGATGAGCGGAGAAACGCCAGCCACGAACGCAAACGCGATGGCTTCGGGGACAAGTGCTAACGCGACGGTCAAACCCGACAGGCAGTCGTTCTTGATGGTCCCGGTTCGATTGGCAAAGAAGTTGAGCATGGATGCGTGAAGCTTAGGTCGCGACGGAGCGTCTGACCCAACCGTTGGGAAAGAATCTCATCGCTAACAACGAATGATGCCCAGATCGCGACTGCGCCCAAGCTTTGTCGAACAACACACCCATGGAAAAGAACCGAGCGATCCTTCGCGTCACACATGAGATGGCGGTCGGAGGACACCGATGGGCGTTTGGGAGAACGCTAGCAGGCTCGGCTTGACCGCTGCCCCAGGATCCTCATGAACCCCTTGGCTGCGTGAGTGTTGTTCACGGGCGCGATCATATTTCCGTGTTTCGTGGGGTCAATGTCGATCGCGGAGCAAATGGGCCGAAACAGCTTTCACCCCCGCTAGATGGCAGCAAGGAGGAAATGGCCCCCGAACGCTTCGAACGGGTTCCTCCGAAACCACAACGGCATTTCCAACGAAACGGTCGATTTCAAAACGACTCGCCATCGCTCGGGAAATCACCCTCGTGGATGGCCGCGCGATACCGGTTCGCCGCGTCGGCGATCTGTTCACCCAAGTTGGCGAACCGCCGCGTGAATTTGGGCGTGTAACCCGATGTCATCCCCAGAATATCGGTCGTCACCAAGACCTGCCCGGACACCGAACGTCCAGCGCCGATGCCGATGGTGGGCACTTCGACCGCATCGGTGACGGCGGCAGCCACGTCGGATGGCACACACTCAATCAAGACTGCAAAGGCACCTGCGTTTTGGGCGGCCACCGCATCGGCCACGCAGCGTTCCTGGTCGCGTACCACACGATAGCCACCGGTCACGTGGAAGTTTTGCGGTCGCAGACCCACATGCGCCATGACCGGAATACCGGCGGTGACCAATGCCTCAATCCGTCCCGCTGCCTCCGCGCCGCCCTCCAGCTTGACGGCGTGGCACTGGGTTTCCTGCAAAACGCGCGCACCACACCGAAGGCTTCGCTCGATTTCAAGTTGACCCTCGGGGAATGGCAAATCCACCACCACCAAAGCGCGCTGGGCAGCCCTGCCGACCATTTCCGCGTGGTAGATCATCTGATCCATGGTCACCGACAAGGTCGTTTTGTGTCCTTGCACCACCATCCCAAGGGAATCACCCACCAACAGCACATCGATACCCGTCCGATCCAGGATCTGAGCGGTCGGAAAGTCATATGCGGTCAACATCGTGATCGCTTCGCCGCGCCGCCGCATGCCGGCGAGCGTCCTGGTCGTGACTCGCTTGGGTTCTTTTGCCGTCGCCTTATCTGTCACCAGCGGTTTCCTCGTTTTCAGTCCGCTCAAACATCAACAGACGCATCTCCACGCCATGTTCGCCTCGAATCTCAGACGCCGACAATTCAATCGACGCCTGCCCCTCGGGCAAAGTGAGGTGCCCAAGCGACATGGATTCCCATTTCTTGACATAGCCCTCACCTCGTTTGTCGCGGTCCTTTTCAACAAAGAGAAAGCCGGGTTCACTTGCGGTTCGCATTTCCGTGACCGTCTGGTCAGTCACCGTGCCTCCATCGGCGATGCCACGAAGGTGGATCCGCGTGCCGAGTGCATCGGGCGCCGCGCCGTAGTACAGAGACACGGCAAACGTACCGGGTTCGGCCACTTCCACATTCCAGGTGATTTTGTCGCTCGATTGCAACCAGTTCATCACATAGGTGCAATTGGGAAAGCGATTACTTCGCTGAACGCCTCCCTGCAGTTCACAGTCGCGCGACGGGAGCTGCGTCCATCGCATCGACGGATGCCCGAGTGGAAACGGTCGCGCGTCGTCTTCTTTGGATGTCTTGACCGCTACCTCTGACAGCCAAGCACGTAGCGCGGTGTCGAGCTCTTGCTTCGTCTGTGAATCGTGGCCTGCGATGTCCGTGTTCTCGCCAAAGTCGTTTGTGATCTCAAAGAGTTGCCCTGAGCTGTGATAGCGATAACCCTGACTTCGCAGGCTGGCACGTCCGTTCCAAACGCTCATCAAATGACGTTCCCCGGGCGGCTCGGATCGTGCGTCGGCATCGGTGAGGTGGTCCGCCATGGAAACACCGTCCAGTGGACCAGCGGTTTCCCCAACCGGAATCCTGGCGAGCGATGTCAGCGTTGGAAGCAGATCGATTGCGCCTGAGATGGCCTCGACTTCCGTTCCAGCCTCGATGCCGTCGGGATAACGAATCAAACAGGGCGAACGCAGGCCGCCTTCGTGCGTGGACCCTTTCCGCCCACGAAGCCCGCCGTTGAACCGATTTCCATTGGGACCGTTGTCACAAAAGAAGACGATGATCGTGTTGTCGGTTTTGCCCTGTTCGTCGAGTGCTTGGAGGATGCGTCCGATGTTGTTGTCGATGTTCTTGACCAGCGCCAGCGCGGATCGTGTGTGGGCGTCTTTCTGGCGTTTGGCATTTTCCGGCGCGGGATCAGGCACAATTGGTTTGCTCGCGAACGGCTCCCAATCCGCATCGGGAATGTTCATGGGTGAGTGCGGTGTGTTGTAAGGCAGATAGATAAAGAAAGGTTCGTCGTCGCCGCGTCCCATGAAATCAATGGTTCGATCGGTCAAGTCATCGATGATGAAGCCTTTGCCATCAACGATTTGGCCATTGTGTTCCAACATCGGATCGAAGTAATTGCCCCAGTGACCGCTGCAAAAGCCATAGAACTCATCAAAGCCACGTGAATTCGGATGATAGGGTGCCTGCATACCGCTGTGCCACTTTCCGAATGCGGCCGTGCGATAGCCGCCATCGCGAAAGGACTCCCCAATCGTGCGTTCACCTAGATTGAATCGTTCGCCGCCACGTGAGGTACTGAAGACGCCCATCCGCGCGTGATAACGCCCTGTCAGGAACTCGGCACGCGTTGGCGAACAGACAGCACACACATAAAAGTTCTTCAGCTGCGCACCATCGCGAGCCAGAGAATCGATGTTCGGGGTCTCGATGTTGGGGTTTCCATGCAGACTGATATCCCCCCAGCCCTGATCGTCGGTGAGGATCACAAGCACATTCGGGCGACTCGCCTCCGCTTCCAGAGCGAAGACAAGGGCCGCCCAACATGGAAGCAGGCTCGCGAGAACCAACAAGCCGGCAGCGGTCCCATGTGGACTTCGACGAAAGAGGTGACTCGGAATCGCGTTGCCTTCGCGGGACAGGTTAAAACGTTTCATGTGAGGCGGGTGATCGGATACGGGGGGCTTCGAGCAGCAGGACTGGAAGGCCCCCGATCATACACAAAACGTCCTTGACGCTGCCGCCTTGCGCCGGCATCTCGCCTCTCGAAACGTGCGAGGAAACCCAAGCAAGCTCTAGCCGACCAAGCGACAGGGCAGCGTGGCGTCGAAACGGCGATTCTGTAGAAAACGCGTCACCAGCTTGATGGCACGCTGATCACGGACCAACGCCTGATGCGTGGTTTCAATGGTCGCGTGGTCACGCTGGCACGTCAGGTGAGTGGCCTCCGATCGCACGACAAAATCACGCGCTGCTGCGATCACACCAACGGCCATTTGCCGAGGTTGTGGCAAACGATTGACAAAACTGTCCCCGTCCTCACTCAGTTCCCGCATTTGCGGGAACAGCGACGAAAACGGCCCGAGCGGCAAATGGGCCAGTCGCGAACCCGCGTTTGGGGGCGCGAGCATGACCAGCGAACCACACAGCATGGGAAACCGTGCCTCCAATCGCGTCATGTGAATCGCGGCGCGAGCGATGATCCCGCCCATGCTGTGCGTCACGAAGTGGAGTCGGCTCAGGCCGGAAACGGATGCGAGCGATTCGATCTGCTCGGCCAGCCGTTCCGCGTGAGCCTCAATGGAACCCCGCAGGCTTGGATAATGCCAATCAAGCGTCGTGAAACCTTGCCGTTGCATGGCGCGCGAGATGGCCCCCATACTGCGGCGTGACGCCAGCATCCCGTGAACCGTCACCACCATCTGCGACGGCGACGTGGATCCGGATCTCGACTCGCAGCGAAACTCAACGGCATTCGACAGACTCATACGGCGTCTATCGGCGAGATCGACACCGCTGATGCACCGTTTCAATTCAATTTGTGCCGATGCGAACGCAGCCTGCGGCTTGTTTCACGCGAGCCGCACGATCACAAACGATCTTGAAAACGCGTGCACTCTGCCTCGATCACTCGCTCGCCATGATGGGAAACTCAACACCCGGCAAGATGCCCCGATCAACGAGCCAGATGTTGCGATATCGCACCGGATCGTTGTGGTCCTGTAGCAAGATGGGCAGCGGGATCGCTTCTTCCTCTTTGCCGGCTCCCGTCTTCGATTTGACCTCGACGTCATCTTGAACCGTCTGGCCATTGACCCAGGACGTCAGACGCGCGTTGCGTCGCTTGCTGCCGTCCGCATTGAATCGGGCCGCTGTGAAACGAACGTCATACGTTTGCCAAGACAACGGGGGGAACGCCATGTTCAGATCGGGCTCGCGCATGCGATAGAGGGAACCCAAGCCATTGAAGACCTTCGGCCCTCCAAACGAGTCGAGCACCTGACACTCATAGCGACCATGCAGGTAGAGTCCACTGTTGCCGCGTTTCTGTCCCTCCGCCGCTGGCATGAACGGAAGACGAAACTCCAGATGCAAATCGAAATCCTGGACCAGGGCCTTGATGCTCGCGCCTTGCTCCAGCAAGCCATCTGACGTCATGTTGCCAAACACAAACTCGTCGGTCCCCGTGCCGTCAAAAACAACGATAGCACCTTCTGGTGGCGTCGCTCCAAGAGTCGGACTGACGCGTTGTACACGTTTCAACTCGCCCACGAGTTGGGCCTGGGCATCGACAATCGTGCAACGATCCGCAGTGACAAAATACGCGACCGAATCGCCCGACAACACGAGTGTTGCGTCGGAGCGGCGCCCCGACAGCACCCTCGTTTCGGAATCATAGGTTTCGGCACCGGGCAAGCCGCCGAGATGGGTCCGTGCTTCGAACTGGTTCTCCCCAATGACGCGTAGCTGCAAGCCAATCGGCTGCATGGTTCCATCGGTCGCCTGACGGGACCCTGTGAACTCACCCATCATGACAAAGTCTTTCGCGTAGGGACCCTTCACAGGCGGCTCCGTAAATGCCCCTTTGGCAGCCCACTCAGGATCCGGTGTGACGACGTCATCGGACTCGACCGCGGTCGATGCCTCTTCCTTGGCTGATTCCTTCTCTTCGGCTGGCACCTCAGCATCCCCAACCCCGGATTTCGCTTCCGGCGGTTTTTCGGCTTTCACGTCGACTTCGGTCGCCTGCTCTGGTTCGGCGCCCGGCTCATCCGCCGCCATGGTGGGCGCGGAGGCGAGCGCTGCAAGAAAACAGAGAACCACGGGTGCCAGCGTTTGATAATGGGCGAAACGTGTGGGGGTCATGGACGGTCAAGCTTGGTCGTGAGACAGTGACGGAACGGAAGAGTCCTTAGCTTAGTCAACGAATCGATTGCATGACGTCGTCGCCCACAAAACCGTCCGGCAGACAAAGCGGCTCGACGGCGAAACCCAGGAAGCGACGCTCGAAAACGATCCAAGAGTCGCCCCGGCTTGAGCCCATTCGCGTCCGAGGCTGCCGAGTCCACAACTTGCAAGGGTTTGACGTCGACATCCCCCGCAACCAATTGACGGTGCTGTGCGGGCTGTCGGGCAGTGGAAAAACGTCGTTGGCCTTGGACACGCTCTACGCGGAAGGCCAACGCTGTTACATCGAAAGTTTTTCCGCGTACACACGCCAGTATCTCGACCGGCTGGACAAACCCGATTGCGATGCGATTGAAAACATCCCGCCCGCGATTGCGGTGACGCGAGCGTCGGCCGTTTCGACGAATCGTGCGACCGTCGCGACGGCTACCGAAATCGCAGATCACGTGCGTCTGCTCTTTTCCAAAGCCGCAACGCTTTCTTGCCACCAGTGCGGCGCCGTGGTGCGCGCCGATTCCCCGCAGAGTGTTGCGGAGTCCCTCGCCGGGTCAGCTGGCTCCCTGGCGCAAAACGGGCACGACGCGGCGAAGCGGGGCCTGATCGGCTTTGAAGTCCATCTTCCCAACCCAGCCGATGCATCGGAGATCTTGCTCGCACTTCAACAGGATGGCTACTTGCGACTGATCGTCCAGGGAGAGACCTTTCAGCTGGCCGAGGATGATCGCAAGCGACTCGCCAAACAAATCGGCCGCAAGGGGGCCGACGCCTTGATCGTGGTCGATCGACTCAGCACGGACGGCGAGGTCGCGCGCTGGACGGAGTCCCTCGAGACCGCCATGGATGAAGGAAACGGACGGGCCCTGGTCCTGATCGAAGCCGACGAAACACCTGGGAGCGATGCTCACCTTCCAACCGCCACCGTCGACGGCCGTCCCTTCACCACGCGAGCCGTGTCAGATCGCCGACGCTGCGAACGTTGCGATTTGGATTTCGCGGAACCGGTTCCGCGGCTCTTTAACTTCAATCACCCGCTAGGGGCCTGCCCAACCTGCGAGGGTTTCGGTGACATCCTAGCCGTCGACGAAGATCGCGTCGTCCCGGATCCCGATCGCAGTCTTGCTGAGGGCGCGATCGCGCCGTGGAACACGCCCGCCTATCGTCACGAACTGGATGAGCTGTTGGAGCTTGCCCCCGAATACGAGCTCCCCGTCCATGTTCCCTATCGCAAACTGACCAAGAAACAACGTCGAATCGTTTGGCGGGGCGTTCGCGAACGCAACTTTGGTGGTCTGGACGGGTTCTTTGGCTGGTTGGATCGCAAGAAATACAAGATGCACATTCGCGTCTTTGCCGCTCGCTATCGATCTTACAAACAATGCCCGGATTGTTGCGGAGCACGTTTACGCGAAGACGTGCTGGCGTATCGAGTTGGTGGACGCAACGTGGCAGAGTTCCTCGCGATGCAGGCGGATGAGGCCCTCTCGTTCTTGAACACATGGATGAGCGGCGAGCCAGATGACGGTCAAACGGGTCAGCAGGCTGATCGCTTAAGCGAAACGATCGCGCGATACGAAAGCCCCTATTCGAAATTGGACTCGGTCGGGACCGAGGACCTAGTCCGAGAACGCTCGATTGCGTCCGAGCCGGTGCGACAGATTCGTCATCGCTTGGAATACTTGCAGCGAGTCGGCTTGGGTTACCTGCAACTCAATCGACCTCTCCGCACGCTGTCAGGCGGCGAGACCCAGCGGATTGCCCTGACCAGCGCGCTGTCCAGCACATTGATCAACATGCTCTATGTGCTGGATGAACCAACGGCTGGCTTACATCCTGAGGATGTTCACCGATTGAGCGATGCCATTTTGGACCTGCGCGATCGAGGCAACACGGTGTTGGTGGTCGAACACAACCCGCGATTGATTGGATTGGCCGATCACGTGATCGAAATCGGTCCGGGCGCGGGTCCGTGCGGAGGACGCCTGACCTTTTCGGGAACACCCCAAGGGCTGATCGACCAAACCAATGGCCTGACCGGCCCGTTTGTGTTGGCCGAACGGTCCCACGGCGACGCGCCGGCTAAGCCAAAACCCAACGCTCGTGACCGGCGTGGCGCAATCGTGCTGAGGGGATGCACCGGCAATAACCTCCAAA
>JBCCYK010000229.1:0-10704 GCA_039189905.1 Planctomycetota bacterium
AAGGCCAATACATCGACCTCGCGCTGCTCGACGTCCAGGTCGCCACACTCGCCAACCAGGCCGCCAACTACCTGGCCACCGACACACCCCCGCGCCGCTTCGGCAACGCCCACCCCAACATCGTCCCCTACCAGACCTTCCCCACCGCCGACGGCCACATCGTCCTCGCCGTCGGCAACAACGCCCAATTCGAGCGACTGTGCGCCGCCGCCAACCTCAATCACCTCTCCACCGACCCCCGCTTCACCACCAACGCCAGCCGCGTCCACCACCGCGACACCCTCATCCCACTGCTCAGCCGCGTGACGCCGATGCCCGTTCGTTGCTTCACGATCTCGTTCAGAAAGACTCGCCGGATGGCGTCGTAGCCACGATCATTGGGGTCTTCAATATTGGTGAAGAACCAATAGGTCGGATCATCTCGGTCATACGTGGAACGCCAAAACTGACGACAGTGCGAACCGTGTCCGAGGAAGTGCTCGTACAACGGGACGATGTGGACATGTTCCATCGTGCCCGCGACGCGACGAATGGTCTCATTGTAGCGCGCATGAATCGCGAGCCCGTCGGGCCAAGGTGGCAGGAAGATGCTCGGAGCATCACCCACTCCATCGGTCGGATCGTAGATGTCCGCGAGGAAGATCATGCAGCCGCCAGCGAACTTGTCCTGGATCTCACGAAGGTTGCCAAGCAACCGTTCCTCAAAGTTCTTGATCCAAGGCTCGGCTTGTGCGAGCGTCGCGCCGTACATCGCGGCTTCGGACGGCGGCCGTCGCCCGTAGGGGTGAATCAAGTCATTGCCACCCGAGGTCATCACGACGAGACCAAACACTTCTTCGTCATAGCTCGGTAACTCCTCGCGTATCACTCGTTCGTGATCGATCGAGGTGGAACCCGAGACGGCCAGATTGATGGCGTCATGGTTGGGCAAGACAACCGACAAGCATTTGCCGCGCATGTCCGCGTATTCGTCGTCGGGATTATCGAGCAGGCGCTGGAAGAACGTATGGCTGCGGCTGTTCGCACCCAGACCCCGCGTGATCGAATCGCCGAGGCCAACGACCTGGAGCTGACGCGTCGTCCACACCGTTTGGAACGGTTCAGCGGGCACGGGGGGCCCAGCCGGACCTTCACCGATCGGTCGCCGAAACCGAAATTCAATCAGCAGCGGCGTACCCACCACGAATAACAAACCCAAGAGCAGCAGCGTCCGACGAAATCTTCGAAAGCGGACTTGCGGTTTCTGAGGGTGCTCGCTGTTGTTATTCATGGCGGACGAGGTGCGAGGCGCTGCTGGTGGCTCCATCGTAGTAAACACGTTGGTGTTGATGTGCCAGCGACGCAGGAGCCTCGTCTACTTTACCCTCCCGCGGCAGCGTGGCAGGGGAGGGCTGGCGCTGGTCTAAACCTGGCATGCCGCGAAATCTCGAGCCCCTCCCCAGTACTTCGCCGCAGCTCAAACTGCGGTTACATCGGTAGCGAAAGACGCTAAGTCTTTCGGCTTTCTTGCGGCAGGCCAAGACTCTTGGCGGCTCGTCGATTTCGTCATAACCCGACGCGTCAGCGAGGCGAGATTCGACATCGATGTTGTGTAATGGTGTCCTTGCTCACGCTTAGTAGCACGGCTCTCCGAGCCGTGAAGCCCTGGCACGGAGAGTCGAGCTGCGATCATTGCGCCCCTAGAATCAAATGGGGGCGAAGCGATAGGGCAAAGGCCTAGATAGAGCGACCGAGGCACCCAAGCCGCATATCCGGATGAATGCGAATCGAGCACATGCATGATGACACAATTCCGCATATCCGCGACGGCGAGGTCGGAAAAGGATCGCATGGTAGTAGTAGTTGTGAGAACGGATCCGGCTTGTAGCGGTCGTGCTCTCACACGGCACTGGGAAGCACTTGGGGATCAGTCCATTGGCAGTCACTCGACCTACGCAGACGCGCGACGTCGAACGTGAGTTTCTTGTTGAGGAACTCTTCTTCTCAACGACGAATGAGAAGGGCATCATCGTCGGTTGCAACGAGGTGTTCGCCAGATTGTCGGGCTACGACGAAGCGGATCTGATCGGTTCGGCGCACAGCGTGGTTCGCCACCCCGATATGCCCGCGGCGGTGTTCCGACTGTTTTGGGAACGCCTGGAAGACGGGCAGCCGATCGCGGCCTATGTGAAGAATCAGTCGGCGGATGGCTCGTACTACTGGGTCATGGCAATGGCCTCACCGATCAACGGTGGGTACCTGTCCGTGCGACTCAAGCCCACATCCGAGCTTTTCAATCAGGTCAAAGATCTCTATGGCGAAGTCTTGCAAATCGAGGAGCAATGTGCTTCGCGAGGCATGTCCAAGAGCGCCGCGATGGACAACTCGTCCATGGTTCTGTTGCAAGGGCTCGAAACACTTGGTTTCCCTGACTACGAAGCCTTCATGCGAAAGGCCTTGATCGAGGAGACCCACGCTCGACACCAGCAAGTGCGAACGGACGGCAGCGAAGCGATCAACTGGACACAGGGGAGTCCAACGGCACTCGCCGCCGATGATCAAGCTACGTCAGGTGATCCCCTGGCGAAGTTACTTCGCGAAATGTCCGAAAACAATGAGCAGTGCGACCGCTCACTGGACAGTATTCTCTCGGCGATGGCCGGGGTCACCGCATTTCAGGCCACCTTCGATGAAACCAATGCGGGGTTGTTTGAAGAGGCGGACACCATTGGAGTGCTCGCAATCAACGCGGTCTTGTCCGCCGACTCGGCAGGCCAAGAGGTGATCTCACAGATCCTCTCGCAAACCAAACACGAAACGCAAACCGCGTTGACCGAACTGAAGTCCTTGATCGCGGGACTTGCGGAGCAACTTTCGGTGTTCGCCTTCGACGTCGCGATCGCGAGTCTGCAGAACGAAATCACATCCGCCTTCATCCGCGAAATCGCGGAATCACTCGAAGAAACGCACGGGGACGCAACAGATCGGCGTGCCGAGAAGATCGGGTTGGTCTGCCTCATGATGCGGGAATGCGAAGAACGGCTGCAGAAGGTGTCCCATCAGATCGACCAGTCAGAACAGTTGTTCTGGAAACCTTCCGCGGAAACCAATCGCTTGTGGCGCGGTGCCAGGACCCTGGACTACATCCGTTTGGCGGGCAAGAAGGAGGCCTGCCTGCTGTCATCGGACCACTCGTTTCGAACGCTTTTCCAAACTTTGCAGCCACGAATCGAGGCGATTCTCAAAGGCTGTCAAGCGATTCACCAGCAGGTTGCCGGTAGCGTCCAGTCGCTATCGCAAATGCGAGAAACAAAGGTCTTGTTAGACGCCAATCGAAGCCAACGCGAGTCGATTCGCAGCAGGTTGGAACAGTCGTCGGCCTCCAGTCGCGACGACCTTCTCTCCCTGTCCAACTAAGTGTTGTCCGAAAAGGCAAACAACCTCATGAATGACTCCATCGAGCGTAGCATCGATAAGGCGAATGCCTTGGCTCGCGGCTCCAAGTGCACCACCGATTCGCTCAGCACCTGTCTCCAGGAGTTGGCGACGGAGCTCAATGATTTTGGTGAGAACGCCTTGGGTTTCGTGGTCGAAACAGCTGCGAACAGTTGTGCGTCGAACACCATTGAGCTTGCCACGGTTCGGCTTGGCGTCGCCGAGATTTGCACGCGATTGCTGGATGCAATCGAAAGCAAGCAGCCATTGGATCTCGCAGGGGCTGATGAAGTCCTGATGCCACTGTTGTTTCCGGTCGACACCGACGAAACGCCTGGCGATGAAAGAGATTCTGGCGAGCAAGCCGTCTTGGCGGAAGCGGCGGGATCTCAGGACTCCGATGAAGAAACCAGCAAAACGGGTGTCATGGAAGTCTGTGAATGTGAAGACGAAGAGTTGCTTCGCGAGTTCCTCGCGGAAGCGAGCGAGCACATGGAGGATGCGGAGCAACTGATGCTCGTGATCGAGAGTCAGCCAGCGGACAGCGACGCCATCAATGGCTTGTTCCGCGCAGTACACTCGGTCAAGGGATCGTCGGGCGTTCTGGAACTGAAAGCACTGGGCGAGATATCCCACCTGGCAGAAAGCGCTTTGGTGCGTGCCCGTGAAGGTGAGATCACGCTCTCAGGCACCACGTTCGAATGTGCGTTACTCGCAAGTGATTTCATCAAGCGGCAAGTGGATTCTTTGGCGGAATGCTTGGCCGCTAAGGCACGCCTCCAATGCCCACGTCCTCCCGCGTCCCTGTGCGAAGCTTTGCAGAGCATCTGTCGAACCGGCAGTTGTTCGGCAGCACAGATTGAGACCGTGCGTCAAGAACTTGAAGCGTTCAAGGACGATCTTCCCGAAGAAGAACGCGGGAAAGGGAGCAAAAAGTCACCCACGGCCGAATCCATGCGGGTGGATTCCAAACGACTCGAGCAACTGATCGACCTCATTGGCGAACTCGTCATTGTGGAAACGGCGGTTGCCAAAGAATTGAACGAACGGGATTCCTTGTCGGCGACGTCGGTGGCCAATCGTTTGCGCAAGACCGTCAGGGATGTTCAACAGCTCAGCCTGACACTCAAGATGGTTCCGGTGGGCGCGACGCTGCAGAAGCTCAATCGAATGGTGCGAGACCTTTCGTCGCGTTTGAACAAACCATGTCGCCTCGCGATTGAGGGTGGCGACACCGAGGTCGACAAAACACTCCTAGAACTGATCAGCGATCCCTTGGTTCACTTGGTACGCAATTCTTTGGACCACGGGATCGAGTCGGATGCGCAGGAACGGCTTCGGGCGGGCAAGCCGGAAACGGCAACGATCAAGATCGCCGCCGAACACCGCGCCGGGAACATCATCATCCGAATCAGTGATGACGGCGCGGGGCTCAACCGAGAACGTATTCTTAGCCGGGCCATCCAGAAAGAACTTGTTCGCGAAGGCGACCGGTTGACCCCACAGGAAATTGATGAGTTGATCTTCGCGCCTGGTTTCTCCACCGCGGCGGAGGTCTCGGACATTTCCGGTCGGGGTGTCGGCATGGATGTCGTGCGAAAGAACGTGGAGTCGATGCGCGGCTCGATTCGCATCCACTCCGAACCGGGCCGCGGGACCGAGATTGAACTCGAGTTGCCGCTGACCCTTTCCATCATCGACGGAACGGTCATTCGAATCGGCCATCGCAGTTTCATCATCCCCACGCTCTCGGTCATCGAACAACTCCAGGCCAGCACCCTCGAGTTCTCTCGCGGCGACGACTGCATGTTGGGTGAGTTTCGGGGTCGATACGTCGTGGCCCGAAAGCTCGGCGACATTCTCGACACGCCTCATGCGGCCACAACCAGTCACGGTCGCGTTTGCGTGGTGGTGGAGGCCGGGAGTCGCCAACAGATCTTCTTGGTCGATGAAATCTGTGGGCAACAGCCCGTCGTGATCAAGCCCTTGGGTGGCATCTTGGATGCCTTTGATTTCTTTGCCGGTGGCGCTCTCCTGGCCAGCGGCGAAGTCGGGTTCGTGTTGGATCTCAATGCGATCTGCACGTCCCGAGTCGGAATGAATTTTTGTGACCTCCTCGAAGAATAAAGCCATGTCCAGCCAGGCCACGATGCCCGATCTCGAAACCGAGAAAGCTCGGGACACCAGCGATCAGAGCAAGTCGAGCGAAACCTATTTGGTGTTTGAACTCGATGGCTCGGAGTACGCGATCACGGTGCAGTACGTTCGCGAGATCATCACGTCCATGGAGCCGTCGCCGGTGCCAGGTGCGCCCAATTACATCCGCGGCGTCATCAACTTGCGTGGTCGCATTCTGCCCTTGGTCGATATGCGAAAGCGTTTTGCGATGAAGCCCGCTAAGAGCGGGGCACGCGAGTGCTGGATCATCATGGTGCTGGATTCGGAAGACGGCGTCATCGAGGTCGGCATCAGTGTGGATTCGGTATGTGAAGTTGTGCACATCGCCACGGAAGCCATCGATTCGGCACCGATCTTCAATGACGACGAGGACCGATTGGTCTTCAAAGGCGTCGCGAAAACACAATCAGGAGTGAAGCTCATCTTGGATTCCAGTGCGTTGGTGGACCAACTCCGACGCGACGTCCAGGTGCGCTCCAACGCGCAGCCCGCGACGCCCGCCGTAGCAACATCCTGACCCACTCGAAGACATCGCAAGCAACCAACTTGGGGCCAAGACCATGAGAATCCGAACCAAGCTCATCCTGATCACATCGTTGCCACTGGCGGTAGCGGTCTGCTACTCCGTGTTCTTGATGCGAAAAGAGCAGCAACAGCTCGCCAGTGCGCAAGCTCTTATTCCGATCCACCAGTCGTTGCATTCCGTCGCCAACCTGGTCGATTGTCTGCAATTGGAACGAGGGACGGGTTCGGGTTATTTGTCCTCACGGTCGGACCAATTTCGAGTGGCGTTTGAGGTGCGTTGCGAGAAGAGCGACATGGCCCTCAAGGAACTGGATCTACAGTCGATCCAGGCGTCGCCCGAGTTTTCCACGCGATGCGACGACGTCCTGCGGTTGATTGAAACGCTACCAAAACGCCGCTCGCTCGTGACGTCGCATTCCGTCGCGCCCGACGAGCATGAGGCGGAGTACTGCCGGCTGATTGAAGATCTGCTCTCCCTCACCGGACTCGCCATCGCGCTGGTGGATGACCCCGAAGCGACCCGCAACACGATGGCTTTGCGAGAGCTGTTCTACGCTCAAGAGTACGCCGGTCGAGAACGTTCCGCCGTTGCCCAAGCAATTGCGATTGGCCCCCTTTCCATCCACAGCTACGAACGGTGGCATGAACTTCAGAGTCGCCAGGCCGTGAAGCTCGAGAATGCGATCGACTACTCAACCGATGAGCCCACGCGAGAGGCGCTGACGCGGTATCTCGCGATGACGGATGCCAAGCCCATTGAGGAGATGCGATTGCAAGCGGGTGACTGGCTCCAGGGAGGATCAGCCACTTTGGGACCCAAGGAATGGTTTGACGCGGCAACCGATCGAGTATCACAACTGATTGCGATCCGTCAAAATTTTGCCGCTGAGCTCATGGGGCAGTCGCAAGCCAGTCTGAAAGCGGCGATGTGGACCATGCTGTTCCAGCTAGGTCTGCTGGTGGCATCGACCCTCGGGGCACTCGCGGTTTGCCACTACTTTGGCAAACGCTACTTCACGGATCCGCTCAGCCTGCTTTCTGGAATGTCGCGGGATCTGGCGAACGGTGAGCTGGATTCCAAGATGCAGACGATGCCCGAGGATGAAATTGGCGAAGTCGGAAAGAGCATTGTGCATGTCCGCTCCGTTTTGCAGGAGCTTCACAAACAGATTCATCGGCATGTGGAAGCCGCGCGTGCGGGTCAATGGGATTCCATATGCGACACCAGCCACTTCCAGGGTCAGTTCCGGGGGCTCGCTGAGTCGATCAACCACTTGACCGATTCTCTGACGGAAATCGATGACGAGATTGGTCGTGTCATCACCAAGGTGGCCGACGGGGATCTCTCCGAGCGTATGACGGGCGAGTATCACGGCGAGTGTGCTCGTATCCGAGATTCATTCAATCACGCGCTCGAGCGGATCACGTCCATGTTGCTCAAAGTGCGCAGCACGAACACCAAAGCCACGGAAGCGTCATCCAGGGTGGAGGAACAGTCCGGCGTGATCACCAAGAACGCCACGGAACAAGCCGCGGCACTCGTCCAGATTGCGAGCAGCCTGGAGGAAATGACCTCCATGACGAAACAATCGGCCGACAGTGCGCTCTCGGCACGCGAAGTCGCCGACAGCACGAAGACCGCTTCGGAGCGTGGAGCGACGCAGGTGACGGAGTTGGTGAAGGCAATCGAACGAATCAAGTCGGTCGGCGATGAACAGACGGAGATCCTCAAGACGATCGATGAAATCGCCTTTCAAACGAACCTGCTTGCACTCAACGCGGCAGTGGAAGCCGCCCGGGCCGGCGAAGCAGGAAAGGGTTTTGCGGTGGTGGCCGATGAAGTCCGTAATCTCGCTCTGCGAAGCGCGGAAGCGGCGACCACAACGGCTCGGATGACCGAGCAAGCTCTGTCGGAAACCAGCACGGGAGTTTCCCTGGCCACTGGCGTTTCCAAGCTTCTGGAAGAGATCTGCGTCTGGGCTCAAAAGAGCAGCCAATGCGTCGGCGAAATCGCGTCCGCGAGCAATGAGCAAGCCCAAGGCATCGAGCAGATCAACACGGCGGTCGCCAACCTCGATTCCGCGCTACAACACTCGTCGGAAACCTGCCAAGAAAGCAATTCCGATGCCGCCCTCATGAAGAACATGGTCAGTGAACTCAACGAAATGCTGGGTTCGTTCCGGTTCTCTCAAGAGGATGGTTCACCCCAGCAAGTGTCGGCGGATGAATATGAGATTGACCGTCGACATCTTGTCGCGGCGTCCTCCGCGACACCCGCACCCGCGGGAAGCCCCGGGGAAGCCCTCATCCCATTCGAAGAAGATGATCTGGGTGACTTCTAAGGATGACACGTCTCGGAACGAAGACAACTTCATGGTTCTTACCCTTCCCCGAGACTGACGAATCCTTCTTTACTTCATGCCCCTCCGTGCCCCGATAGTCTCTTGCAACTAACCCCATCGACCTTCGCAGAATTTGCCGAGCTTGTCAGTACAAGATCCGGTATCCAGCTGAGTGATAAGCATGGCCGGATGCTTGAGAACCGCATTGCGTCGCGCGTCCGACAACTTGGATTGGGTTCCTACGAAGCCTATCTGAAGAAAGTCATGGCATCGACGAGCGAGTTGCGGTTGCTCATCGACAGTGTTACCACCAACTTCACGTCGTTCTTTCGTGATTCGCAACAATTCGAGCATCTGCAAAAGGAGCTCGAAGCTCGCTTGGAGCCTCGGCCCAAGCGCATCCGTATTTGGTCTGCGGCGTGTAGCAGCGGAGAGGAACCGTATTCACTGGCGATGACCGCTGCGATGGCGCAGCGGGAGAGTGGTGTGACGGTCTCACCGATCCGAATCCTCGCCACCGATATCTCAGACAGCGTGCTCCACAAGGCATCCAGCGGTTGTTACTCGGCAGAGAAAGTCGCAAGCATTCCAAGCCGTTTTCGAGATTTCTTTGAGCCCTTGCCGGGCGAGGAGCTGGCGCGCTTCCAAGCCAAACAGATGCTGAGAGAGCCATTGATCTTTCGAAGGATCAATCTTTGCGATTCCACGTGGGACATCCCGGACGGGATCGACTTCGTTTTCATCCGAAACGTGCTGCTTTACTTCGATCGCGATACGCAACAAGCGATCTTGAGACGCTGCGTGCAAAAAATGAAACCGGGCGGCCTGCTGTATGTTGGCGCTTGTGAGAACGTGCGATCGCTGGTGGTCGGTGTGGATCCCGTCATGCCCTCCGTTTTCCGAAAGCATGCTGTCACGGACATGAGAAGCGTCCCGCATAGCGTGCATGGCGAATCCTGCGTGATCACAGATGGCCGACCAGCGCATCCGGGAAGCAGAACAGGTGGTTCGAGAATGGCGGCCACGGGTACCGGGGCAACAAGCCACTGAGAGACGACTTGGGCAGAGAATTTTGGGGACAACAAGTATGAAATACGTGCTCATCGTTGACGACAGTCAAGTTGACCAGACGATGACGGAGCGAGCCGTCAATCAGTGCGATCCTGACGCCGTGTGCCTTTGTGCGTCCGATGCATTCGAGGCACGCGAGCTGATCGCCAAGTATCGCCCTGAGGTTGTTTTCCTGGACCTCAACATGCCACGCATGTCAGGTGAGTGTTTCCTGCGTCATCTGATGAAGGCGTGTCCCATCCCGGTCTTCATTGTCACGGGAACGGTACCGAGCAAGGACGACGATCGCGAGCGGCTTAAGAATTCCGGTGCCATCGAGCTCATTCCCAAGCCATCCTCCTTGGCCGACTCGCATCGGTTCGCAAACAGCATCCGAGATGCCTTGGCGGTCGCAGACGGATTTGATTCCAACCATGCCGAGCAGCGCCAAGGGCCTGGGGTGAAGAGGCCCGTCTGCGTGCCACCGATTCCCGTGGGTGACGAGCCCAATGCGATCCTCGCGCTGGGTTCCAGTACCGGGGGACCTGCCGCGCTTCAAACGATTCTGGAGGGACTGCAGACCGGCTTGCCGCCGATCGTGATCGCTCAACACCTGTCACCCAAATTCGTGGGCCCGCTGATTGAATCGCTGAATCTCATAGGTACCTTGCCCGTGTATTTGGCGGAGGCGTCGACGCCGATGCGGAGCGGGAATGTCTACGTCGCGCCGGCAGCGGGACACACACGTGTTCGTCCCGATTTCACATTCGAGCAGGTTCCCGCCGGCGCGGGTGATCGATTTCGACCAAGCGTGGACGTGCTCTTTGAATCACTGGCTGAGATCTCTTCGATTCCTGTCGTCGCGGCCATCCTGACCGGGATGGGCAACGATGGCGCGAAAGGAATCTTGGCGTTGCGCGAGGCCGGAGCGAGGACGGTCGCACAAGATGAAGAAACGTGCGTTGTCTACGGCATGCCAAAACGAGCTGTGGAAATGAATGCGGTTGAGGAAGTCCTTCCCTTGCACGAGATCGCAGGTTGGCTGACTTCACACGCCCGTGCCGTGACAGCGAAACGCTTGGTAGCCGCCCGATAATCGCGGTATGTTGGACGCTTCTTACTGATCGCCACCACTGAAACCTAGCCGAACCGATTTCACCCTCCCAGCGAAGCGATTGGGAGGGTCGGCCCGCGT
>JBCCYK010000230.1:0-10656 GCA_039189905.1 Planctomycetota bacterium
CAGGCGGGCAACTACTTCTTCGAATCCCTCACCACCGACGTTCGCTCGCTTTCTGTTCTGGGTGGTGTCCATCCGATGCGTCACGGCTTTCACTGCATGTCTGCGAGCCGCTTTCCCTTCGCGGTCTATTACGAGGTCCGATCTGAGGTTGTCCTGGTCGTGGCGATTCTCGACGAGCGGCGAGATCCGGAATGGATCGCAGACCGCCTCAGAAACGGATAACCATGGCATCCACCGGAGTCGGGCTTGCGAACATTTTTGCAGTGGACAGTCAACCTTCCCGACCCGGTGATGCCGGTCGTTCTGACATCGAAGCGATGCCATGTCCGTCCCGGTGGCGATTCTCTAGCAATTCAAGGCTCACTTGGTCAGCCACCGCGCGACTGATTGCGGATGCTCGTTCATTCCTGTCGCTCGCTGATGTCCGATGCTGATCTATTCCGGCATTGAGTGGGCCTTACAGGGCTTTAGTGGGCTCATGACACGCCGCTGCAATCGCTGTGGACCAGACTCGCTACACTAACAGGGTTGAAATGCCCGGTCGGTCGGCAGGCAAGTCAGAACCATCCCGATCGGGATAGGGGCCGCATTGCTGCGGACCCCTCCCACACCACCTCAGCATGCGGGTCAGCACTGGGCGGTTCGTCGCAAGGATGCAAACGAGAGCCATAGCTCTTCCAGATTCAACAAGCCCTCGGTGGTCAGCACTTCGATCGATAAGGCTCGCTGGACACCCGACGTCGTGGAAAGACGCCAAGGACCCTTGCCGCTCATCGCGAAACCGCGAGCGACACGAGGAGACACGCCGCGTGAGACAAGTTCGCGAAGACGTATCGCTGATTTACGCCACTGTTTCCAGTAGCAAGCTCGCACACGGCGACGCACCCACTTGTCCAAGTCCACGAACGTGGTCTTCACCTGATCCAGTGCGAAGTAACTCAGCCAGCCCCAAGCATAAGAGCGATACTGCGCGTAACGCTGTTGCATCAGAACGCCTCGATTGCGACGGAAGATCTCCGAAGCACGCCGCTTGAAAGTAGCAAGCTTCCTTTCGCTCACGCGGATCTGACCGCCGTAGCCACGAAACTCGTAGCCCACGAGTTCGAGACCATCCGCTTTGCGAATGCGGCTCTTGTCGTGATTGACGGCCAGTTTCAATCGTTCCGTCAGGAAGCGTTCGATGCTCGCGCACACACGCCGTGCGGCGGCTTCGGACTTGGTGAAGATCACAAAGTCATCGGCATACCTCACAAACGGCAGCTCACGTTTCTCCAACTCCTTGATCTGTTGCACTTGCTTTACGGCATCTTGAGCGGAGCGATACGGACGGTAGCCGAAGCTTGATTCCGAGAAGTCCAGATCAAAGATCGGCGTGAGGGCTAACACGATGGCGGTTTGAATCACTCGATCGAGCACGTTTGGTATGCCGAGCTCACGAGTCCCGCCACCGGGTTTGTCGATGGTGACGCGTCGAGCGGGTTGCGGTCGATACGTTCCATCGAGCAGTTGACGACGAATCGTTTCCCGCTGTGGTCGAAACCACTCGGGGAACTCCTGAATCGAGACTCCATCGGGGCCGGGAGCCCCACGGTTGGCTTTGACTCTCGCCCAAGCCGTCTCAAGGTTCACTTCGTCGACAATCTGTTCTATCAAAGCATGGTTTTCGTCCAAGGCTGACTTCTCGATGCACGCCCCCTCCGAATCATCACGCGGGATGTCTTGCGATTTCGTCACGAACTCCTCCCACAAGGAGAGTTGCTCCTGTGGACGTTGTTCATGCCGTTCGTTCGGTTGTTCGGAGTCCATCGATGGTTCTTCCTTGTCTTGAAACGTTCGGGCCTTCATGTCTCGATTGGCATTCGAGGGTCACTACTATGCCTTCTGCTGACGACTTCGATCGCGGATAGCGTGTTGCCACGATCCGCCCCGCGTTAGAGCAAGCTCAACTGGCGGGCACAGGACGAAGTCCTCCCCAAATAAGAACGTGATCTGTCCCCGCCCAGATGCCACATCTACCTCTGCTCCGTCTTCCGGTTCGGTTTCGCTGTCAGCAGCCAGCTCACCTGGAGTGCATCGGCCTCGTATGTGGTTTCTGTTCGTCACCTGGCGGGTCTTGGCGAGAAGGTGTCCAACGACGACTTCTTGTTGGCTTACCGATCACCTTCGCAGGCTTCCTCCCCACGGTTTGTCACCTCCCCGCAGTTGCCCTCGCCTCGTACTAACTTCGTTATGAGCTATCCATCTGGTATGATGACTCCCTCGGAAGAAACCGGAATTAAGTACAGGGGACTGACTTCCCGAAAGAAGCGGCACCCCACAAGATCACGCCCATGTTGGGCGTACTGCAACGGAGCGGCGGTGGAGACACACGTCGCTACTTGGCAACTCTGGGCCACACAAGACGGGGCACCGCGGAGTCTCATCTCCGTTGCCATTTACCTACCTGAGATCGATCCGAAGTCCAAACAGGGTGACTACCGGACCCTCGTCGAAATCGATGCCATTGGCCTCCGGCAATACAGCTACGGCGCCAACTCGCTTCAATCCCTCGTTCTTGCCATGCAACTGCTTCAGGTTCGCGTTGACCATGCCGTACGCACTGGCCGGACTTTCTATTTTGACGAACAGGACACGGAGCCGTTCGATTTGCTACACTCGCTTTCCACACGCCCGGGTATGCTTGAGTGAACGACACTCTTGGCAGTTCACGAAGACGCGTGCGACGGATAACACTGATCTAACCACTCGTCTTGTTCTCTTCATTTCACGCTTTGTTGCATGGAACAACACCGCAAGATCACGACTTCGTTCAACGTGTTGCTGATCCTGTATTCAGCCGTCAGCGGCGTCTTGACATTCGCACTTTCCGATGCCGCTAAGGGCGTTCCCGTCGCAGGTATTGTCTTGACGTCGCTTGTCGATTTTCTGCGATTTCTCGTGATGATGTTTGTGGCCGCGTACTTTGCTCGGGAGGTCTGGAACCGACTCGTTGCGGATATACTTCCTGTCCGGTTCATCGCCTATCGTGAGGCGATTACTGTCGTTGTGGTTCTAGGCTTGTTGCTTTCGTGACGTGGATGCTTGGACTGGTGTTGGATCATTAGCCTACAAGTCTGTGAATTCCAGTCGAATCGCCATTTTGTAACTGACTCGCAGTGTCTCATCTCCCGGTGACACAAATCCATGTCAAGGCCTTTCGAAAGCGACCGACAGCGACTTTGCGAAATGCTTTGCGAGTGGACGGGTGCCTCGGCGGTGACCAGCTTGCAGTCGATTCAATCGCTCTGGAGCGGCTACGGTGAGATCTTGCGTGTCCGCGTTCAGGATGCGTCCGTTGATTCCGTCATTGCGAAGGTCATTGATCTTACCGCCGCCCAGGAGCATCCGCGTGGCTGGGCTTCTGACGCGGGCCACCTGAGGAAACTCCGATCGTACGATGTCGAACAGACGTGGTACACAACCTATGCGGATCGATGCGATCAGCTTTGCCGGGTTGCGACTTGTTTTGGATGTTGGCGCGACTCGGATCGCTTGGTTTTCGCTTTGGAGGACTTGGCCGAGGCGGGGTTTCAACCGCTACGTGGCGGATTGCGCGACGCGGGCATCGAAGCGTGTCTTCGATGGTTGGCCCGTTTCCACGCTCGCTTTCTGGGTGTTGACGGTCGGGGGCTTTGGCCGACGGGTTGTTACTGGCATTGGGAGACACGCCAGGATGAGTGGCAGGCGATGCCCGAATCTCGGCTCAAGCAGGCTGCACGCGACATCGACCGGCGGTTAAGGAAGGCAAACCACCAGGCGATCGTCCACGGCGACGCGAAGATTGCAAACTTTTGCTTTCAAGAAGATCAACGCGACGTCGCTGCAGTCGACTTCCAATACGTGGGCGGTGGTCCGGGCATCAAGGACGTGGCCTATCTGCTTGGGGGATGTATGCCTGACGAGCGCTGTCATGCGGACGCGGCTGATTGGCTCGAACGCTATCTTCAAACGCTTCACGTCGAAGTCGGCAAGCTTCATGGAAAGGCATTGGCAGACAACGTTGTTGTTGAATGGCGGTCGCTCTATCCGGTCGCGTGGGCGGACTTTCACCGTTTTCTGCTCGGATGGTGTCCGGGACACAGCAAGTTGACTTCCTACAGCGAAGCCATGGTTCAGCGGTGTTTGCAACAACTCGCCGACGGACGGTGAGCTAGACTGAGACTCGCGTGGTTCTTGGTCACGCTTCGCGACGCGAACCGGTGAGGTTCGCGTTTGGCATCCAAGCGGGCCCCGTCTATTCCTTACTCGGTGAGCGATTCGCCGCGGGCGTAGCGGCCGAGCGTTTGCTGGTACTTTCGCTTGCCCTCTTCGACGCTCTTGCGAATGGCTTTCGTGCTATCCTCGCTTTCCTGGCGAAGCTCGGCGATCATCTGCAGGGATTCGATCTGGAACCCGCTGATGGCGTCCACCAGTTTCTGCACCGACTCGGGGTCGATGGTGCTGCCATAGCCGGCACGCAGTGCCGCGCGTTCCAGCTCGCGACCGAGGTTGGCCACGTCTTCCAGGCCCTTGTTGACGCCTTCTTTCATCGCCTCGGTTGCCTGGGTCACTTCGTGAAGACCGTGTTGGCTGGTGTAGACGGTGCCCAGGATTGTGAACACGTGCTCGTTCGTTGTGAAGAATGTCACCGCGCGACGATAGACACGCTCTTTGACGTCGTGGGTCTGTTTCAGCTTCGTGATCAAGGTTTCGCCGACGTCGTAACCGATTTCCAGGTTCTCCGCGATGTCCTTGAGCAGCTGGTACGTCTTGTCCTCTTCCTCGAATCGGTGTCGTGCCTCGTCGCGGGCTAACTCCAACTGGCTGGCTCCACCTTCGTCATCGCCGGTGTAGTTGTCGAGGGCTTCCTGGGCTGACGCCAAGCCGGATTTGGCTTCTTCCAGGGTGGGGAGGTGCGTGTCCAGGATTTCGCGAGCGAGAACCTCCGCTTCTTTCAAGGCGAAACGAAAGTCGATGTAAGCATCCATGATCGCCTCTTCTTTGTTGAGCGCGTTCTTGGTGTCCTTGGCGACGTCGCCGTAGACCTGGATGATTTCTTCGAAGCGATCGCTCGGTGTCCCACGTCTCATCTTCATCCACCAGTTGGAGATCTTCTCGGTCCCGCTGATCTTGCCATCATCCAACTGCGCGATCAAACGCTTGCTGTCCTCGCGAATGGAATCGAACATCTGTGTGATGTCCATGTAGCGATTGCCCACCTCGACGCTTTCGATGTTTTCACGCACCAAGGCGTTGAACGAACTCATGTGCTTGATGACGTCCGCGATCGCGAGGACCTTCGCTTCGTCAAGATGACGCACATCTTCCAAGAGGCTGATCAATTCCTGGGGTGCCGTGTTCTGGTCGCCGCCAAACTTCTTGAGCGTCTCCAACGCGCTGTCCAGATACTTTCGCATGCTGGTTGTGCCGCGTGAACTGACCTGTTCAGTGGCGGCAGGTGCGGGAGCTTGGGCTTGTTGGCTCATCGTGCGGACTCAGTTCGTAGGTGACAGCGAACACAAGGAATGGACATGGGAAGCATCAACAGATTACGTTTCTCGCCGCGACGGGGCAATCACTCCAGCGACTCCACGAATGAAATCAGCCGGCCCACTTCCGCCCCCTCAAGAGGCCCGTCGATCGACCGCAACCATTCCAAGGATTGTGCTCGATAGTCGGGTGTGGATGTGGGGCAAATTGATTGGTAGAGGGCCTTGGCAGCCAAGGCCGTGTTGGCGTCCAGGCCCACCTGCATGTCCGCCAAGGCGTGTGCCAGGATCACGGGCAGTTGTGCGACCGGATAACTCTTGGGCCTCTTGTCTCGCATGATGCCAATCGTCTGTTCGTTCGCTTCGGTGACAATCACGGTCATCGTTTCCGTGAGATTGAACTCGTTGCCGGCTTGCAGGGAACCAATCGCACGAATGATGCCGCCGTGATAGTAAGAAGCGAGATCGGCCACTTGATACAAAGTCCCCGCTTCCGATCGCTGCTGGTCGTTGGCAGCTTTGTTCTCTGCGGTCTCGCTGAGAGATTTCATCATGGCCCAATCGGCGTTCTGAATTGAAAGCCGCGCTTGGCTGATCGCGTCAGCGCCGGCTTGCAGAGCTTCGGGCGACGGGGCAGTTGTTGGTTCAGACCCGTTCACCGGTGGCTCTGGCATCGATGGCTCTGGCATCGGCGGCTCGGGTGCCCCGTCCGCGCCGGTTGCGTTCATTGCAACTCCGGGAGCCATGTTTCCAATGCTAACGTCATTGCTTGCGTCACCCTCCATGGATGGATTGTTCGTGGGATTCACCATGGGAGGGACAGGAGTTGGAGGGATTGCATCCATCCCAGTCTCCGTGGAGTTGGGCCCGACCGAGCTGTCAGGAAACCTGCGAGGGTCCTCTGTGATCGCTTCTGTCGCCGATCGGTCTGGTTGACCCAGCGAGGCAACCCTGTCCGGTGCCCTGCTTGAAGGAACGTTGATCGGCATCACGCCATCGTGCCGTTGTTGCGCCGGCCTGCTGGCGACTGTTGGATTGGAAATCGGCATCTGGGGCGATCCCGCTTGGATGACAATGCCGTTGGGGCCGGTGGCAATCGCAACTTGACCCGACCCCAGCTTGCCCGTGCCCAACAAGTACAGAAGGCCTCCGACCGAGCTCAGCAGAGCCACAACGAACAATCCCAGCACGATCGTCGAAAGGGATCGCGAACGCTTCTTTTTTCGTCGTCGTGTTCGGCCCGTGCGAATCTGGGCTGCGGGCTGGGTTTGGGGCGCAGGGGGTGCGTTCGATATCGTCGGTGGATTCGAGACGCTTGCAGTCGCAGGTTCGTTCGAAAGGGTCGGTTCTTCGGAAGCTGGGATTTGAGTTTCGAGCGGCGACGGCGCCGGAGTCACCGAGGGACCAGCTGGGTTGGAAGGAGGCAACAAATCGGCCAAAGGGTCAATCGGGGCAGCCGAGACGTGCGTATCGGGCGATAGCTTGCGGTCGAGCTCGGCCTTCATTTTGGCATCCGCCAACGTCCCCTGAGCCGACTGAACGGCTTTCACTGCGGAGGCCCATGCTTTCGGGGGCGCGTGGTCGCGTGCGGCCTTCAGACGCGCGATCTGCGTCGCGACCGCCTTCTGGATTCTTGTTTCATCCGATTCACCGGGCGTCAAACCAAGGATCTCATAGGCATTGGGGCGTTTCGCCTCTGCCGGCAGTCCAAGCAACTCGGCTGCGCTCTTCGTCGCCATGCGTCTCTTGTCCATCGAATAAAAGGCCGGAGTTCGGTTGGTTCCAGGCGCTTCCGCGTGCCTCCACCAATGAACTACCGAGCGGGCCCCCATGGACACCAGGATGAATCCAATCCCGGCTCAGGTCAAACGGTCCTGAAGAAGAACGCTTGACTCACGCCGTGGTCACGCGGCCGTGTGTCAGAACAGCGGTGCCGCGATCCCCTTGGAATCCACCTGCCAGGGTGTCCAAACAATGATGGGCTCGTTCACCTTGAGGTCTCCCTTTCGCGGAGGAATCGTCAACGTGTCCAGTTCCAGGCGCTCGATGTCATACTCTTCGGTCAGCGAGTCGATTTCTTGCTGCAATTCGGCATCCAAATCCTCGCGGTCGATTTCCAGGTCGCGGAGAGCCGCCTCGGCACGCTGCACATCGCCCTTCTGTTGAGCAGCACGCGACGCACCCCGCGCCGCCGTCGACATCTTGGAGACGTTGGTACGGCTGGCAAGCTTTCGTCCCATGAAGGCTCCCAAGAGGGAGGTGCCAAAGGACAACAGCGAGTTCATCTTGGCCGCTTCGTATTGGCCCGCTTCACGATCGACGCGCTCCCGTGCCGTACGAATCTTGGACTCCAGCGAGGCCATTTTGGTCGCGTACTTTTTGCGCAGCTTCTCGGTAGCCAAATCCCTCGCCTCACGCGCCGCTTGGCGAAAGTGAACGCGTGCTTCGCCCTCATCGCAGCCCGCCGGCGCGTACTCATCCAGGGCAACACTCTTGAAGAGCTCCATCGGATGGTGCCGATAGAGATAGTCTTTGACCTTGCGTTGGGCCGCCTTGACTTTGGTAGCGCTCCGTAGCTCATCAGGTAGTTCGGAAAACTCAAACTGCTTTGTGGGTTCCTCCTCCAGCTGAGCGTCGCGATCAAGAGGCTGACTTGCCTCCCAACCGTCGTCCGGGATGCCACGGGAGCACGGCAACAGATAACGAACATCCACCCAGTCATCCACACTCGCCGAAACACGCACGTAGTGCATCGAAGCGTCCGCCAGCAGGGCGGGACGATACAGCAAGCGTGCATCGGAATCCGGATAGCGAAGAGGTGACAGAAAGCCTTCTTCGATGCCCTGGGGAATCACGGGGCGGCTTGGTGTTGCCGCCTCTTTCGATACCGATTGCTTGGCTGCCGCGTTTTCTTCATCGAGTTCCGCCTTGCGACCCCGCATCAAGGTGCTGATTTGGTCCCTGGCCAATGGCCCTGCCAAGAATGACATGGCCCAACGTGTTTGAAAGATACTCGGTCCGTCATCATGAACGTTATTGAGCAAGAACACGCGATTGCCCAACGCGGCAAGCATCTTGTCCATCTCGCCGCGATCAAAGGCCTGGCCTGACTGGACCGCTGCCCCTTCCAAGCCTTCCAAAACGCGTTCCTTGTCGCGTTGGGTCTGCAAGCGGCCCAAGAACCAAGTCCCGATGTTCGACAATCCCTTGTAGTCCAGGTCGACGGGGTTCTGCGTCGCCAGGGTCACCCCCAAACCAAAGGCACGCGCTTGTTTCAAGAGCGTCAACATCGGGGGCTTGGTCGGCGGGTTGCGAACCGGCGGGAAATAGCCTGCGACCTCATCCATGTACAGGATTGCTCTTAGCGAGCTGGTTCCCGACTGCGTCCGCATCCAAGACAGCATCTCGTTGAGTAGGATCGTGACAAAGAACATGCGTTCTTGGTCGTTCAAGTGAGCAATCGAAAGGATCGCCAAACGCGGCTTCCCCTCCGGTGTATGCAGCAGTTTCGGGATCGATAGGGGCTCACCCATCAACCAACCCGCGAAGGCCGGGGACGCGAGCAAGTTGTTCAGCGTCATCGCCAGTTTGCCGCGATCCGATGGCGACATGAATGAGTCCACATCCAAGACGCCGACACGGCTGATGGGCGGCGAGGTGATCAAGCCGATCAGATCCGCGACCGAGACGTTTCGTCCCTCACGCCAGCAATGATCCAAAATCGAGCTGATCAGGATATGTTCGCGTGAGAGCAAGGGATCCGCTTCCATTCCCAACAGTGTCAGCAGTCCTGAAGCGGCACCGGTCACCCGTTCGCTCATGGCTTCGGCGTTGTCAATCACTTCCGCGCCAGGGGCGTCGAAACTCTTGAGGACCGTCAACGGAATCCCGATGTTGCTGCCGGGGGTATAGATGGCAACCTCCGCGGCGTCGCGCAAACGCTGGATCCGCTGCGGTGTCTGTCCCCAAGACGCTAAACCTTCGCGCCACGTCTTGGCCGTCTGCTTGGCATAGGCATCCAAATCCATGCCTTTACGGCTGGCCGCGCCGGGTTCGAGCCATGGCTTGAAGTCACCGGGCTTCAAACCAGGAAATGTGAGTGCCAAGTTGGCCAAGTCACCTTTGGGATCAATGCAAATCGCGGGCACGCCGTCGATGGCGGCTTCTTCGAGTAACGAAAGGCAGAGCCCCGTCTTCCCGCTTCCGGTCATGCCAACGCACATCGCGTGCGTGCAAAGGTCCTTGGCATCATAAAGGAGCAACTCATCGCGAAGTTCGCCTTCGGACAAGTCGTACTCTCGACCGAGATAAAACGTGGCGAGTTTTTCAAAGACGTCAGGGGACGGAACCGACATGAGACCTCCAACCAAGCAAGACCGAGGAACGCCGGAGGGGCGGACCCTGCAAACCATCGCCGTGTATCTTGTCAGCCCTGCGGTGGCTTGTCGATCCAACGGGAGCTGGCGACAATCCACGCAGGCAAGATCATCACACCTGTTCAATCGACCTGCACCCCGCCACACCGCTCCCTTGAGTCAACCATGCTCCATCTCCACGACCAAATCGAAGAAGCCGCGGCCAAAATTCAAAGCGTCACCACAGAGGTCCCGAAGGTTGCCATCATCCTCGGAACTGGGCTGGGTGGTCTGGTCGGTGACATCGATGTGGAGGCAACGCTCCCATATGAGGAGATCCCGCATTTCTTGTCGTCGACGGCAACGAGCCACGCGGGACGTTTGGTGATTGGCAAGTTGGGCGGCGTCCCGGTGATCGCAATGGAGGGTCGCCAGCATTTTTATGAAGGCTATCCGCTGGACCGCATCACGTTGCCGGTGCGCGTTTTCAAGAAGCTGGGTGCCGAGTTGCTGGTGGTCAGCAACGCGTGTGGCGGTTTGAACCCGTATTTCAACGCGGGTGACATCATGGTCATTGAAGATCAGATCAATCTCATGGGGGGCAATCCTCTGATTGGGATCAACGATGACCGCCTGGGACCACGCTTCCCGGATATGTGTGAACCCTACAGTCAGGCCTGGATTGACACGACGCTTGCGGTGGCCCACCGAAACGATTTGTACCCGCACAAAGGCGTCTTCGTTGCTGTGGCCGGTCCGTGTTTGGAAACACGCGCCGAGTATCGGTTCTTGCG
>JBCCYK010000231.1:0-10637 GCA_039189905.1 Planctomycetota bacterium
CCGGCAATCCCAGGCAAGTTAGTTTCTACAAGCGGGAGCGAAAGCAAATCGTAAACAATCGAGAGATTACTGACTGGGACTGGGCCCCTGGGCACCCAATGACGAAAGGGTTTCGCACGGACGCTGCGTTGGTGAAAACGAAACTAGAAGAGATTCTGGAACCAACGCAAGGCAAGACTGGATCCAAGATTGACCGCAGCAAGCCACGGCTGTTCGTCCTTTCTGTTGGGGTCAGTCGGCATCGATGGAATGAATACGACCTCGCCTACGCTGCAAAGGATGCTGAGACCTTGGCTGAGCGTTTTCAGTCTGAGAATGGTGGTCTCTTCGGTGATGTGCAGGTCAGCGTTGTTACAGACGATGACGCGACACCAAAGAGAATCCGTGAAGAGCTGAATTGGCTCAAACGCTCAGTGACGGAGAACGATGTCGCCGTCGTGTTCTTCGCGGGCCACGGCGTACGCGCGAGGCGTGGGCTCTACTTCTTTACCCACATGGGTGATGGCGACGATATCTACAACACCTGTGTGAATTGGGATGAGGTTGCGTCAGTCCTCTCGTCCAGTGACGCCTCAAACATCCTTCTGCTGACAGACTGCTGCCACGCAGGAGCGTTCTCGGCAGACAGGTTCGTGAATCAGTCGGACATCGCAAAAGCACTTGGGGAAGCAACCAACGTTTCAATCCTGGCGTCAAGCGATGGCGATGAGCCTTCCGTTGAGATGCAGACAATCCAGCATGGTGTTTTCACCCATGTGTTACTCAACGCTCTGGCAGGACAAGCGGACGCTGACGGCGATGGCTTCGCAAGCTGGGATGAGGTTTGCCGAAACGTGGTGGTCGAAGTTCCTCGTCTGTCCAATGACCTTCAGCACCCAAAGCTTCTGAAGTCAGCCAAGGGTAGCGAACTTTTGAAGTTGGCCAGTATCAAAACTGAGGAAGACGGTGCAGCGATCGTGCCAGCCAAAGCTCCTGCGAAATCGCTACGAGCCGTCATCACGAAAGATGCGACCATGCATCTGGGAAAGGGACGGACAGCCGTGCTGAAGAAAGGGGCCGTTGTGGACATTCTGAAACAAATTGAAGGCTGGGCATTGGTTAGGCCAGTGGACCCACCATCTGACCAAGTAGGCTGGATTGACCGCAACACGCCTGCTCACCGTTTTGAGTAGATGCGTTGTCGATAGGCCCTGCCGCCACGTTGGTCGCGTTGTTTCGGGACTAACGCCGGATTCTCAGAACGGCCAAAACGCGGATGTCTCTAGCCGTAACGTACAGCTTTGTTTCCTGTTGGCCTGCGGATTCCGTTGCAGCCTCCTGCCTATCCTGCAGGTGGTTGACCCGGAGAATCAACCGCCTGCACCTCATCCACATATGCAAAGATCCTCTCAATGATGTCAGCTCGCGCAGCGGAATCGAGGTTGTGCCATGCTTGAACAAGAGAAAGTAACTCGGGATCTGACTCCACCGCATCGACCCATCTGTGCCGCTGAGTGTGCCGCGTCTCCGGCTCAGTCTCTGAAAAACCGGTTTTTTCGGTGTTTGGCGATCCAAGTTCAAGCCCTGCCTGGCCCATTCGAAATTGCGGCAAGGATCGAGTCAATCCGATCTTCGGACAACGCATCCCAGCCAAAATCCTCGATCACCAAATCGCAGGCGAGGGTACGTGAGTCAGCCGTCACGTTTGTAACACCCGGGGGACTGAATGTGCCAAGTGACCCACCAACACGCATCACAACTGAGAGCGTGTCGACATCTGGGTGAGTGACCGAAGAGACCCAAGGCTCGAGGCGTCTCCGAAGCGCAGTCGCACGGGGCATCACACGCCGACATTCCGAGCCTCGCATTTGCCCCGGTAGGCTGAGTTTCATGGTTCAGTTCGGCTTGTACCCGTGTGAATCAGAATACAAGGTTTCGTGACACGTAAGCGGATTGCGTGCGGCTTCGCTCGGATAACGAACAACGCAACCGGGGTGACGATCCGAGGTTCCATTCGCAAATGAAATCTAAGGGGTGTCTGGTTAGATGTGATGGCTATCGCTGGCATTCCAGACTACCAGACCTGCGCAGTAGCAACCGCTGCGATAGTAGCCGTCGCGATGACACCGAGCGACTCCCGCAGTTTCTTGCCAGCATCAATGGAATGGAAATCCATGACATCTGAACGAAGCAAATAGACTGACAATGCTGTTTAGACCAGCACGCGCGCGATGAACCTCCCGTAGTAGCGATTCGGACTTTCTCCGGCCAGAACCAGAAGAGTCGAAATGTCTCCGATACGAAAGAACGAGATGAGGGAGGTCAGCACCAGGAACACCGCACAGGCCATTGTCACGCGCCAACCCCATCGGCGCCCCTGCCACAATCCAACTGCACACACACACGCCAGAGAACCGGCCAGTAAGTTGTAGCCGAAAGCCAGGCTCCACGGGCCAGCGGAATCTGAATTGGAATATGCGGCGTTGTGGACCGTCAAAAGCACGACTGCGAGGTAAACCGTCGAGATCGCTTTGAGGCCCGCGATGAAAGCGCAAAGGGCGACGCCAACGGGACGAGTCGATCCCCGTGGCTCCTCTGAAACACCCAGAGAATCGGGTCCGGAATCCGTTTCAATTTCCACTGGATCGCTCGACGAGGTGGCGCGAAGAAGGCAACATCATTATGGTGCGTTGACGACGGCCGGGCCGCCGCGATTGACTTCGTTTTTGATTCCCGTTTAGTCACATGACCATTCTTCCTCCGGATTCAGCTCCGGAAACAGGTCCTTTGGACCGTTACACAGGGAGATGCAAGGAGAACAGTCACTTGCTGTCGCCAACGCAGCCCCGCGCCAGAGCCAGGCTGGGACCGTCGACGTGCTGGTGTACAAGCAATCCCGCCGCGAGTATCCACATTGCCACGCCGGCCTCCACCCTCCGCAGCGGCCGCCTCATCAAACAGTCACAGCTGAGAACTGCGGTGGCAACGAAAATCATGTCTGGTTGTAGTTCGATTGGAGTCCAGCTAGAAAATCCTTCCCGCGCCCATAGCTCAGCTGGATAGAGCATCGGACTTCTAATCCGACGGTCGGAGGTTCGAATCCTCCTGGGCGTGCTGCTCTAGATCTCTTCCCAGCACGGCTTTCTGTCTCGCCCAACGTTTTATCGAGGCTACTTCTGAGTTCGGCGGCTCCACCCGGGCCAGTCAACCAAAGAATCAGGTAGGCGACCGAGCACCACATGGGCAAATGGACAAGGTCGTAACTTCGAAAGTGCAACTTGATCCACCGCATGGGTGCACAGATCAGGTTGCTGGGTGGACGCGCAACCTTCGGATCTTTGCGGCCCGCCGTTCCCTATTGGCGTCATTGCATGCGAGAGAATCGCGCAACGGCCTTTCCCGAATCGTCCAGAAAATGCAGTCTTCCCTGGTCGTCGAAGCGAAACGCCTTGGTTTGTTGGAGTGCTTCGGTGAAACGCTTTTCCTGATCCATCCATTCCGGTGGACCCGCCATGCGAGTGGTCGCGAGCGGGCCGATCGAGACAGATTGACCATCCATCTCGATTTGGCCGCTGAATCGATTCACGGACGTTGATCCCGTGACACGCCCATCCTCCGCAAAACGTATCGTCGATTGAGCGTTCTCGATCACGCCACCGCCATCGATGTCTTCGGCCAACCATTCACCGGATAGTTGGGCTGCGCTTGCCGTGCCTGCTTGGTTGGTTGGCATTCCAATCTTGTCGACCGGGAACACGGTCTTCCAATCACGTTGCATGTCCACCACGGTCCACCCGCGTTCCGGCGCATCTTGCAGTGCCGTCGTCAGTTTACCACTGCTGCTAGGATTGGCGTCGTAGGCGTATTCGCGACCAGCGTCCGTGTGGTGCACGATCAAACCGTAACTTGGATGGGGATTGTTCATGGTGGTGTACTCGAGCATCGCTTGATCGCCGTTGCTGTTGCCAAAGGCGGCGATGGGACGCCGTCCAATGAACTTGGCGATTGCAACCGGTTTCCCTTCCTTATCGTCCACGAAAACGCTGTCGAGCGTCTTCGTCAGCGTCGGGATGCCGTTGTCGCGTGTGTACTTCAAGGCCCCGTGCGACCCGATGATCTGTTCCGGCGGAATGCCATAGGCGTCTTCCGCGAAAACACGCATGAAGTCTTGGCCACCTCCGGAAACGATCCAAGTCTGAAAGCCGTTGCCCCTCAAGTACGCAAGCACCTCCAGCATGGGCTGATAGATCGTCCTGTCGTAGGCCATCTGAAAGCGAGGGTGTCGTGTCGACGCCAACCAATCCGACACGCGGCGCTCAAACTCAAGATTGGTCAAACCCGAGTGGGTGATGGCGAGCAGTCGCATGAGTCCTTTGTGGCCGTCCGCCATCAGGCTGGCGGTATCTTCATTGAGCAAGGCTTGGACAGCGGGATCACCTTTCCACTCAGGATCACTCGGCAGCATCCGTTTGATCTCGTCGATCGCAAATGCCACTTGGTTGGGAACTGGATTCTCCGTCCAAAGGGTTCCATCGTTGTCAAAGACCGCAATTCGTTCCGCCGCCGGGACAAAGTCCTTGCCACTCGGCTCCGTCACGCGTTCCACGAACCGCAGGAGTGACTGTTTGGCAGCACCTTCGTTCCAGCTCGGCAAGGGGTCCCCTGCACTAGCGGCTGCAAAGGGCGTGAGGACCAGGCAAAGCGCCAATGGGAGTGGTGATGGCATGATGGTTTGCAAATGCGGCACACGAAGACACGAGCGAACAGAATCGACGGCATTCGATACCGGCGAGCTGGGTAGCGCGACGACAGTCATCAATCCCTACCAGACATCATGATCTTCGATCTCCGAGACGTCTAGAACTTGGGGACTTCTGGAAATGGACCGGTTTTGGCAAACCGGAAGAAGAGCCCAATGAATCGTGCCCGATTCATGAATCGAGTGATGCGATCAGGGTTTCAGCGCATCTTCTTGCCGACCGAGCGTACTTCACTGGCAATCCGAGAGGCGTGAGGGATTCCTGGTTGAAGCAGAGCGCGATGACCCCATAGGCGACAGCCCAGCAGTTCTCCTTTTTTGAATGTGGATGGTCTTCCTTGAGTAGGCGTGCGCTTTGCGTGACCAACCAATCAATGTAAGCACGGATGCGGTCACGGATCTCCGGGTCGCATTCGGAAGCCGCAATCAAGGATTCGATGACCACGATGGATTCTGTTGACGACCGGTTTCTTCGTGGAAACAGGTAGGTCAGCAGTTGCTCGGTCGGGCGCAAGGCAGCTGAAGCAGCAAGGTGATCTTGAAGACTGGTTTGGTACTTGCCAATGACTCGATCTGCAAGCGAATGCACCAAGTCTTCCCGATTCCCAACATAGTGGCGGAGAATGCTCCGTTTCATTCCGGCTTCCGTCGCAATGTCGTTGAGCGAGCAGCCGTCAAGCCCGAGCCTGGCAATACAGCGTTCGAACGCGTCCAGAATCTGTGCCGTACGTTGGTCCGCGAGGCTAGGTCGCCCCATAACGAAGCCTATTCCTATAACGCGTTGCGAGGCGCGGGCATCAAGAGTAAATTGTCATGTATGACAATAAATCAATCCCAGTCGGGAGGCAAGGCATGGTCGCGCGGTTTCATTGGTTTCCACTGGTTCGTTGGTGTCTGCTGGCGTGCAAGAGCTTTAGCTTGGCGTTCCTGTTGGGATGCCCTGCGTATGCCCAATCCGAACGGCAAGGACTTGTTGATGAGGTGTCCTACACCAGTGACATCCGACCGGTCTTAAGTAGCTTTTGCACGACCTGCCACGCGGGAGACAACCCGGAGGGTGACGTCTCGCTGACCTCCTACAAGGACGTCCGCCAGCACGTTGAGGACGGGCTACTTCGGCAGCGCATTCGAGATGCCAGCGATCCCATGCCGCCGAGCGGACTGATGCCCGCATACATGCAGCGTCTGTTCGACCAATGGGCTTCCCAAGGTTATCGCAATGAAGGCCATGAACCCGCGAATGAAGGCAGAACGGTGATGAAGTCGTTTGAACCACCGGCGATCAAGCCCGTTGATGTCCGCCAGCGCGGGTTTGAGTTGCTGGATTACTTTCAGGGGCATTGGGTTGGGGACATGACCTTGATGGGGCAGAGCTATGAATGGTGGGCTTTTGACTTTCGTGCTATCTCTCCGTCTCACGTACACGGCCTTTTCGAAGGTGGCACGATCGGTAACTTGTTCACCTCGTTCTTCGTTGCCAATTTCAAGGGTTCGCAAACGATCATGGCTCGCAACGGCGGGCTGCTGAACGGGATCTATCGGACCAGCTACTTCGTTCTGGACCAGGTGAAGTACGGTCGTGACTGGGCTTACTATCGTCTCGTGGACGCTCATGGAGGTGCGGGGATCATGTACATGGAGGTGACGTTTCGTTCGGATACGATTGAATTCAATGCCTACACAAGTCGTTTTGGGATGACCGAGCCCAAACCGCACATGGCCTTTCGCGGTCGGCGTCGTCATCCCGAATTGGCAAAAGCGGCCGCGAAGGCGGTGGGTTTTCCAAGGAACGTGGTTGACTACGACTTTTCAGGTGGACTGCCGACGCCGACGTGGATCAACGACTATCCGCAGACGACAGCAAGCTACATCTCGGAGGACGCGAACACGCGGACCGTGGGGAATGAAGAACTCATTGAGCTTGGCAGACAGTCCCAGGATCCTCGGCGCGTAGATCAGATGCCCTTCGTTGCGGAGCTGGCTGTCGAAGTTCGTCGCAGTGATTTGATACGCGATAAGAAGCTACTTCTTTATCTTTCTCGCGACGCGCTCGTGGATCACCAAGGAACCTTCATTCAGCGATACGGCACGATTCGCGAGGAGCTGCTCGACACCTTGCTTCTGTTTCCCGAGATTGCGAAGAACCAAAGCCGATTCACGTTCACATATCTCCACCCAGGTGACTATTTCGTGACGGCGATCGCCGACATGGACGGTGACGGCCTTCCCTCGCCAGGCGATGTGACCCATCGTCAGACGCGCATCACTGTGAAGCCCGAGTCCCGACAAACATTGGTCATTCAGGACATGGATGTGCGAAACTAGTTGGTGCGGAGAGGATGTACGTGCCATGCCCAAATCATGGAGTGTGGGCGAGAGCTTCCATGCTTCCAATCATCGGTCACCAACAACGATGTCATCGAAATTGATGACCGATCCCATCTTTTAACGCGTTTGCATCAGAAGATGCCTCTGATGCAAACGCTGTCTGTCAGTCTTGTTGGTACACGCGCACGTAGTCAACCAGCATTTTCTGTGGGAAGTGGGTCGTCTCGTCCGGTGGCCCAAGAAAACCGCCGCCAACAGCAACATTCAGCAGCAGATGAAATCGCTGATCGAATGGCGCGGGAAACGCAGCGCTTTCACTGTGCCATTTCGATTGCGTTTGGTAATGGATGTCGTCCACGAACCATTTGATTTCTTTCGCGTTCCATTCAATAGCGAACACGTGAAAGTCGTCCGCGAAGGAGCCCGTTGCAAGCGTGTGGTCAGATCCACTGTGGGTGTTGTTTGGCCATTTCCCGCCGTAATGGAGCGTTCCAAGAACCTTGTTCGGTTCTTGGCCGCGCATCTCCATGATGTCGATCTCGCCACTCGCGGCCCACGTGCCATAGGATTCGTCGGTGGGCAGCATCCAGATTGCGGGCCAGATGCCTTGGCCACTGGGCAGCTTCGCTCGCACTTCAATCCGCCCGAATTTCCAGTCGCCGCGATGCTTTGTGCGCACGCGACCGGACGAATACTCGCGTGAGGTGCCGTAAAGCGCAGCGTTATCGTGACGCGCTTCAAGGACCAGGTAGCCTTCTTCCACACGTACATTCTCAGGGCGTTCTGTGTAGATCTGGAGTTCTTGGTTCCCGCCACCCAGCGCGTTCTGCTCAATGCCCCATTTCGAATAGTCCAGCTTTTCGCCCGTGAATTCGTCTGACCAGACCAGTGTTCCCCCAGCCTGCGATGGCATGGGCGTGACCGATCTCGAAGCAGCCAGGGGATGACGATCTTCCGCGCCAGCCGAGAGGCTCGTGATGACGAACAAAACGAGCAAGGGAACGTGTCGCAGCAATTTCATCTTAGATGTCCTTTCAAGAACGGAGTCAAGCAACGGTAAGTTTGAAGTGCACGGGATACTAAGAGTTGTCAACAGGGACTGTCTTTGGATGGGCTGACGCTGGGTGATCGACGCGGAAGAAAAACAATGCCACCACCGCGCACAAAAGGATTGCAGCGGGAGTCAAGCTCATCATCCAGCACAGGCCTTCGATGGTTGGGCGAGACTGTCGAAGCTCGACGCCATCAATGGGAGGACGATAGCGGTAGTGGGTCAGTAAAAACGCGGCCATGGAAGCGCCCACGGCACAGCCGATTTTCTGTGAGAAAGTCGCTGCGGCAAAAATGAGCCCCGTGGCACGACGATGGTTTTTGGATTCCGAGTAATCGGCGACATCGGCATACATCGACCACATCAACACCGGTATTGGACCACCAATCAGTCCCGCTGCGGCTTGGAGGACCAACATCTCCCAATACTGATCGGGTCGTAGGGTGTAGAAGGCGGCCATGCATGCCGCAACGCCCAGGTTAGACACGATCATCAACGCTTTTTTGCTGTAGCGTTTTGTCAGGGAAGCCGTTGGCACCATTCCCACGATTGCCGCAATGCTTCCGACGACCCAAAACATGGGGGTGATGCTGCTGTCCCCGCAATAGTACTTGAAGTAATACAGCACCGCGCCGCCTCGAATGAACAGGGCAGTCAGCTGAAGCAGCCCGAAGACAAACAGGCACATCCAAGGCCCGTTGTGCGTTAAATCGTGAAAGTCGTTCTCGATTGACGAAACGGTGTCAGGCCGCGGAAGGAGCTGCTGCGCCGCGCGACGACAAAGCAATGACATGATCGAAGCAAGCACATACCCCGCGATGACAAAGGCAAGTCCCGATGGAGACAAGTTGGTCGCCAGGCCGATGAGTATGGCGATGCTGAGAAGGATCAGCTGATGCAATCGCAGGCTGGTGAGAAGAAAGTGAAGATCGGCTGAAACCGTTCTTTCGGTGGGGACGGGTGGTTCAACGCGCTCATTTGTGAGGGCGAACGTAGCGAGAAACAAGGCTGTTGCTGCGATGCCGTAAATCACCATCACGGCGAAGAAGCCATAAGATTCATCGCGCACCACTTCCTTCGCGATCCCACCCGTTTCCACGGTCGTGGAGCCTCCGAAGAACGATACCAAGTCGAGCGTGAAGTATTGAACGACCAGCCCACCGAGGAACGCGCCGATAAACCGGTAGGTTGAGATGCTTGTTCGCTGGTTGGTGTCGGATGTCATCACGCCCATCAGTGCGCCATAGGGAACGTTGATGGCGGTGTAGGCCATCATGACCGCGGTGTAGGTCACGTAGGCGTAGATCAGCTTTCCGCGCGGTCCTAGGTCAGGTGTGTAGAACGTCAGCATCCCCGTGACGGCTAGCGGCACGCACATCCAGATCAGATAGGGACGGAAGCGGCCCCAAGCCGTGCGCGTGCGGTCGGCCAGGTACCCGACCAGAGGATCACTCACCGCGTCCGCGATCCGCGTCACCAACATGAGTCGACCGGTTGCTTGCGACGTCAGGCCATAAACATCCGTGTAGAAGTAGACCAGGAAGAACTCAAACGTCTTCCAATAGAGATTTGACGCCATGTCCCCCAGGCCATAGCCCAGTTTCTCGGCCGTGGGCAGCTTTTCGCGGCAGGATGTCGGCGCGTCGGTCGCCAAATCGGATTCGTTCGCGAGCGCCCGTGAGTTCACTTGGACTGACTTCGGTTACCGGTCGAAAAGCCAAAACACGTATCACCTTAAACGCATCTTGCGTGAAAAAAGCCCCCCGTGATGGGAGCGTTCTCATAGCATATCCCCACTTATTAGGGTTTTCGTTGCGTTTTAATGAAACCGGTCGCAATATTCGCGACGAAATAAGTTTACTATTTGCCACAATGTATTGCAACCGGTTGCAAGGCTTGATATGGTTGACCTCAATGACGGTTCAAAACACTCGCCTCGCCTAGTCGACACCCGCATGCACCCGTCCCGCACCAGCCCCACCCTCAGCGACATCGCGCGGTCTGCGAACGTGTCGAAAAGCACGGTTTCGCGGGTCCTCAATGGCAAGTCGGTCGTGAATTCCGCGACACGACAAACCGTGCTCGAGACGATGAAGATGCTTGGTTACTCGCCTAACATCTCCGCGCAGAGTTTGGCCAGCGGGCGTTCGCTGACGGTGGGGGTGCTGACGCAGAAGATCGGCAGTCCGTTCTACGATGCAATTTTGCAGGGCGTTATCGAGGGGCTTCGCGACACCGCCTATTGTCCTCTGTTCGCGGACGGGCAATGGGAAGCGGAGGCGGCTCGGAAGGCGGTCCAAACCTTGCTCGGTCGCCAGGTCGACGGCTTGATCCTCCTCGGATGCGATTTGGGCGAGGAAGCCATGACCGCCCTTTGTGATCAGGTTCCCGTCATGGTTGTTGCCCGCAAGGTGATCGGACTGGAACACCATTGTGTTGCTGTCGACAACCGGGAAGCGGCTCGCGAAGCCGTTGAGCATCTGATTTCATTTGGGCATCGACGCATTGCGACCATCACGG
>JBCCYK010000232.1:0-10619 GCA_039189905.1 Planctomycetota bacterium
GCAAAACTGATCGATCATGCGGGTGCCAGCGAACTGGGCGCCTGGGGTGTTGGCACCGCTGACGGCCAAGGGCTTCAAGTCATCGAAACCGATTTCCTCGCCGAGTTCCTGGTGTTTGACACCGAAGGCTCACCTCGTGTTGCCGTCGAGGGAGAAGCATGCGAACTCGTCATCACAAACCTCGGTCGACTTGGAGGGCCGTTGATTCGGTATCGAACCGGTGACATTGTTCGCCCGGTGTGGGATCACGCACTCGAATGTCGCTTCGTCAAACTGGAAGGGGGCGTGATCGGTCGCAGTGATGACATGGTCATCATTCGTGGCGTCAACATTTTCCCCAGCAGTATCGAAGCGATCGTGCGCGAAGTTGCGCCGCACGCCGAATTTCGCATGACCGCATCGCGTGTCGATGCGATGGATCAACTCTTGGTGGAAGTCGAAACGGAACCCGGCGATTCAGCCGACATCCCACAACGGCTCGCCGCGTCTCTTCAAGAGAGACTTGCTGTGCGCATTGCGGTGGATGCCGTTCCCAAAAACTCACTGCCGCGTTTTGAAGCGAAAGCCAAGCGGTTTGTTGATCAACGAAATTGATCGAACGACACTCTCAGTTCTTCGTCAGGTCCCACGCGTTGGCCCAAGTCGTCCCCGTTGGCACCATTTCAAAATCACTCTTGAGGCGTTCGGCCATGTCGGGCAAGTGACCTGCTCCATAAAAGACCGCCACCGTCCTGTCGCCGTCGTCGAGCACCTGCTCCAAAACGTCAAACGCCTTGCGATTGCGACCCTTGATCAACGTGTTGTCCCCGTTGGCATCATCCATGCCCGCCGTGACCACTTCCATGTCAACCAATTGTCGCGCCATCAACTGTTTGAGCATCTTGGACCGCTCGCTGCTGAACATGGCCATCAGCATGCCAACATCGCCGCCGGTATTGGCTTGGGTCACCAAACCAGCGCCCATCATGCGTGCGACCATCTTCCACACACTGTCACCACGACGGTTCAAATCTTCCGTGAACTCATCCGGGCTCATGTCGGCATGCCGAAAGTTGTTCGCCATGTAGTCGATTTTCTCCAGCTGGTACTCCAGATTTAGCAAATCTTTCATACCCGACTGCACGCTCGCCAATAGGGAGCGGCGTTTCTCAAGATCTTCGGGTTTGATGCGGGTGCCATCCGGGGCGACTAACTCGTACAAGACGCGGTCATAAGTGCCCAACTGAGTATTGAGATCTCGGTAGTATGCGTCTTGACCGATATGAACCACGCCCACCAGGTCGACAATGCGTCCTGGGTACTTGGTTCCCGGCTTGCCTTCATAGCGGACCGTTGCGGTTTGCAGGGCGCTCGGACGGCCGGCGTCGGTTTCCGTGACACGCAGGTACAGTGCTTCGCTTGCGGACGCAACGACTTCCGCCTCTTCCGCCGACGCAGCTTCCGAGGAGGGCACCTCGGCCTGCTCAGCCGGTGGCGTGGCAACTTGAGCGACGGCGCGACGCGTACCCCAAAAGCTCTGCCACACGAACACCGCCGCCAGGACGGCCCAGAGGGGTAAACAGGAACGTTGGAACATGAGGTGCTCGTTTACTTGTCGAAAGGAAACAAAAAACCGTGTCATGGTAGCGGGACATTCAAGCCGGCGCGACGAATGAGTGTTTTTGACTCGCCAATGCCAATTCGTCGAGAAGACCATGCCATTGGCCACCCACCGAAGCTTTGCCCCATTCTGCCGCGATCATCACGGAATTGATACCGGAACCAATCCCGCACAGGACCACGTTTTGGCCCGTTCGCAGCTGGTCGGATGCCATGCCCGCTGCAACCGATAAAGGCAACGCGACCGAGCCGGTGTTGCCAAGGCCTGGGAACGTGATCACATCCCGATCCTCGGAGAGCCCTAACGCCGCCAACATGGCGCTGCGGTGCCTCGAACCAACTTGGTGGCAAACCGATCGATCAAACGCTTCCGGCGCGAGTCGACTCTCGGCTCGCAAGCGATTCATCGCGGCAACCCCCGTCGCAATTCCCTCCGCCATCAGCGTTTCCGAATCCGTCTCCATCAGGGGGGCCATGCTGGCGCCGGCGGTGTCTTGGTCGCTCAAGCACAGGTCGTGGTGCCGTGTGTTTGCCTCCGCAATGGCAAAGCGGAGGCGTGGTGCATCCGGTGCCAGCTGTCGCTTTGTCAACAGCCAAGCACAACTCCCGGATCCAATCGTCAACGACGCGAAGGCCGGCTTCACGCTTCGTCGCGTGAGCGTCAGGTCTTCGTTCAAGGTTTTCACGGTGGTCTGCAACAGGGGGCGACTATTCTCCGTCCCCACAACCACCCCCGAGTCGATCACGCCGGATTGGATCAACGCCGCGATTTGCACGGCGCCGTTGAGCACTCCCAAACAGGCATTGGAGACATCGTAGACCCAGCAGGATGCCGGCAGCCCGGCCTCGTGATGCACGCGCGACGCCGTCGCCGGCTCCAGAAAATCACGACAGACACTCGCGTGAATCAAGACGCCCACCCGATTTGGATCGATGTCCGCGGACGCCATCGCGGCACGCACGCTTCGGGCAGACGGACCACTTGGCAGCGTGCCATCTGGCCAGACGCGTCGGCTCAGAATACCGGACATCATCGCCAAGCGGCCCTCGGGCAACCTGAGACGCTGGTAGAGCGGCTCCAGCATCGATTCCATGTGTTCGCTGGTCCACCGTTCTGCCGGCAACTCAATGCCGACCCCGGCCAAAACCACGTCCTCAAACTCCATTTGTTCCCCACCGCATCGTCGAAGTCGAAAGCAGGTTCCCGAAGATCGAAAAGACCTAAACGCACATCGGGAATCGCGATCCCAGGTCCGTTCAAAACCGGTATTTGATAGCAAAAAAACGCTTTGCTAGCACTACATGTAGTGGGCTTTGCGTCACCAGCCACAAGATAACATTTTGGTTTTGTGGCGCGTGACAGCGTCGCTATCGTCTGCCCATCGACGCGACAACGTTGCCGTGTTGCCAGGAATCTACCAGGAAAACAGCAGGGATCAGTTGGGTGGAATCGGGACGATTCTCCTGGAGGGGAAAGACACCGGAACACCAGGCAGGGACTGCCGCGGCATCGCAATGCGGTGTCGTCTGTCCGAGTAGGGTGTGCCACTTGTCGATACCCACAGGCGCGTCGCGTGATTCTTCTTGCCACTGTGACCCAAGCCATCGACTGTCACTCACCGCCGGCACATGGCAAGACCTGCCATACGGATGGTGAGTAAGAAATTGGCACCGGGTTCAATGAGTGTCTTGTTGAGCCGACTTGCGCTGCGGACCTGATGGAGTCTGGATTATTCTGACTCGCGAAGAGGACCTTCCGATGACGTACAAACCGCTGATCGGTTTGAACTGTGATTTTCGTGCTCAAGTTCGAAGCACCCCCGCCTTTGCTTATTTGGGTGCGGGCTACTACGAATCGATCATCAAGGCGGGCGGAGTCCCGGTGATCATCCCTCCTCAGATCGACAGCGAGTCGATCACGCGCATCACCGAAACACTTGATGGGGTCGTCCTGGTCGGCGGCGGTGACCTGGACCCGCGGCGCGACGGTTTCATGCTGCACCCCAGCGTCCGGCTGATGGACGCGGGACGCGAGACAAGCGATCGGATGCTGATGGCCGATGTCGCGGAACGGCGCATGCCCTTGTTAGCCATTGGCAGCGGCATGCAATTGATGAACGTCCAGCAGGGCGGCAACCTTTTCCTACACATCAAGGAGGACTTGCCCAACGCAGTCCCCCATTTTGACGCACAAGATACCAACCACCGGCATACGCTGGAGATCGAAAGCGATTCCTTGATTGGCCGCGTTTACGGCGACGGTGAGATCCGAGTGACCAGCCGTCACCACATGGCGGTTGACGAGATCGCCCCCGGCTTCCGCGTCACCGCGCGCTGTCCGGATGGCGTCATCGAAGCGATCGAATCAGAGATGCTCGATTGGTTCGCCGTCGGCACACAGTTCCACCCCGAATCGGCCGCCGCATCCGCCCTGGATATCCGAATCTTCGAAGAGTTCATCGAACACATCGTCGACCAGAAGTCGGCTGTGACGGCTGACGAGGAAGCGTACCGCTTGGTGGCCTGACCAAATGGGGTCACCGGCACGCGACACCCGAGTCATGATCGCAGGATGCGACGAGAGGCGAATGGAGGCTCATTGCTAACTTGGGTTTGTTCACGGGTGATCACCAACTATGGACCATGGATCGGTCCTTACCGGGAAGGATCTCGCAGGGAGGAATAAATCCCACGCTTTGCGGCCACCTCGAATTCGGAGCGTTGGGATCGGTTGAGTCATGGACGACGCAATCAAGCACGGCCCCAAGGGAAACGGTGTTCCCTCGGGGCCGTGCTTTTGTTTTGATCCCAAGAATGGACCCCATCCATGATGGAGTCCCATCAACAGCACCACCCACTCTTGTGTGGTGTGATGAGAATCGGTGTTCAGGAAACGAGGCCCTGCAACGCTTCGAGCGCCGCCGCATAATCAGGCTCTTCGGTCACCTCCGATACCACCTCCTTGTAGACCACCTGGCCCTCCGCGTCCAAGACGAACACGGCACGGGTCAACAGCTTGAGTTCCTCGATCTCAACGCCCCAGTCGCTTCCAAAAGCGTGGGTTTGGTAGTCCGAGGCCGTGCGCATCGAGACGTCTTCGGCGCCACAAAACCGAGCTTGAGCGAATGGCAGGTCACGACTCACGGTCACAGCGTTGATAGCGTCTCCCATCGCACCCAGCTCTTGGTTGAATCGTTTTGTCTGAACCGCGCACACCGGCGTGTCCAGGCTGGGCACGACGCTGACGATGGTTGGCTTGCCTTTGATGTCTTCCAGGCCCATCGATTGCAACCCGCCATCGGCGTAGTGCAAGCTGAACTCGGGGGCAGAGGCTCCGACAGCAAGTTCGCTGCCAGCAAGCGTCATCGGATTGCCTTTGAAAGTGATCACGCCGGATTGGCTCATAAGAAGATCCGTGAGAGAGCGAGGAACTGGAGGTGAAACGGCCCGAACGGCCCAAGCCACCAGCAAGCAAACAAGCTCCCGCATCCCCGAAAGGCGACAACGAGCTAAGCAGGATCACCAGCGACGTGCGGTGATTCTTCGGGTTCTCCGAGGCGCGTCAACCTAGCGACGCGGGCCGCGAGCGACGGATGCAGCCAAGACGCGCGCCGCGACGCCGGATGATCCATCGTGACACGCGTCAATGCCGCTGCCAGAACCTCCCCCGCAACGGCTCGATCGGGAGGCAGCCAGATGCGATCGACGAACGTCTGTGGTGGTGGGGACTCAGGGCCCGTGCCGCCTGGCTCGGTCAAGGGCACCCCACCTTCGTTGAACCCGACGCCTCGAAAGCCTTTCGGTGCCAGTCCCTCGTCCTTCTGGTACGCACGTTTCGCCTTTATCGCCAAATCGCAGGCCGCTCGATCGGCATCAAACTCACTGAAATAGGCCGTTGCCCGCAAAGTCAACACGGTTGCGGCCAGTCCAACAACACCTGACAAGACCGGAGCCCATCGTGACACGGATTCGATCGCAAGCGACTCCAGCAAGGCGCCTGCGCCCCAAGCGACGAGCACGCCGGGAAGAACCGACGCCATTCGAAGCGGAACATGAAAACGCTTGACGTGAGCGATTTCATGCATCACGACGAGAAGCAGCTCGGCTGGAGTCAGCTCGTCAAGGATGCGGTCGGACAGCACAAGCAGGCGGCCTCGGGGAAAAACACCCGCTACGAGCGCGTTGATCATCCGGCCGTCGGTGTTCCATCGGACATAGGGAAGACGCCGCCAGCCCCTTTCGTAGCAGCCCACGGCTCGCAGCCAGGCCAGCAAACGGTGGTTTGTCAGTTCATCGATGGGTTCTGTTCGAATCATCCGACTGATCCACCAAGGCAGTGTCCAGAATCCCAGCACAACAAAACCAATCACCACTCCCGAAGTCCCCCCAGGAACCTGGTCCAGCCACACCTCAGGTACCCAGGTACTGGCATCGCTGGCCATCATCACCAGGAGCGTGGGTAAAACCAGCCAGGCGGGCCCGGAGCGAAAACAGCTGACGAGGTAGCTAAGCCAAGGCCGCCACCCCGCGCGGACGAACCCCACCCGGACGCCGAAACGATGTTCCGCAGACCAGGTGGCAGACAGAATCAGCAAGCCTGGCGCTAATAGGAGGACCGATTGCAGCGCCGTCGAGGCCCGCAACACAGGTGCTTGCTCTGCCCAGGAAGCCAGGGAAAATCCACAGAGCGTGAGCACAACGACCGGCAATGCCAGCCAGCGAAACGCAGTCAATTGCCACTCCAGGCATTCAACGCCCTCTTCCACATCAAGACGCTCGCAAAGGACCTGATGTGAGATGGTCCGGGCGGCCACATGGCACAGGATCACCCAACCCGCGACCACGCCCAAAGATGCGATCGGCGCGACGGAGGAGACCTCTGCCCATGCCGGCGCGGAGCCGCACGAAAGGGAGATCACAACCAGCAGAAACAAATAGAACGTCAAGCGACGGCGTCTCGCAAGGATTGCCAAGTATCGAAAGCACGGGCCCGAAACAGTCCAGCAAAGCCACCGGCCACGCTACGAGCGATTTCGATGCCCGAAAGCGGGAGAATCTACCGGGTCCGTGGTGGGCGTGCGTGAGTTATGACGGTTGTACCGTCGAAGCGGAAACACACAATGGTCGAGCGAGCGCCAGTGACTTCCCGCGGCAGCGTGAAGTCCGCTGGCAAGAAAGCTCGGTCACACAAGCCACGTTCTCCGAATAAGGATCGCTTCCGTTTCCTCCCCTATGGCATCAAACGATCGCCTCAACCGAAAGCTAGCGATTCTGGCCGACGCGGCCAAGTACGACGCGTCATGCGCTAGCAGCGGCTCGCGACGTGCCAGTTCCGGTGGACTGGGCAGCACGGAAGGCATGGGCATCTGCCATTCCTACACGCCCGACGGAAGATGCGTTTCACTCCTGAAGATCCTGCTGACGAATCATTGCATTTACGATTGTCAGTACTGTGTCAATCGGATCACCAGCGACACGCCCCGCGCGCGCTTCGAACCGGACGAAGTCGTACGACTCACGATGGACTTTTATCGCCGCAACTACATCGAGGGTTTGTTCCTAAGCAGCGGGATCATCCAGACGCCCGACTACACCATGGAGCAAGTGATCGACGTCGCCAAACGCTTACGAGAAGAGCAGCACTTTCGCGGCTACATTCATCTCAAGACGATCCCCAATGCGTCCAAAACGCTGGTAACCGAAGCTGGCAAATACGCTGATCGATTGAGCATCAACATCGAGCTGCCCACGACCCGAGATTTGCAATCCTTGGCACCTGAAAAAAAGCGTAATGAGATTGAACGTTCGATGCAGCGGATCCGCTTGGTCCGCGATGAGCATCAGGCGGATCGTAAACGCGGTCTCAAGACACCTCGGTTTGTACCAGCGGGCCAAAGCACGCAAATGATCGTCGGCGCCACCGACACTTCCGATCGGCAGATTCTCTCCACGACGTCGCAGCTTTATGCCGATCATCGACTCCGTCGCGTCTACTACAGCGCTTATTCACCCATCCCGCACGCGGATGCGCGATTGCCATCGATCGCGCCGCCCTTGGTACGGGAGCACCGCCTTTATCAAGCCGATTGGTTGATCCGTTTCTATGGCTTCGATGCCGATGAAATCACGACCGCTGAATCACACAACTTGGACCTCGACATCGACCCCAAGTTGTCGTGGGCGCTTCGAAACCGAGATCGGTTTCCGATCAACATCAACACGGCCGCTCGCGAACAACTGCTGCGTGTACCTGGTATTGGGGAGAAAGGTGTTCGTAAGATCATCAAGACGCGGCGACATCATGCCATCCGCGATGAGGACTTGATTATCATGGGGATCGGTTACAAGAAAGCGCGCCCTTTCATCACCACCGCGGATCGCCACGGCGATCCCCTGCGACTCGATTCCCCCGAAATCATCGCACGACTACGACCCAGAGCGAAGCAGCTGGATCTTTTCTAAGAGATGTGCAGGGCAAGTTTTCAACTGCAGCTCAATAATCGCTTAAAGCCGTAGCGAAATACGCCAAGTCTTTCGGTTTACTGGCAGCAGGCCGAAACTCTTGGGGGCTTGTCGATTTATTCATAACCCGACGCGTTAGCGAGGTCTGGTTCGACATTGATCCGGTTTCAAGGTGTCCTCGCTCACGCTTCGGGTTGTGATTTTGAATTAATCGACATGTCCTTGGCGAGTTTCGCTACAAGAAAACCAAGTTGCGATGGAATACTAGTTGCTCACACACTGCTACTTCGTGCCAAAAACCTTGCTGGTTGTCGCGGCAACGATCAACTCCTGGAATCGATAACCATCCTGGGGTTCGGATGCGACGAGTTCATCCACGATCCGCCGGTCGCCGACCGACAGCTCTCGTCCCGTCCCATACTCGAGCAGCTTTGTCAGGAGGCATCGGGTGAAAGTCTCTGGCTGCGCCAGCAGCCTCTTCCGGATGGAGGTGGCACCGTTGAGCTGCGTCCCATCCGGCATGGTCGCATTTGCGTCGATCGGTGATGCGTCACCGACGTAGCTGTCTCGCCATCCGCCAATCGCATCGTAGTTCTCCAAGGCCAGTCCAAGCGGATCGATGTTACGGTGGCACTTCGTGCAACTCTCAATCCTCTGGTGCGCGGCGAGTGTTTCGCGCACGCTCGTTGCCTGACTCGTGTCGACATCCAGCGCTGGGACATCCTTGGGTGGTGGGGTCGGCGCACGACCGAACAGATTCTCAAGCACCCAGACCCCACGCAGGATTGGCGACGACTCCACGCCATCGCCCGTGACCGTCAGCACACCCGGAAGCCCAAGGACTCCACCTCGCTCTAGCACGTGTGCGGGTGTGGCGGGTTCTGGTTCGGTCAAACTGATGCGTTCAGGCTCCGCCCAAACAAGACTCTGTCGCTGCCGTGCCGCGATCTCAAGAAGGTTCTTGTCTCGCTTCGTTCGCATTCCCCAGACAACCCGCATCGCGTTGTTGGCATAGGTGAAATCGGAATCGACAAAGGTGGCAATCGGTAGGTTGTTACGGAGCACTTCCGCGAAGAACATCTCCGTCGAGCGGACAAATCCGTATCGCACGGAATCATCCCATCCGCTCACCGTGACGCATGACGGCGTCGAGCAGTGCGTCTGCCTCGCCAGCCTTCAAGGGGCGTCGATAGGCCTGCTCCGCAAGCGGAAGAAGCTTAGACCGCAGACCTTCCCGATCGAGTTTTGGTGGCCAAACGCCGAAAAACGCTTCGACCCGCGGCGGCACCGCCACGGGGCCCTCAATCTTCATGGCTCGCAGCTCCACCGTTGGTTCAGGACGTTTCTTGAGCGTCTTCAACAGCTTACCGATCTCAGACCGATTCAAGTCTCCGGTCGGGTAATCATCCACCCTGAATCCATTGTCGCAGTAGACGTGAAACGTCTCGCCGGATTCGATCGGCACTTCACATTGAGCCAAATACGGATCGCCAGATGGAACCTGCACTTCAGCGACTCTGGTTGCCCTCTCCAGGCGGTAGCGCTTCGGCAGCTGCTCTTCCGTCGGGTCGAAGGCGTGGAAGCTGAGCCGAAAAGGTTTGCCGTCGGCCCCCGTTTCGGCTTGAGCGTTGGCGAGGAGTGAAACGCGATAAACCCCCGATGCGGGCGCGACTAACAGGCTGTCCCACAGTCCACCCACCCATCCCGAGTGGTTGAATCCGGTGAACTTCAAGAACTCGTTGTTTGGCCCGAACCAGCGCCGCGCGCTGTCCCCACCGATGGTGTCCGTAACGAGGCTTGACCGATACGAGGGCGGATGCGGAAGCGGTGCGAACCGGTCAGCGACCTCGGTCGCCATGTCGTGATAGCTTTCCATCACGGCGGGCGAAAGAAACAGACCCGACGGCATGGTGTCAAACTCCGCATGCGTTGCATCGTCCGGGAACGACACCGGCAGTTTGATCATCCGCATGCCAAAGAGATCCCGCACCGAGTTGAGGTACTCGTTTCGGTTTAGACGCCGTATGGGAGTGCCTCCCACACTTGCCTGCCGATCCGCCGCTTCAAATGCCGCATCGAGTGTGGCAAGAAACTCGCGTCGACGCCTGTCCGATGGGTGTTTCCGCGCTTCCGCTGGCGGCATGTCGCCCTCCGCAACGTAGTCACGCACCAACTCCCATCGCTCTCTCGGTTCGGATTCCATCAACCGCCAAGGCAAAGCATCCAGGCGGAGATCGCCGTCCTGCGATTTTGCGCCATGACACTCCACGCAGTACGCTCGCGCAAACGCCGTCACCGAATCCGGTATCTCGTTCGCCAAACATGGCGCGACGCACCAAACCAAGGCTGCAGCGGCACTCATTCGTTTAACCGCAATACCGTTCAATTGTTCATAACCATTGATTCGGCAAAGGTTCTTGTTAGCGGCTTGGGCTTGCGATGCTGGGGTCTTTTCTTGAGCCAGCGTGACATCTTTCGTTTGATCACACGAGGATTGATGCGGTTGCGACGCGGCGGAATCGTCTCCTCGCGAAGCTCTCGCTTTAACGAGGCATACC
>JBCCYK010000233.1:0-10607 GCA_039189905.1 Planctomycetota bacterium
CCAGAATGGGACACTCGAATCCTTCATTGAATCCATGACCGTGCCGAAAGATGCCCCCGATGCCGGCATCAAGACGATGATCCTTGGTTTGATTCAATCCCATCGCGGCAAACAGGCGCTCGCGGCCGACGCGTTTCAAACCGCAGAAGAACTGTTGCCGGAAGATGCCGCCTGTAGCTTTTACCTTGGCAAGAGCCTGCTCGCGATCGGACAAACCGAGAAGGCCGCCGCCGCGATGCAGCGGGCCATCAAACGCAAACCGGCGCGCGTCGAGGCTTTGCCGATGTTCACCGAGCTCGGACGCATCTACGGGCGGGCCGGCCAAGGCGAGAAAGCCCTGGATGTTTGGAACCAACTGGAAGCCCTCTTCCCCGGCGACGCTCGTGTCGGGGGACAGATCGCGCGGACGCTTGCCGAGGAAGGCAAAACGGAAGACGCGCTGGAACGCTTTCAGCAACTGGCCAAGACAGCACGCAAGGACGAAGACAAAATCGCCTTCGCCGTGCAAGCCGCTGAGATGCAACGTCGACTGGGACAAAACGACCAGGCAACCGCTTCGTTCGAAAGCATCCTTGCCAGGCTTCGTCCTGGCAGCTGGCTCCATAGCGACGTTCGGAACCGAATCGAAGAAGGTTTCCTCAGCAGCGGTGACTACGACGGTTTGGCAGAATACTACCGGGGTAAGCTGGCTGAGTCACAGGACAACCTGTCCCTCAACGTACGCCTGGGACGGATCCTGGTTTCGGCGGGGCGCCTCGACGACGCGGAGACGACGCTGAAGGAAGCCACCGAGCGGGCTCCTGACGACGCGTCGGTTCGCTTGGCCTTGATCGATGTCTTGATCAAAAAGGCAGAGATGGACGCGGCTGCCCAGCAGTTTGAGCAGTTGGTCGCCAAGGATCCTGAGAACCCGGATTACCTTCTGCGATGGGGGCAAGTGGTCCTGGAAAACGAATCGATGCCATTGGATCAAAGACGCGAAACCGCGGCGAAGATTTGGCAGCGTCTTGCAGACGCGCGTCAGGAGGATGCGGTCACGCTGTCGCAGATCGCGGATCGCATGCGGAGCATCGACCGCAAGGAAGATGCCATCGCCCTTTATCGCCAATCAATCAAAGTCGACCCGACGTCACCTCAGTACCGAGAATACTTGGGGCAGTACTTGCACCAACTCGATCGCCAGGAGGAGGCGATCGAAGCCTGGAAATCGATTGCCGACGGAGATAGGAAGAACCGAGATTCCCTGGTTCGTTTGGCCGAGGTTTTTGGCACCTTCAAGGAAAACGAACGCTCACTCCAGGCATGGAGAGAAGCGTCCGCCCTTGATTTGACATTCGCGCAAGAGCTGCGATTCGCGACCAAGCTGCGTGACGCCAAGTTATTCGACGAAGCCTTGGAACGCCTGGATGCGGCGCAAGCCATCGCCGAAACGCCGGAGGAGAACGAACAACTGCTTCGCGATCGCGTTGCCACCTACAGCAACGCCGGCACGCTTGCCGAACAGATTGAAAAGTTGAAAGCATCCGATCCGAACGTTGGCACTCTGCGAGAGCTAGCGCTGATGCATTCGGCCGCGGGTCAACTTGCGGAGGCAGCGAAAGCGATTCAGCAGGCAATGACGTTGGCGGAGGACGATGCCAGCGTCCTGCTGGTTGCGGCTGACATCGCCGAACGGCAAAGCCGATTCCTGGATGCCGCCACAACCTACCAGCGGCTTGCGGAACTCGACCAGCGGTTTCGAGGTTCCTATTTGGAACGCGTCGCCGACCTGCGGATGCGTTTGGGGCAGGTGGACCAGGCGCTGGAAGTCTGTGAATCGATCATCGATGCCAATCCAGCCAGCCCGGATTCGTATCAGTTCGCCGCTCGCCTGGCTTTCCGCGCCGGGCGGATCGACGAAGGCATCACGGCACTGAATCGTGCGATCACTGTCGCACCCCGAGACAACACCGCGCGAAAGCTATTGGCGTCGCAGTTCGCGGGCCAGTATCGGACCGACGAAGCGATCGAGTTGTACTGGCAGGCGATGCGTTATGCGAAAGAGCCTGATGATCGCATCGCACTCGTTCGTCTGCTGGCGCCGCTTTACGACCGCAAGACGGACATGGACACCCTGCTTTCGCGAATCGAGGAAAACGAACGCCAAAACGGAAACCCACGCACGACCGGATTGATGATGGCGGCGGCCCACGAATCCGTGCAAGATTTCGGATCCGCCCGTCAAGCGGTTGACAAGCTGCTGGCCAGCCAACCACGCGACGTTTCACTTCTAGAATCCATGGTCCGACTCTGCGACGCCTCCGACGAGGTGGTTCTGGCGGCCGAGTTTCAGCAAAGAATCGTGGATCTTGCGGATACACCCGAGCATCGTTTTCGCCTCGTGCAGTTGCAGCTGGAAGGCGAGTTGATCGACATCCAAACGGCGCTCAGCGAACGCATCTCGTTGGCATCGGATCCCTCCCGTTTGGGAAACATGATTCGTTCCTCGGTGCGGCGGATGGATTTGAAAACCGCACAAGCGATCTGTGAAGAAGCCATTCGTCGTGATGAGAGCCTCTGGGACGTCAAGCTCATGCTGGGATTCTTGTTGCTCTTCGACACGCAAGACAACGGGGAGGAGTCCGCAGCGGTCCACGAGCGAATCCATCAGCTGGCTGAGAGCGTTCGCCAATTGGGTCTCCCACTCGACTCGCTGCCACCCACGGCTCCAAAACGCACTTCGAGCGGTAGCACATCGCGAACCAATCGCAACTACGTCGGCCCCCGATATTGGAGCCGCAGTGGCTACGAATTGGCGCGAAGCTATCAGCTGGGACGATACGGGTCAGGGAATTATGGATCGTATCAGCGCTCGGTACCGACCTCGAATTCCTACGGTCACGGGCGCGTCCTCGGTGGCGCCCTGTTGATGATTTCGGAGATCCAACGTTTTGATGGCGATCCGAAAGCATTGCAGGCAAATCTATTGGCGATGGCCGACAAGCTCGTTCCCATCCCAGACCCGCAAACGGTCAACGATGCCAATCGGATTCATGAACTGCGGGCCCTTCAGTCCTATGTGAAGAGTTACTTCACCCAATCCCCCAAACCGTTGTCGGGCGAGGAGAAAGCCGCGGTCGAGGAACGGACGCGGCAACTCGATTGGCGGCTGGCCGAGTTGGATCCGGTCGACGGGACTTCCACGCTGATCTCCAGGCTCATGCGGCGCGTCACCAAGGATCTGGAACGCGCGAACGCAGCGAAGGAAGGCGAAACAGAGGAGCCAGTCGAACCACTCACAAGTGAGCAGCTCGACCTGTTGGTTCGTCTCTATGATCAAGCCAAGGCCAAGTCAGAGGCGGACGGTGCGAGCTTCTCAACGGGTTTGATGAGCTACCAAACGATCTTGTCACGCGAGTTGGTCCGAGCGGGGGAACCCGAGCGAGCCAAGGCGTTTGAACTGCAAACGCCGCAGGACGGCGCATCGCTGCAAGAGCTTGTGAACTCGGCCGCCTTTCTGCTGAGATTGCAGCGATCCGATGAAGCGGACGCCTTGGTGGACCGGATGTTGGTCGCGATCCGTGAGGATGAATCTGGCAAGACGACCTCCTCGTCAAGTATTTCCGGGACCATGGGGGTGATTCGAAACGTTTCGACATTGGGACCAAAGTTCATTGAGCGACACCGAATGCAGCTCATCGATGCGGTCCTTGCGCTCGCCGCGAAGTCGCAACAGGCTTCGAGCCGACGTCGCAGCAGTTTGTCCGATGGCACGCTCCGTGCTTATGTGCGAAGTGCATCCGGCGGCTACTACGGCGCTTCGGTGAAAGGCCCCCTGTCGTCCAACCTCTTGCATCAGTCAGCCGTCTATGAACTGGGCGCCTTAATCAACACCGACGAAGGCGCGTCCCGTTCCAGGGAGTTTGTCGTACCCGATGTCGTGATCGATCACCTGGATCAACCTCTCGAGGACGCCCCACGCTACGAACAGAAAATGCGAAGCGTGCTGGCGGCATTTGCACACTGGTGGAGCAAGCGACCGGAGGACTGCTACTCGCGCCTGATCCAGCTTTGCGAGCGATACCCCGACGATGTTGACTTGCAGATCGAACGCGCGCGCCTGGCCAGCGAGTTGAATCAGCCCGTCGTGGCCCTCGAGTTGCTCGATACGTTCGATCCGCTGGACAGCCGCATGCTGGTGCGCAAGGAAATGGCCGCCATGAATCTAGCCGCACGAGTCGGCAACGCGGATCGCGCCAAGAAGGCTGCGGAACGCTTGTTTGGGATGCGGATGGACACGACCACCCAGATCGCGCTCGCGGATCAGATGACGCGTTTGGGCCTTGATTCCATGGCCAGTGCCGTTTTGCGCCGCTTGCGTGGCGGTCGTATGCAGAACGAAAGCACCACCCTTGAAATCGCTCAGTCGTTTGCAAGAAACGACGACAAGGCCTCGGCGGCTGAGGTCGCCTACTCGCTCCTTCGTCGTCTCAATAGCGGCCGGGGTTCCAGTAGCAACTCCAGTTACTACCGAGATCGTGCTGTCTCCATCCTGAAGTCCGCCGGCCGTTTGGACGGGCTCATTCAAAACGCGGAGCGAAAACTGGAGGCGTCGCCCAAATCCAACCGCATGCGCACGGAATTGGCGGAGCTCTATGCGGCTGCGGGACGCAAGGAAGAGTCTCAAAAACTCTGGAGCAAGATCGCCAAGGACAAGCCCAACGACCCGCGGCAACTCCTGACGCGGGCGAAGTCACTGGCTCAGGCGGAGAAGCCGAAGGAGGCCGCCTTGCTGTATCTGGATGCGTTCAAGAAGGATCCCAACCTGTTTAGCAACAATTACTACGAGATGACCCGAGCCGTGCAGTCGGCCAAAATCGAAGATGAGATGTTCAAACGTTTGACGGCGTTTCGAGCCAGCTCCATTCCCTACTATCGCGTTGATGAATTGCTTCGCATCGGCGGGTCGGGCGACTTCAGCCAAGCCAAACGAGATTTCCTGCTTCACATGTTGAAAGGCAGCGAAGCAGTCACGCACGTTTTCACCTACCTGCGTGGCGTTCCCGAATCGGAAATGATGAAGATCACCGAAGCGCGAACGGCGGCGATGAACGCGCTGTGTTCGCGCGACGCGTTTCTCCCCACCTCCAGCATCTGGAACGTCGTCAGCTATGGCAGTGGTGGCACGGCGAACGGCCCGCTCAAGACGCTTCTTTCATTGACCAAGAACAAGGGCCCTCGCGAAAGATACGCAAAACGCCTCACACAAGTCGTCGAGTTCAAGGATCTCTCCGCGACCGCCAAACTGATGCGAGCGTTTTTTCAGATCGTCCATGGTTCAGAGTCGGATACGCAGGTCACCGAAGCGATCGATCAGATTGCGAAAATGGTGGATCGGGATGAGGACCAAGACGCGTCCAAGGAGCATCGGTTTTGTGGCAAATTGCTCTGGCAGGTCGGGCAGGAATTGGAGAAAAGAAACCTGGCGGACGAGCGGCCTGAGGTCTTGATCGCAATCTATCGGGAGGCTTTATCGGATCCTAGCAATAACCGGAGTCAGATGGAAATCCAGTACACCGTCGGGGCCAGGCTCGTCGGCGTCTTGGCAAGGAATGACCAACATGCTGCTGCAAGGCGTTACTTGCTCGACGCCCTCGGCAAGGTCGATTACGCGGATTCCTATTCCGGCAGCCCAGGCTACGCGGACTACCGGGAGATCAGGGAGATTCGCTCGATTGCCAAGATGTTGGACGAAAGCCAATGCCAGATCGATGGTTTGGTCGTTCTGAATCGGCTGCTCGCCGATCGCGCCAAAATCGAGCGAGCAAAAAGGTGGGGGAACCGGAATTCGCTTCAGGAGATTCAGGAAGTCGTCTCGAACTTACAGGATGATGTGACGGACGAGGCCGCGATCCGTTACTTGGAATTCGTCGGCGATGACGCGAGTGAGGCGACCGAGGACTTGGCCATTGACCTCTGGGAACTGCCAATCGAGTCGCTCTCGCAGATGGACGCGAAATCGGGTCTGCTGATCGCGATTGAGAAGGCTGGCGAAACGGAAGCTGGACGCACGGCGTTGCTCGCATTCCAAGATACTTTGAGGGCGTCCGCCAAGGAGCGTTCGAAGGACTGGTCCCTTCCCGCGGCGCAACTACTGGTGGCGAGCTATGCCGGTGTTGACCCCGATGAGGCCGGTGTGGACCCCGATGTGCACGTGAAGGAACAACTCTTCGCTCGGCTGCCTGAAGTGGAGGAGTTGAAACAAGCGACGGACACAGTTAGGGCGCAGGCGTATCGGAGTTTGGCCGATCTGTTTCCCGTTGCCCTTTCCGCCACACAATGCGAGAACGCCGAGCTGCAAACGACGGGTGAGCTGTTGCTCGAGTACCTGAGCACGGTCGCCACGACGATCGGTGAGCCCAACCTGAGCTTCGCCATCGCCAACGCGCTCGGCAAAGAGGACGCTCAGGAGGCGCTCCTCGCTTCCATGGAATCAAAGCTACATCCTGGTGCCTCGCTCAGCAGTTCTCAGATTCAATCATGCACGCAGATCGCGAAGTCCGCGGCGAAAGCTGGGAAGTTGGTTGTCGCTTCGAGGGCTATGAAGTTGGCCTTTGGTGCGGGGCCACCTCTCCGGGAAATGGGATCGAGTGCGGGTGGTGATGCTTTCGCGATCAGTCGTAGCAGCAGTCGCGCGTCTCGTGATCGGGAGAGCGATGCTGTGGCCGGGCCCACAAGTGACTTGTTGGAAATTGCCGCTCTGTTTTCGACAGCCACCGGCGTGTCCTTCACCAACGCGAATGGTGAGATGGATGCGACGGGAAAACGGACGGACGTGCCGAGTGTCTCCATTGAAACGTGGCAGCAGCTCGCCAGTGCCTTTTCCGCGGTTGTGATGCCGCCGCGGCAGGGCGTCGCCCTCTATGCCTATCCGCGGCAATTGGTATCGCAAACGAACTACGACAATTTCCAGGCGAGTCACAGCTTTGAGCCGACATCGATCGCCCTGGGCCTGGGTGTCGCGTCCGCCAAGGCGGGCCAGTTTGACAACGAGTTTGCCAAAGCCAAAGAGCGGTTGACGCAGTCGAGTGGGAAAGCGAGCGCCGCCGCCGCGTTGTTCGAAATGGCGCTGGGTGCCGGGCACGGGGCTGCCATGGAGGACGCTCTCAGCAAATTCGAATCCGCGATGGATTCGGTATTGCCGCCGCTGGACCAGGAGATTTTGGTGGGGCAAGCGCCTGGCACGATCAGCCAACAAATGCAGGAGGATTCGTCGACGAAGAGCAAACAGCTGGAACTGGTTCTTCGCGTCGCATGGCCGCTCCTCAGTGATCGTGTGCATGTGGGCGTGGTTGAGGGTGAGCCCCGTAAAGTGGATAAAGCCATGACCGCGAGAGGCATCGCGCTGCTGACCCGAGCGCAACACCTGATCAATTCCGACGGCTACACATCACGGCGACACACGGGAGTGACCCGCATGATCAGCGATCGCATGATGGCGCACGCGGAAAAGGTTGGCGACGATGCTGAGTTTGATCGATTGCTGCGCAAACAGATGCTGGGAATTGAGAGAGTCCAAGCCTCGTACAATTACTCCGATCCGAAAGACATGCAACGCAACGTTTACCATGCCAAAGAGCAGCTTTTGTTGAAGTGGGCACTCAAGAACGTTCGGGGCAGCTTCGCCGTTCGTGACCTCGCTCTTTCGGCTCAAAAAGACTTCGGGCACCCAAACTCAAAGATCATGTTCTGTGCAGCGGCGGCGAAGCTGGAGCCCGAAGCCCGGTACAACTATTTGAAATCGGTCGTTCTGGGTGACCCAGACCGAGATGTCGGGACGGGAGATGAACTCTCAGCGTTGGCCACCGATGAGCATGGGGGCGCGAGCGGGGAAGGCATTGTCCGTTGGGGCACTTTGGTGGCGATGTTAGAACCTCCCAAACTCGTTCGGTCGCAGACACCGAGCCTGGATGCCTTGCAAGCGTTGCCGGTGTGTACTGAGAGCGTCCCAGTTGTCGACATGGTTTTGATGCTGGTCGACGTGGCGGCAGAGTTGGGTCGAAGTGATGCGTTGGTCAAGCAACTTGACGATCGAAAACGCTCGGATCATGGTCCCGCGGCCATCTTGAGCGCGTTGGTACGTTTGTCAGGAAGCGATCTCAGTGACGAAGACCGGGAGTCGATCGTGACGACGCTTCAAGCTGTCAGCGAACACGTCAAGGCAACCCGTCCCGCAAAGAACGATGATGCACACACGTTCCCCGAGCTGGCGTTTTACTTGGCAGCCCGCATCAGCCGCAGACTTCCCGATGCGCCGACAGAGACGTTGAAGACCTTGTTCGCGGATCTTCTTGGACACGCTCGCAAGTCGCAGAACGATCCGATGACTTCGCTGGTGAACCGCGTCATGTCGGAGGCGGGGCTCGGCCCGGCAGCGGGGGCGACGTTTGGGTCGCCATTGGAGCACTTCGTGGCCGTGTCGATTCCAAAACGTTACGCACCGCGCGTGAAGGCGTTGGGGCCGAGGTTCACGTTTAGCGATGAAGGCGCGTTGACCTCTTCGGGTGGCGATGATCTCTCGCTGTTGATGCTGAAATATCCGCTGGAAGGCGAGTTTGAGTTCTCATTGCGTGCTGGCGGAGGCTCTTGGGGCGAGGCGAGTCCCGCGTACGGCGGGCTGCTTTACCCTGCGGTTCGATGGAATCGGGCTGCTCGGATCAAAGGCTTGGGACGAGAGGGCTACGCTGAATTCCCGGTCTCAAGCATCCAAAAGGGAACCAAGAACACCAAGTCGCTCCATGTGTCGCCGACCGAGACGCGGGCCTTGTGTAACGACCAAGTCTATTTGACTGACCTCAATGCCTCCTCGTTTCCTTGGGTGGGAATCGGTCACTTCTTTCATGCCAACACGTTGACCGACAACATCGCGCTGAAGGGCGATGTCAAGATTCCCAGCGAAGTCAATCTGATCCACCCCACGCTGCGAGGTTGGGCCAACCTTTCTTATGGGAGCACGCCTGATCCCTTGTTGCCGATCGGACCAAAACAAGACAAAGAAAAGATCACAAAGCAAAGGGATGCCGCGAAACGCAAGCCCGCGCCGGGAACGTGGTTCGTAACGGCCGATGACGAATTGACATACAAGCCCGCCGTCACAAACAGGAGTGGTCCCTATCGCGGTGGCCCATCGACCATGCCCGGTTGCTTGCAGTACATGCGACCACTTCTCGATGGCGAGCGAGTAACTTCATCGGTCTGGTGGGAATGGGGTGTGGCTGAAGTTCACCCCAGCATCGGCAACACCGTGATTCGTTTGGCGAAAGAAGGCTACTCGCCCGTGTGGAATGCCCCTTTTGCCGACATGAGCCGCATCGATCTCGAGCAGACCTTCGAAACGATCTCTTCGGTTTCCCCAGGTCGCAACGAGACGGCATCACTCGTTCCAGCCGAGAATCACATCAACGACAAGGCGTGGAATGAGATCACCCTTTCTCGTGAAGCGGATACGATCAACGTTTTGATCAACGGGCATTCCATTTTGACTTTCGGGATTTCAGGCGACCTCCACCCCGGGATCATGCCGGGTCGTGAAGTCAGTGGACGAATTCGATCCCTGAAACTGACTGGCGATTGGCCCGAGCAATTGCCTGCAAATCTGCTAGAGAGGGCCAAACGCTCGCGTCAACCTTGAGGCAGCAGTGCAGCCGCAAGCTCGCGATACGGTTCTCGGTTGGATAGCGTTGCTTTCAACGCGAGCAATCGGTCGCAGCTAGGTGTTCGTTAGGGAAACTATCTGCTCGGTAGCGAAACTCGCCAAGAGTTTTGGCCTGCCGCAAGAACGCCGAATGAACTCGCGTCTCTCGCTGCGTCCTTCGCCGAAGAATGAGCTTTGCTGGGCCAACTATTTGCTGGGCCAACTAGAGGTACCCGGCAAGCCTGGCCACCCAGTCGATGAGGGCGACGCCGCCAGCGGCCACTGCAAGGTAGGCGAAGCGGCGCAGCAGCGGAGGCGATGGCTTCTGGCCGCGAATGATCGCGATGACCCCAGCGAAGATCAGGCCGCAATTGAGTGCCGCTAACAGAAAGCCCGCCGCGTTGGATTGAAGACTCGCCAGCCAGGCACCTCGCACGAAGTGCGCCCACGATGTTGTCATCCCGCAAGCGGGGCATCGAATGCCAAGTAGGAATCGCATGGAACAGGGGGGAAGTCCGAGCTGCTGGTGCGTGCCCAGGCCAGCAGAGGCCGGTTGCAAAAAGCACGCCGTGACCAAGGGCGCCACGCACACCAGCACCATGACCACCGTCAGGGCACGTGCGGTGATGGACAAGGCACTCCCATGGAACGCAGTCTCCGTCTCCGGAAACGGATCACCAGACGAGGGATTCAATTCATGGCCTCACGCTTCCAGGCAGGCTTGGGGTTCGTGGCATCCAAAAAAGAGCGATGCGAGTGACACGCCTTCCGTCTCGCACGCATGCCTGACAGGTGACTTGCCAAACGCCTCACACGGGAAGCCACCCCCGCGGCCAGCGCCCGGATGGCCGGGCGGCTGATCGAGGCCACCGAACGCAACTACTGGCAGCCCGACGAGGAGACGCTGGAGGCCCTGCGCCGCGGCGCCGATGAA
>JBCCYK010000234.1:0-10598 GCA_039189905.1 Planctomycetota bacterium
CGCCGCATCGCGTGACGCCGATCTGACGCACCATCAACAAGCCGTCCAGATCGCGAACCCCGCCTGCGGCTTTGACCTGGACATGATCCGCCGCGTGGGCTCGCATCAGCTTCAAGTCTTCGGGAATTGCACCCCCGGTCCCGTAGCCGGTCGACGTCTTGACCCAATCCGCGTTGAGCTCGGAGCAGATCTCGCAGAGTTTGATCTTCTGTTCGTCGTTGAGGTAACAGTTCTCAAAGATCACCTTGACCTTCTGTCCAGCGGCGTGTGCGACCTCAATCACCGCCGCGATGTCTTGCTGAACGTAATCCCAGTCACCGGACAAGACTTTGGAAATGTTGACCACCATGTCGAGTTCTTCACAACCATCTGCAATCGCCTGTTCGGCTTCCGCTGCCTTGATCGCAGTGGTGTGGCCCCCGTGAGGGAAGCCAATGGTCGTGGAGGCTTTCACACCCGTTCCCTGGAGCATCTCGGCACAGCGTTTGAGGTAGTACGGCATGATACAGACGCTTGCCACGTCGTAGGCGATCGCCAACTCAATTCCCGATTCCAAGTCGGCAACCGACTGCGTTGGATTAAGCAAGGAGTGATCAATCATCTTGGAAACATCGGCGTACTCAAATGCGGGCATGGCTTCGCTCGGTCAGTCGAGGGGTTGAAATCAGAATTTCGATCCAACGTTCGGTGTTGCGTCGCCGTGCATCGCCAGGGCAACGGCCCCCAGCACGCCAGCGGCATCCCCCAATTTGGACGGCAGCACTTGAATCGAATCGGTGGGAAACATTCGAACGCGGTTTTGTATGGCATGCCGAATCGGCTTCAACAAGCGGTCACCCATTTGAGCCACGCCGCCACCGATCACGATCAGGTCCGGATGCAGGGTGGAGACCACGTTGGCCATCGCGATGCCAAGATAATCGCCGGCCTTCGTGATCGCATCGGCGATGGGCGCGTCATGCGGGGCGGCAAGCGACATTTTTTCAGGCGTGACATTCTCTGCCGAACCGTTGACGAGTTGGTGCAGGGAGGGAGCCAAACCGATCCGCATCAGCCGTGCCCCTTCGGCGGCAAGTGCGGGCCCACTCGCCAGAGCCTCCAGGCACCCGTGATTCCCACAACCACAGCGGGGACCGTCCGGGACAAGTGTTTGGTGACCCATTTCACCCGCCGCGCCCAGCGGACCCAGACGCAGTTTGCCGTCGATCACAAGCCCGCCGCCGATCCCCGTTCCAATCGACAGAAAAGCCATCGTGACACGGTCCCGGTCACGGCCATGTCCATAGTGGAGTTCCCCGTTGGTTGCCGTCCGCACATCGTTCAGGAGGCGGATATCACAATCAAACCGCGCACGAAGCGTTTCCGCGACGGGAACGTCACGCCAATGGGTCGACAGGTTCGGTAGGAATTTGGTCGAGCCGGTTTCAAGATCAACGAGACCCGGCACGCCCACTCCGATCCCGTGCACAACGTCCGTCGTGTGACAGGCAAGGTCATGGATTGCATCACCGATGCGTTGCAGCACGACCGAGGGCCCCTCCTCGGCCTGTGTCGCGATCGTCGCTTTCCTTTGGACTTCGCCATCCGCGTTGGCCAACGCGAGCTTGGTTCGGGTGCCTCCCAGGTCCACTCCGACGTAGGACTTCAAGACGCGACCTCCACCCACGACTGTGTTCGATGGCTCTGCAGGATCGCTTCGCACAGCAGGATCTCGCGATGTCCGTCCGCGAAGGTCGGAAACGGCATCGCATCCGCAAGTACGCCCTGATCCAGGGAGGCGTAGAAGGTGCGAAAAAGCTGCTTGAAGGTGTCAGGGAAACCCTCCGCGTGCCCTCCGGGATAGCTTGCGATGCCAGCCGCCGCCGGAGCCATCATGGCCGGGTCGCGGACCAGGGTTTCCCCGGGGAGATCGCGGTGACCGATCCACAATTGGTTGGGCTGCTCACTGTTGAACGCCAGTGTCTGCTGGTCACCGGCGACCTCGAAACGTAGGCAGTTCTTGCGACCCGCGGTGGTCTGCGAAACGTGCAACGATCCTTTGGCACCATTGGCAAATCGCAAGAGCAGGAAACCCGCGTCTTCGGTATTGATGTCGACCGCTTTGGTTGCTCGCGGCTCTGCGTCGCCCGAGAATGTTTGGGTGCCGCCGAGCGGTCGATAGCGTTGACGATGGACCGTCTGAAGATCGGCGCAAACGGATGTGATTCGCTGCCCGGTCACAAACTGAACCAAGTCCAACCAGTGTGTCCCAATGTCCGCGACGGCGCGGAGTGCTCCGCCATCCTCGGCCGAGACGCGCCAGTTGAAATCCGTGGGTTTCAGCAGCCAGTCCTGGACATAGGAACCGGTCACATGCAAGAGCGACCCTAGTTCCCCCTTCGCTACGCGGGCCGCCGATTCATGACACAGCGGGTAGAACCGAATGTTGTAGGCCACCCCGGCGAAACAGCCCGACTGTTCGGCCAAGGCAACCAAACGCCTTGATTCGTCCGACGTCATGGCAAGCGGTTTTTCGCAGAGCACATGCTTTCCCGCACGCAAAGCCGCTGAAGCCTGCTCAAAGTGGTGGCGGTTGGGCGATGTGATGTGAACCACATCGACGGAGCCATCTGCCAGTAACTCCGCCAGATCCGCATAGGCCCGATTCAGTCCAAGTTGCTCAGCGGCTTCTCGTGATCGGGCAGGGCTGGAACCCAAGATACCTGTGACCTGAACACCCGCTCTCTGCAGAGCCTCCACGTGCACCGGTCCGATGAAACCCGTGCCAACAACGGCGGCTTGGTAGGTTCTACTCATGAAACATGAAGACAGGGGTCGCGTCTAGAGTCGCATCAGGATATCCAGCATCTCGGTCGCGGTGGCGATGACACGCGAAGAGGCTTGGAAGGCACGCTGGTATGTGATCATCCTGACGGACTCTTCGTCGATGTTCACACCCGTGATCGCAAGGTGCTGGCTGCGAAGTGACTCGTAGAAATCATCCAAGCCTTGCGTGGCGCTGGTCTGCAGACTGATTTCGCGGCCGAGCGTGGACAACATCTGCTCATGCAGTTGGCGGATGGATCGACCCGAGAGATTCTCGTCAGGCCGATCGATCAGATCCAACAAGTCATAGAGGGTGTCGGTGTCTTGTTCGATGCCGCCGCGCGAAACGGCAAGAAGATCGATGTTCTCGGAAAGCGTATCGTTCACGTTGATGGTCCGGGCATCGGTGCCGGTAAAAAACGTGTTGATGCCGACCGCCGCGAGGAAACCGGAGCTATCCTCCGAGAACGTGAACCGGGCGGTCTGTGTGTCGCTTTCGATTTGTAAGCGACCGTCGCCCGTGACGCTCGCCGAGATCCCGTCGATGGCGTCCAACTGGGCGGCGACTGATAGGACCGTGTCGTCGCCGACTTGCCCAAGGTTGCGAACGCGAATGCGGTGCGTGGAAACAATCTCACCGTCGAGGTCCACCACATTGAAATCAAAGCTGCCGTTGCCAGGTGCAAACGGGAGCCCAGCCTCGTCAAGCGGCACGCCGGCTTCACTGGGACTGGCGGCCACGACGCGATCAAAACCTCGTCGCCCTTGGCCCTGCGAATGGACCTCATTGACACCGCGAATCAGGGCCGACGCCATGCTATCCAGGGACGCGATGTAGTCACCAAAGACGCCCGCGCGTGCTTCCACGGCGGCCCCCAAACGTCCACCCTTCGCGTCGAGGGGAGCGTCGGTTTCGACGATTCGCACTTCATAGCCTTCCAAGGATTCGCTGTATGCCGCGTAAACTTCTCGGTAGTCGCCTTCGCTGACCAAGTAGTCACCGCCCACGAAGACCGACACGCTTCCCGTGGCTTGCTCTTGAAAGTTGATATTGACGTAGCTTGCGAGTTCTTCGAGATCACGATAGCGTTGATCGCGCAGTCCGGTGGCGTCACTGCCGAGCAAGCCGCCGCCCTCGATAGTGGCTATCTCGACGTTGAGACGCGCGATGCGTTCGATCAAACGATTGATCTGGGTGGCCGACTCGAAGAGGTCGTCGTTCCATGAGCTCTGCAGTTCTTCTGCTCTCCCGCGCGACAGTTGCAGGTTGTCTGCCAGCGTCTGACCTTGCCGAATCACAAACTCGCGCATGGCTGAATCATTCGGCCGCGTTGATAGATCATGCAGCGCGTTGTTGAACAACGAGAACTGTTCGTTCAGGCCACCGCCGTCCAGGTCCGAAGCCAACTGTTCCAGCTGGTTGTAGGCGTCCGTCAGTGCCTCGGCACCAGAAACCGCGGTTTTCGCATTGAACATTCGTTCCGCGAGCGCTTGATCGATGACCTGGGTGATCCCAGTTGCACGGACACCGTGCCCCTGGATCAGACCGCCCTGCCGGAACGCCACCGCCGGCGTCTGTTCCAGCTTTTGACGGATGTAGCCTTCCGTATTCGCGTTGGCAATATTGTTACCAACGACCTGCAATCCGATCTGTGCGGTTTGCAGAGCCCCAACGGACTGTTGAATCGTGCCGAACAATCCCATGACGGTCAAACCCGCGAAGAAGGGGGCCCAGGAGCTGATCCCGCGCTGCGAGGGACTGGGCACGGCCAGAACTACTTTGGTTCATCGACCCGCCAACCGGTCAAATTCACACAATCCGTAAAAACCTCCCCATCGGACGTTGATTTGGAAGGTCGACGCCGCCGCTTCCCTGCCTTTTCAATCCCGGCAGTTTCACGGCACCTCTGAATGGGACCGTGATCCCCAATCAAGGCCGTCGCGGAATACGGCTCGCGTCGATGCATGGGCAGACAGTTGGAGTCCAGGCTTTAGCCGCTCTCTGGCACCCTGTGTGGGCGCCTAAAGGCTGTACTCCAACTCGAGGTGCCGACGTTATTGCCCAAATCCGACGGAGCTGACTTGTCCCGCCGTTCTTCGCTGGGTCACGTAGTGTCCACGACGGGATTCTCGAGCGACATGAAATCACCCAAAACGACGCGCGGCCGGTCGCCGTTCTGAAGGTAACGCGGCGGGACACGGGCATCACCGACGCCTGGCGGCGTACCCGTGAAAATCAAGTCACCCGGCTTCAGTGTCATGAACTGGGAAAGGTGTGCGATCAACGACGGCACACCAAAAATCAGTTGTTTCAATGTGCTGTCCTGCAAGCAGTCCTCGCCCATTTGCAAACGGACTCGCGTGGACTCCCAATCGGGAATCTGACTGATTGGGATGACGCCGGGGCCCACGGGTGCAAAGGTGTCAAATGACTTTCCAAGCAACCATTGTCCGCCCGGACGTCCTTTCTGCCAGTCACGCGACGAAACATCGTGACCGGCGGTGAAACCAAAGACGTGCTCCATCGCATTTGCTTCGGAAACGCATCGTGCGGGTGCACCAATGACAACGACCAACTCCGCTTCGTAGTCGACAGCATTGCTGATGGGGGGCAAGACGATTGCATCCCCAAAACCCACTAAAGCGGTGTTGAACTTGCTGAAGACGATCGGCAGATCCGGGATCGGAGACCCCGTCTCGATCGCATGGTCGCGATAATTCAATCCGATGCAGAGAACCTTCTCTGGGTCCGCGACAGGAGGCAAGAATCGATCCGGTGCCACGGACCAAGCGTCAGCGGTCGCAGCTTTGGCAAAAATCTCACTCGCGTCTTGCTGCAAGAACACGTTGTCGGCCAACCATCTTTTTTCTGTTTCCAAATCCAAGAGATCCGTGAGCGTGATCACGGAATCAGGGAGGCCACCCTCGCAATGGCAGCGCAAGATACCAAGCCGTGTTTTGCGGGTGCCGGGATCTTCGTAGCGACAAAAGGAAAGCATGGTGATGACAGGCAGGCGTGCGAACAAGCGACCCGAAATAAAGGTGATTTCCGGCGGCTTCCAGGCCGCATTTTAACGTTCCAACCTTGAACGCATCGGAAAGAGGCGTCTTTGCCGTCCCACGGTAACAAAATGAATCTTTACACTGGCTATGTCGACCGGCATACTCCTCGCGTTGGCCGGGGTGATCGGGCACAGGCCTTGGCCAATGATGGAATGACGGATTATTGGAACCCATCCGCACGGGACCCCAGATGAACCTGCTGGCTGTCAATCAACTGTCAACTCTGCGTTGGGATGTTCATCAGGACGCAATGGCGTACCGCGACGGTGGCTGGGACGGCATTGGATTGTTCCGTCCAAAATTGGATGAAGTGGGGATCGAAGAAACCGCGGAAATGCTGTTGGACATGCAGTTGAGCGTGACCTCGCTCAGTTGGGCAGGCGGGTTCACGGGCAGTGACGGACGGTCGTACGACGATTCGTTGCGCGACGCCATGGAAGCGATCCACCAAGCAGCGGTTCTGAATGCCGGCTCGCTCGTCGTCATTGCGGGTGGACGCAACAATCATATTCGCCGGCACGCGCGGCGTTCCCTGCGAGAGGCCTTGAAACGTTTGGCTGCTGTCGCCGAGGAGTTCGACGTTCAGTTGTCCATGGAGCCCTTCCACGCAGGATGCGGGCTGGAATGGTCGTTCGTCAACGATTTGGAAACCACACTGGACGTCATCGACGGGATCAACAGTTCTCATCTCGGATTGGTCCTCGATACGTATCATTTGGGCATGGATGAACGTTTGTTGGACAGCATTCCGGCGATCATCGATCGCGTCGACTTGGTTCAACTGGGTGACGGTCGGCATAGCCCGATGGGCGAGATGAACCGCTGCCTTCTCGGGGAAGGGTGCATTCCGGTGGAGGCCATCGTCCAGCGGCTTCTCGATCACGGCTATCGTGGCCCGCTGGAAGTCGAAGTCCTGGGCGAAGATGTGGAGTGGCTTGATTACGAGGTGGTGCTTCAGCACACCCGACAGTTCCTCTCGCGATCGCTCGACTTCGTGGGTCGCTGAGCGGCATTTGCATGCGTCGCTGACCGGTATCCAATGATCTTACGGTCCCCTCTTCCGAAAATCGTGGGCGTTTTGTTGTGCCCGTTTGGGCGCTGGAACGACAATGCCCTCCAGTCAAGAAACACTTTCCCAAAGATTGCGGTGTTTTTTTGGCGGATGGGTCGTGACGAGCGTCCTTGACTCCACGGAAGGCAAACGCTCACGGGTTTGTCACCCATTTCACCAAGACCGAGACGCGTTTCCGTCGCCTGCGGAGAGACCAGGCGAGGGACCTCGTTGCGGACTCGGGTGTGGCTGGTTACGACTGTCAGGGCACGCGCTCGCGAGCGAGCGGGTCAGGCGAGGAGGGTTTCGACTCGCCAGTGACCGGCCACACCCACTTTTTTGCGTCAGCCGAACGGGTGGCGTTGGAGTTCAGCGATAATCGACTACGCTGGTTTTGGTCGGGTGCGTCAATGACCGGTTCAGGAACTGGGTACAGGGAGTTGCCGCTCGCGGCTCTTCGCTCACGACGCGCCCTCCCTCAACGCAAAGAAGATTCTTGGTCTCTCCCCGGGATAGCGACCAGCGACTCATCGAGCTGTTACGCGATGGGGACGATGACGCCGCCGCGGTGATCTATGACCGCTATGCGCCAAAACTCAACGACTTTGTCGCCGCCAAGTTGGATAGCCGGCTGAAATCCTCCACGGATCCAGAGGATTTGGTTCAATCGATTCTGTGGAGCTTGGTTCGTCGCGTCCGAATGGGCCAGTACGAGGCGCCCGAGGGCAAGACCTTGTGGTCCTTGATCACGGTCATGGCCTTGCACCGTGTTCAGCGTCGCCGTGAGCACTTTTCAGCGCAAAAACGAGATGGCAACCGTAACATCTCCCTTGCGGATCTGGTTGCAGATCAAAGCGGACGCGAAGTCGTGCCCGCGTCGGCATCCCTGGAGGAGTTTCATCGCACGGTACAGGATGTCGTCGAGTCCGTGGGCCCGGAACTGGGACAGATCCTGCAGCTGCGTTTGGAAGGATTCCTGGTTGAAGAGATTGCCGACAAGTTGAAACGCAGCAAACGGTCTGTGGAACGCGTGCTGTCACGCCTGAAGCAGCAGCTCGCCAAAACCTTGATCGATCTTGATTGACCTTGATCGATCGCTTCTGTCAAGACACCACTCGACACACGCCGGTCAAGCAATCATCTTCTGCTGGCTTTGCACACTCTCCATCAGGCGGATCGGCTTAAGAGACGCCTGAAAAGCGACCGCGCTCAAACAACCGCGCTGTGCCGACCCGCGATCCCAGAAAACGAATTGGCATCCAGCAAAATCGTGAAATTGTTGGCGGTTATTCGCCCTGCAAAGTCCTTCCAACAGTGTCCGAGGGCACCAACGGCGAACGGGACTCCATAAAGGGATTGAGTCATGACACGCGCTTTAAGCGGACAGCAACACGAGCAAACGGTACGGGTGGCAGATCACGTGGAACAGTTAGTCGCGACGGAAACCGCGATCCTCCATTTTGAAAAGACGTGGCGGCACGACGATGTGGCCCGTTTTGACAAAGCGGTTGCGCCATTACCGGATGACGTTCAACACGACATCTTGGTGGAACTGGTTCGCATCGATATTGAGTTCGTCTGTGAGATTGGGCTCGACCTGGATCTCGCACACTACTTCCGCTTGTACCCGTCACTGGCGGAAGACGTGGACGCGATGCACGCGATCGCGTACGAGGACTTTCGTTGCCGAGCAGCGGCAGCCCTACCGATTTCCGTCAAACGGTACGCACAAGCACTGCCTGCGTCTGTCCTGGCGCGTCTGGAACGGGAGCGCTGGTGGTCGGAGGTCGAAGATTTCGATGCCGGAGACGCGGGTGAGGGGCATTTCCGATCCGAATCGCTCCCGCAGGCTCGCGCGCTTGACCCGGACGAGGCGAAGGAGGCCATTGCGCTCCGAAAGCTAGGTTACGACATCGTTGGTTCCATCGGACGTGGTACCCAAAGCAACGTTTATCTGTGTAAGCAACGCACGCTCTTGGGACGCTTGGTGGTCCTGAAGGTAACGCAGTTCGGGAAGTCCGAATCGGAAGCTTTGAGTGAGTTGCGGCATAGCAACATCATGCCCATTCACGACGTTTATCGACTGGGGGAACGGACCGTCTTGAAGATGCCGTACCTGGGTCAGTTGACCTTGGCGGACTTCTTTGCGGACTGCCCCGATCCGGCCACGCGAACCGGTCAATCTTTGATCGAATCCATCGCATCGCGTGAGGGCGGGCAAGACCCCGCCGCCACTCCGGATGATGCCTTGACGCTCCAGCAGCTTGCTGGCCTGGGTAGTGAGGCCCTCGCACTCATGCTCTTCACCAAACTTGCCGACGCGCTCGCACATGCGCACCAGCGAGGCATTCTGCACTGTGATATCAAGCCCGAGAACATTCTCATCGGCGCGGATGGTGAGCCCCTGCTGTTCGACTTCAACCTTGCGCGGGATCGTGAGCGAAACGCACCCGAAGCGGTTGGTGGAACACCGCCGTACATGGCGCCGGAAGCACTTGCGGAGTTGAATTCGTATCGGGCGTCATCAACGCGTCCCGCGTCGCCGGTCGCTGCGGAAGGGATCGACGCTCGCGCGGACATCTACTCGCTGGGGCTGGTTGCGAAGGAGTTCCTGACAGGCGCACGTGGTGACAGAGACTTGAATCCGGAAGGGACGAGTGATGTCAAGGTCAGCCCGGGCACGCGATCCATTCTGAATCAATGCTTGGAGCAAGCTCCTGAACGGCGTTACCCAAACGCAGAGACTCTCCGCGATGACTTGCGGCGGCAATCGGCCGGTCGCTTGCTTGCGCATGCTCCCGAGTCCGCGGCTCGATGCTCGATCAAGTTGCTTCGAGCTCGCCCGGTGCCCGCCGTGGCCGCGGCGCTCGTGCTTATTGCGCTCAGTGTCATTGTTCCCCTGAGTCGTCGAGAGGCGAAGGAAAGACGCCAGAACACGCGTGCCGCATTGGCCGCCGAGACAGCGTCCTTGAAGAAGCAATCCGCTGCGTCGCTGGCAGCAGTGATGCTTGATCCCAACCAACGCACGCGGGTGCCGGAATCGACCGCCTGGAAAATGGTCGAACGTGATCGCTTGACGGATGTGAAGGCGATGACGGCGCGGTTCGATGCGGCGGATTCCTTGGGACTCGAAGCGGAGCCACAACGACTCATTGTGCTTCGCCATCTCTTGCAGATCGTTTTGCACGACCTCCACACGCAGTACATCGCGGCCGGTGTGGGTCAGCTGGACCACGCTCGACTGCGCCGCGTGGAGTCTTGGCTGGAGGCTGCATCGGAATTGAGTGCGGACTGCCAACCTCAGCACTCCAAAGCGATCGGACGATCGATTGCGGCCTTGCGAGCGCGAATCGGGACAATTCGTGATCGTGTCGACCGCCCGGCAGAAATCGTCGCGGCTTGGCAGCCACTTCCCAGCGAAACACCCTTCGACCAATACCTTTGCGGTGTCGACTTACTTTTGTTGGGAAGATGGCGCGCCGCGACAACGCAGTTTGAATCCTTAGCGGACCATCCCGAGGTCGCGTCGTCGCTGCGTTGGTCTGGTCTTGGGCTGTCGCATTTTGAACGTTATGAGTTGGATCAAGCCATCGCGTGCTTCACCGAGGCGATTAAGAGACTGCCTGATAGCTCCCAACTGCTCACGCTGCGTGGAAGATCTTTTGCTCGGCAAGGTCGC
>JBCCYK010000235.1:0-10514 GCA_039189905.1 Planctomycetota bacterium
AGAGTGCCTTTGTCGCGATATGGCAGCATGTTGACCGAGTATTCCGACCCATTCAACGCGCCCGAGTTGATCGTGGCGCGCGAGGCCATGGCGTCCTGGCGTTTCTACGACACGTTTCGCGTTGATGTCCGTGCGCCAGCGCGTCTGGCGTCGATCGGTTCATTCACACCGGTCCTCTCCGGAGACGGTCGGGATCTAGCGGCGGCTCTCCAAACGATTCGTGAGATTGGTGACCATCGCGGACTCGACGAGGTGATCGACTGCGCCTTTCCGGGTTCGCAAGTTCGGGTGGAAAGGCGCGACGCCAAGATGCAGCTCACTTTGACGCAACCTGGGATGTTACGGAATCTTTCGGCCGCTGAATTATCCGACGGAACACTTCGGTTCCTGCTCTTAACCGCCGCACTATTGACACCTCGGCCTCCAGAATTGCTGGTGCTCAATGAACCCGAGAACAGTCTTCATCCTGATCTCATGCCAGCCTTGGCCGGGCTGATTCGCATGGCGGCCGCATACAGCCAAATCATTGTGGTTAGCCACAATCAAGCTTTGATAGACGACTTGGAATCCAGTGACGAATGTGTCTCGATTCGGCTGAACAAAGAGAATGGAGCCACGGTCATCAAGGACGGTGATTTGTTGAGCCGATTCGGTTGGAAATGGCCTGCCCGTTAAAGCGGACGGAGGACGCGGAAGCGTTCTCCCGGGGTGCAGGCACGCTAATCGGCATTAGGTCAACGCAGGCTGCCTATTCTTCCTGGCTGGGCGAGTGTAGGGAGTTCCCGGACGGCTGGAGATGTGATCGTGAAGTTGGTCACCGTCGCTGATCAAGGCGGCTCGGACATGGTTGATCGCTTCACCTCCGTCGCCATCGTCCCAGAACTTCTCGCTGCCTTTGATCCGGTGATTCATCTCTTTGACTTGAGACTCAATCAGACAACTACTCGTCGGTAGGCCACCCCGCCGGTACGACGGGTAGTCCATGCGTGAAACATTCCCGCGAAGGTAACCGATCGTCTCGGCAAGCTTGACTCGTGGATCATCTTCAGCAGTGTCTTCGCTGGGAGGCTCCAGTTCCAACTGCTCGGCTTCCAGCTGACCGATGACCTCTTCGACGTCGCCTTGCCAGCACAGCTCGATCCATTTCAAACAAGCTTCCCAGCCCGCCTGAACATCATCCCGATAAAGCACCTTGGCGGTTTCGTGCAGGCGTTCGATCGGATGAATGAAGTCAAGGATCGGCGTGAACGAGTCAAAGTGTTTCTGCTGGATCGACCAGTTGTACTTCAGCCCATCACCGAGAAACGCTCGACGTTCGGCACTGTAGAAACCACGCTGCTCGGCTTCGGCACTCATCAATTCGCCAAAACGTTCGCTATCGCCCATCGAGGCAACACAGGTCCGCACCAGACTCTCGGGTCGCCAGGACAGATCCGGCTTCTCGTTGTCAACGGCTTCGGATTCAGGCAGGCCCGACAGCAAGCTCTGCATCTGCTTTTTGCTTGAAAAACACGAGGGAAGCTCCGGGTGTGGATCGTCATCGAAGCAGTCGCCCCGCATCCGATAGAAGCCCGCGTTCTTGTTCTCTCGCCAGTGCGGATCATGCACACCGGGACCACGGCCGGCGGTGCGAGTTTGCATGCGGCCACCGTCAACTTGGACGGCCGCCAAAGCAACCGCGGGCTGGGCAACGTTTCGCTCCGCGGTGATCGGTCGTCGACAGTGCGCGTCGGTCCGCTTGTCGCGACTGGCTTTCAGTTCCAGTCCGATGTTCTTGGTCTTGTTGTTGACGGTCCTCGGGGCGACCTTCAAGTCCATCAACAACTCGATCACTTTGGCCGCAATCCGAAACGAAGTCGACGCGCCTCCGGTGGCCGTGATCCGCTCGATGACTGCGGGCGAGTACCGGTCGCCATCGATCCCCAATTCAATCCGCTGAGGGAAAAAAAGATCGCTCGCAGGCGATGCATCGAAACTCCGGTTCGGACAAGTCACTGGTGCCGTCGCGCGTGATCAAGTCGCGATGTTTCACGCTGGGGCGGACTGCCTTTCCACACTGAGGACAACACCGAGCGTCGTCGTATTTTTCAGCGTGCTGTCGCTGGACGAGTTGGTCGTATTCGGTGGCGACCAGCTTTCCTATTTCGTGTCCGGCGTCTTCGATTTCGGCCCACGTGGTTTTGATTGGTGGGCCGTCGGGACCGTACTTCTCAGCGCTGATCATACGTCCGAGTTCCTGCATCTTGGCGAGAACTTCGGGCGAGAACTTGGCTCGGCGAGCTTCAACGGCTTTTGACACGGTCTTGTCCTTCCTAGACAGCGAGGGTTCTCCAAACTGCTCGGAGCGTAACCGAAATCACGCAAAACTGCTCTTGCAATTTCAGACATCCCTCAAAAAGCCGATTAGCGTGCCTGCACCCGTGTGAGCAGGGACCGGCGGTCTGGGCTTGAATCGCGCCGAAGCATTGTGCTAACCAACTCGCATGGCGGTCGGTTCGGTCCTCCCCGCGCGAAACGATGGGACCGATTCCGAGTTTTTGTCGACCGTTGTTGAATTCATTTCGTTGCATGGCTTGAGTCGTCCGTGAAACTTCCTGTTTGCATCTGGGCAGTGATTCTGCTTTCGGCTGCCCAAATCGCGGCGCAAGATGGGTCGCCGACACCAACGGAGAATGTCATGCGGCTGCCAGAGCCGCTGACGATTCCGCCAGTGACTGCCACTGGCCCCAATGGTCCGGGACTTCCCAGGGCCAATCCGGCGAATGAGGTTGATCCGATGTGGACGGAGGATTTCGGTCTCTCGTTGCCAAATCCTGCGCCATCCCAAGCGACACCTCAACCACTGACGGACCCTGGAGCCGAGTCGTCTAGCTCGCCAACGATTCCGACGTTGACAGATCGGCAGGCCGTCGAGACGCCACCGCTGCAGAGCCAGGTCGTCCGGTGGTATCACTATCCATGGAAATGGATTTCCGAGGGATGGGACAACCACGCTGAATTCGGCCTCGATGGCAGCAGTGGCAACGCCGACACGCTCGCGATCCAGACTGGGCTGGAAATGAAACGCACGACGGATGCTTATACGTTGGCGCTCGACATCGACTATCGGCAAGCCAGTGCCAACAATGACATTACGGAAGACAACGGCCGACTGAATCTGGACTACGACCGTTTGTTGGGTGATTCGGCTTGGTCCGCGTTCGGAAAACTTGGACTCGAGTTCGACGAATTCAAAGTCTTTGACCTGCGACTGAACTTGAATGGTGGCGTCGGCTATTACTGGATTCGCGACGATCAGTCCAACCTGGTCACCCGGTTTGGTGCCGGTGCGTCCAAGGAATTCGGTGCTCCCGACGATGACTGGATTCCCGAAGCCGTCTTTGGACTCGAAGCCGATCATCAATTGACGAAACGCCAGAAAGTCAAAGCCAAGTTCGACTACTTTCCCGCCTGGAATGACTTCGCCGACTACCGACTGGTGGCGGACTTGGCATGGGAGACTCTCTTGGACTCATCCGATAACCTATCGCTGCGTATCGCTGTCACCGATCGTTACGACAGTACGCCGCAAGGTGCCGAGGCAAACGATTTCTACTACTCCGTATTGCTGCTGTACAAGTTCTAACACGTCGTTGCGGCCTTGGCTTTCGTGCCCGCACTTGATGTGATCGCTTCCGACGGTCCATCACGCATTTGCGTGGGTAGTTGGGGCTTGGTGGATTTTCGGAGGCATGGCGGTGGTGTCCGAGAGATATGTCTGGCCGGCGGTGGGCTTCGTCAGCCACCGGTAATTCCAACATCCACATCTGAAAGGCCGCGGACGCCACCGTCATGCTTTCAAAAAATCCTGCGTCTTCGGCTTCACCTACGGTAGACTCGGCGGGACCCCTTTTTCGTTACCGCATTAGCTCGCTCGTAACATTTGATCGGTTAGAGTGCCGTTGCCATGAAGAGAGTCTTATTTGCTTTATCGTTGGTGATTGCATCGGTTCCATGTCATGCCGATGACCGAACGGGCGACCCAGCTAGCCCCGACGGCACAAGATTCCCCGTCCGCTTTCGAGTCAACGGAAACCGAATTGTCGACCCGAGCGGAAAGCCTCAGATTTTTCGGGGCGTGGTGTCCATGGACCCGATTCTCCAAACATGGCCCGGAAACCCTGATGAAGGATCTTGGAATGAGGCGTACTACGCTGAAATGGCGGAGTGGGGCGCCAAGATCGTCCGTCTACAGATCCATCCAAACGTATGGCGCGTCGACAAGACGAAGGCGATGCAACTCATCGATCAGTCGGTCAAGTGGATCGGCAAACATGGAATGTATGTCCTTCTCGACTTTCACTCGATCGGGTTTGTGCCTACCGGGTCTTTCGACGATCGTGGCCGAGGTGAAGATCAGCTTAAGACGACCGAAGAAGAAATGACCGATTTCTGGGTGCAGTTGGCGAAGCAGTTTGTCGACAATGACGTGGTTGCCTTCTACGAGCTATTCAACGAACCGGTCATTGGCCGGGGGCGACTGCAAGGCACCCGATCTGAAATATTTGGAGCGAGAGTTGAATGGCTAAAATGGCGAGCGATGCAGGAACGCATTGTTGACGCGATCCGAGAAGTGGATGATCACACTCCGATCATTTGCAGCGGGCTCGACTACACGTTTGATCTTTCGCACGTCCAAGACGATCCGGTGCGGAGGGACAATATCGTTTACGCCGTCCACATCTACCCCGATCGGACTCGAAGCAAGTGGGATTGGTACGAGAATTTCGTCAAGACTGCCGAACTCTATCCAGTATTTTGTACCGAGTGGGGATTCGTCGCCGATCTAAGGCACCGCTACGGTTTATTCGGTTTTGAAATTATCTACGGCCATGATGGCGCCTTTCGGAAAGAGATCATCGAGTGTCTTGAATCGCATGGCATCAGTTGGACCGCGTGGCGTTTCTCGGTGGGACAGGTTGGTCCAAACCTGCTGCAGAATTGGAGTTATACGCCAACTGAAAGCGGTGTCTTTGTTCGTGATCAGTTACAAGCGAATTGAACCGCGTATTCAACAGGCGAACTCGTCGCCGTGTGCACTTGGGCCAGCACTTCGGCGGGAATCCGCGACAATCTCTTGAATGGGGGCGGCCATTGCGTATGCTTTGTAATACAAAGTATATGTTTCGCGTTTTGACGCCCAGCCATCCAATATGAATCTTGGCGATGCGATCCAACAGATATCCGATATTCGCCAGCAGATGGCCAAGAGAGAGGTTTTTCGCGGCTATCGCTCGATGACGGTGGGTTTCTCGGGCGTGCTTGCATTGACCGGAGCCGCTTTCCAATCGCGATGGTTGGGTTCGCCGCCAAGCGATCTGTCTCGATACTTGTGTTTGTGGGTGGGGATCGCGCTTGCCAGCGCGAGCATTGCTGTGGTTGAATTGCTGATCCGAGCGAAGCGCGCCGGTCCGGGACTAATGCGTGAAATGACACGACTGGCGGCGGAACAGTTCCTGCCGTGTTTGATCATTGGCGCAGTGTTAACCCTCTTTATCTATCGCGACGCACCTCAAGTAGCGTGGATGCTGCCTGGTCTTTGGTCATTACTTTTCAGTCTTGGGATCTTTGCGTCCTGGCGAATGTTGCCATCGCCGGTGGCATGGGCGGGTCTTTACTACGTCGCGAGCGGCTTATGTTGTCTGCGCTGGGGTCAAGGCGAGCAATCGCTTGCACCCTGGCAAATGGCCGCTACGTTCGGCGGCGGGCAGCTGTTGTGTGCAACGATTCTGCATTGGAATCTGGAGCGAGATCATGCCGCCTAGAGCAAGGAAAGCATCCATCAAGACCGCATCCATACCGGCTAAGGGCGAGGGTCGATTCTCGTACGAAGGTCTCGACCGAATCCTGCACGAGAAAGCTCGGTTGGGCATCCTCGCTTCGCTCGCTTCGAATCCCCAAGGAATCCTATTCAATGACTTGAAGCGGCTCTGTTCGCTGACGGACGGAAATCTAAGCCGTCACTTGGGAGTCTTGAGTGACGCTGGTTTGGTGGAGATTTGGAAGGGCAACTCCGGTTCGCGGCCACAGACGATGTACCGGCTGACGACGATGGGACGAAAAAAATTTACGGAGTATATCAGTGTGCTGGAAGGGATTGTCGCGGACGCTCAGGCCCTGCACCAAGCCGATCTATCCATGGACGATCCCAAGTTTTCTGGGGGATGGTCCCCCGCATGATGGAACTGACTATATTTTTGTGCACAAGCTTTGCAATGCAAAGCTATGCAGCGGATGCTCCGAGACGAAAGCAAATGAAGATGCAACGAACCAAATCACACAACCTTGTGCTGTTGCCGATGGTCGTTGGATATTCGGCCGGCAACTTCGCTAAGCCAGTTGCAGCGCAGCAAACGTTCTCCCCCGCGCGTACGGACAGGTTCCTCTCCGACGACAATCGACCGAAAGACCGTTGAGAGACGAATGGGATCTGCCCCATTTCGGTTTTAGACGCACCAACATCCGCCAATCAGAAGCCCATAAGAGGTCTCAGCATGTCACCGGTACCGAAGCGGCTCTTGATCGGCGGGTTCGTGGCTGGCTACGCCGTCCTTTGCGGCGTGAACGGCTTGCGTGATGGGCTCGATGTGAGCGCGGCGATGGTGGGCTTTGTCTGGTACACGGCGATTGTCGGCGGCATGCTGTTGATCCCGTGGGCCCTTCTTCCGGTGATCGCCAATCAGAGTCACCGTCGTCGACGTATCTTCGTTGCAATCCTGGCAGGCCTGATTCCTTCGGCTTTTGCTGTCGCAGCGACTACCTACCTATTTACCGTAGGGGATGCGCCGCAATCGGTGCGGTTGGCGATCTGTCTTTCGATGGCCGTGAGTTTTCTGTCCGCGTTCGCGGCGCTCGCCTACACGGTCGCCCGAGGGACGAGCCGGTTCAGCTACGAACGGATGAGGGCCTACCCGGTCATTGCCGCCATCACTTGCGTCGCCGCAACACTCATGGTCGCCACGTTGACGTCCCCGATCATCGCAATGGGAGGGTGGGTAACGAGGACGGAGTCTCCAGATGTAAATCAGGTGGCACATGCGCGGGAGTTCTTGCTCATCAATTCAACCCTGGAGATTGAACCGCTGGCGTACTACTTGAAGGATGGAATGGACTATATGGTTCGATTCAAGTTCCTTGCCAAAACAGGGGAACCTATGGAGATTTTTGATCGTTCCTACGTCAGTGTTTCCACATTTCAGACCAATTTCAGCTTTCCTCCCGGAGAGGAGACCCACAACGAGTCTTGGTGGGATGTTTCGTCGCGACCGATGTCCGGTGGTTACGTTCGAGTCCCACATGACCGCACGATGACGGTCGGATATGTCGAGAATGATGATCGTACGATCACGGTCTATGCTTGGCGGCACGAAGGGTCGTTTGAACACATATCGTTGGCAGCTCCAACCGCTCCCGAGTGATTCAAGAGCGCCCATCAAGCGATGATGTCGTGGACGACGTTTCCATGAACATCGGTCAATCGAAAGTCACGCCCAGCGTGACGATACGTCAATCGCTCGTGGTCCAGCCCGAGCAAGTGCAAGACTGTGGCGTGCCAGTCGTGAATGTGCACCTTGTCTTCGACGGCTTCGTAGCCGTGTTCGTCGGTGCTGCCGTAGCTACAACCACCTTTGACGCCGCCACCTGCCATCCACATTGTGTAACCTTTGTGGTTGTGATCGCGTCCGGTACCACTGTCCGAATACGGGGTACGTCCAAATTCACCGCCCCAGACGATCAGTGTGTCCTTGAGCATATCGCGGCGTCGTAAGTCCGTGATGAGCGCAGCGATTGGTTTATCGGTTTCTCTGCAGTTATCGGCCAGGGCTGTACGAATTTGGCTGTGGTGATCCCAACTACCATGACCCAGCTCAATGAAGCGAACACCGGATTCGGCAAAACGCCGAGCCAATAGGCATTGGCGGCCGAAGCCGTCCGTTGGATCTTCATTGATTCCGTACAACGAAATGGTGTCCTCGGTCTCGCCCGACAAATTCATCACTTCGGGAACAGCATCTTGCATACGAAATGCGAGCTCGAAGTTTTCGATAGCACCTTCGACGAGCGGGTTGTGTTGATCCAGCAGCAACTTCTCGCGATTGAGTGAACCGATGAGATCGAGTTGGTCTCGTTGTCGGTGTTTTGTCAAACTCTCGTTAAAGGCATTCTTGATTCCGAATGAATTGGCTTCACCACGTCGCATGCGGTCGATGCGACGATTGCGTTGACTGCTGTCTTGAACCGTGAACTTGGTTCCTTGGTATGTCGCGGGGAGAAACGCGTTCCCGTAATTCTGTGCACCGCCGGTCGCCGAAGGTGGGTTGATCGAAATGAACCCGGGGAGGTTTTCGTTATCGGTGCCAAGCCCGTAGAGCGTCCACGCGCCAATCGATGGTCGAACGAACTGAAACGACCCCGTATGCATCTGGAGCATCGCCTGGGCGTGTGCCGGTTGGTCGCAGTGCATTGCCCGCAGCAGGCAAAGTTCGTCAGCGCAACTTGCGACGTTAGGAAAGAGCTCGGAAATCCAGAGCCCACTCTTGCCGCCTTGCTTGAATTTCCACGGTGAGGCACACCATGGCGAACCATAATTCGAGGCTCGACCATGGTCCGTCTGGAGTCGTGGTTTGTGGTCGAATGTGTCGACGTGAGAAGGGCCTCCACGCATGCAAAGAAAGATCACGCGTTTCGCTTTCGGCTCTTCGTGCGGCTCTTTTGGAGACAATGGCGAGCGATTCACGGCCTCCTGTGCTGCGGATAGACCTGTCAAAGCAAGGGATCCAAAACCGGCTGAAAGTGTTTCCAACGCGTGGCGACGCGAGAAAGCACTCAATCGTTGATCGCAGAACGTTCGTTGCATGGTTTATCCGTCATCGAGTAATCAGTCCGCGTGCGTTTTGGGTCGCACCGTGCAGTTGGGCGCCCTGCGCTTCCAACTTCAATCAATGGTCTGGAACTCCATCGTGCACAGCAGCGCTTGGCAGTATGCCGCCAGGTCACTCATTGGTTGCGAATCAGGGTCTTCGAGTTGCGCACGCGAGAAACGTCCTCGCAGGCCAAATCCGCCGCCCCCAAGCACTCCGCCGCCAAGTCGTCCGACGGTTGGGCGGCTCCTTGTGCTCTTTGCCTGAGCAAGAAATCTCGCCCCTAGTCTGGTTTCCTTGATTGTGGGTGAGCGACCGAATGCGAGTTGGTAGAGAGCGTCGATGCATTGTTCGGATGACACACCCTCAACTCTTTTTGCCATCGCAATGGCTTGTCTGCGGACGAACGGATGATTCATGAGAAACAACGCCTGCACCGGGCTCGACGTGGTTTCCCGAGCACCGGTGACCAAGCTTGCATCCGGCGCGTCGAATGCTTCGAGCATTTCAGGTAGGACGCTTCGAACCCGTGGTAGATAGACCGATCGGATATTGGCATCAATCGATCGAATGATCGGTTCAAAGACACTTTGGCCGACACCGCCTTCACCGACATCTCGCAACAACGTACCGAGCGGTCGCCTCAGATCGAGTTCACCGGAGACGGCCAGCATTGCGTCACGAATCACCTCACCATCCAAGCGGCGTTTGTTCATCCGCCAAAGGAGCCGATTGTCTGGATCGACGGCAAAGTTGGATTCGTGATACTCCGATGACTGTTGCCATGTCCTTGATAGCGCGACTTCACTGATGAGTGACTTGATGGACCAGTCATTCTCGATGAGGCGAAGCGCTAGGTGGTCGAGTAGCTCGGGATGGGTCGGCCGATCACCGCCATGACCAAAATCGTCAACCGTTCGCACGAGTCCGTGCCCGAACATCCAGTGCCAGACTCGATTGGCAATGACACGGGCCGTCAGTGGGTTTTTCGCGTGTGCAATCCAGTTCGCAAGCTCCAATCGCCCGCTACCGCTTATATTGTTTGGAAGGCAGTGTCCATTCGGTGGGGAAGCCACCTGAAGAACTCCACGTAGCACCGTCTGAGCTGGCTTATTGACTTCGCCGCGTACGAGCAAATGTGTTGTCAGCGGGTCATCACGATCCTGCGCGCCCATGGCGAACACGCGAGGTTCGCCGCGACTGGAGTAGGCCTGCAGAGCCGCTTCGGCTTCATCTCGTTGCGAGCGAAGTCGCCGGAGCGTGCCGCGGAAGACATCTTCTCCGGAGTGGATCTTCGCCATCGCGTCGGTCACGGCCTTCGCCGCGTCGTCACGCCGCTTGGCGAGTACCTTCATATCTTCCTGGTCCAGTCTCGGCTTTCCCGTTGATGGCCCCAGACCGGTTAGGTCGAGCAGCGTCGTCGCTTGGCGTGCTTGCGCTTTCAGCAATCCATAATGCGTCGCCGTTGATCGAAAAATTCCCGCCAACGCGTAGTAATCCTCCTGCGGGATCGGATCCAATTTATGGTCATGGCAACGCGCACAGGCGACGGTCGTTGCAAGAAAAGCTCGCGTCGTCGCGTCGATTTGTTCGTCAACGAGATCGGCAAAGAAC
>JBCCYK010000236.1:0-10504 GCA_039189905.1 Planctomycetota bacterium
CCAATCCAGAGCAGATTGAAGCCATGCTGGTTGATGACCGCACCAGCGGCATCGGGGTAGATCACATCCAGAGTCTGTGGATCAACCGCATCGGCGATTCCCTGAACCGCCTGTGGCGTGTCCTTGCTGATGGTCATAACCCCGGCAAGAACATGGACCAGCCCCCAAATCACCCAAAGAACAGCCGCAATCTTCAGCAGCGCGCCCGTCGAACGGCTAGCGGCAAGTGGTTTGTCTGTTGTCATCTGATTCCTTTCAGAACGCGTTGTGTCGCTCTCAAGCCTCCTTCATGACCAACACCAAAACCCGAGTCAACGGAGGATGCGATTCCTCGTTCTGGACCACTTGCTGAACTCCCGACACGGTAGAAAGAGTTGACCGCGAGGTCAACACCGTTCCCAGATTCGATTTGGTGGGCGTTGCCTGGGACTCCACCGCGTTCTCAAGTTGATCTAGGAATGCGGCGTATAACTGTGCAACTTGTCTCGTTACTTCACCCAACTGTCTTGAAACCCGCTCGGTTTCCAGGCTGCTGCGTAGTCGAGGTGGTAGCCAACGCCCCTCAGATCGAGACAGAATCGCCGGGCAAGGAGGGTTTCGCGATCCTTCGCGACCAAGTCGTCTTTGATATGAAACGGAACGCCGTTGATCGTGAACAGCGTTTCGTCTCCGGAGATCTCAATGGTGCCCTCGTACCATTCTCCATACTTGAGCTTCAGATCCTGGCTTTCGACCAGCACCTTCCTGGCCCCACGTTTGTCGAGGATGTAATTCTGAAAGACGAGTTGGGATCCATCCGGGGTCATCTCGAGGCGGATCCAGCGGTGTCCAAGGTCAATGAAGCAAATCTGTTCTCCGACCGCACGATCCAGCTCGAGGAACTTCACTCGAAAGGAGAAGATGTAATCCTGTCCCCCAAGCTTGAAGTGGGACCGAACAAACTCCTCTTTCCCGTACCTGGCTCCTTGGGGCGCTTCCCCGTGAACGGAAGGTGGAATGGCCACCATGACGCCATCCTTCACCGTGCCCTTGGTGTGTTTTCTCAGGTCCATGATGCCATCCACTTCGCTCTGAGAATCGAAGTCTTTCTCGAAGATTGGCTCACCCTTGAGGAGCATGGCTGGCTTGAGCGATGTTCCCGCCACGTAATCGTCTGCCCGTGCGCGAGAGGCTGTCATCACACAGAAGAAAGCCACGAAGAGTACCAGGGCCGTTTCTTTCATTGGTTGCCTGCCTGTTTCAGTCTTGAGTCGGATGACCGGTTCAAACCGGCCGTGATGCGGGGTCTCCGATGCGAACGAGCCGTAAGCTTGTCCGGCAAAGCATCGCGGACTTCGTGAACCGCTCACGAGGAGGATTCGAGGCCGGTCATGGTGCCGGTGCTGGTCGCGAATGAGTCGTACTCCAGTCCCAATCGTTGCAGGGCACTCAAGTAGAGATTGGGCAACGGATAGTTGTTCTCCTGGTCGAATGCCAGGTGTTGCCCGTGTCGGAACCCGCCCCCGGCGAACAGGACCGGCATGTTCTTCGTGTCGTGACTCGATGCGTTCCCGAGATTCGACGTCATCAGCACCATCGTCTCATCGAGCAAACCATCGGACTTGAGCGTTCGCAGGAAACGGGCCCATTGATTGACCATCTCGTGCTCTACCGACGTCAGTTTTTGAATGGCGCTGTCATCCATCCCGTGGTGGCTTAGCCCGTGATAGTCCCCGGGTACGTGCAACGTGACAAATCGCGTTGAATCGGTCAGCAGTGCCATGCGTATGATGTCAAGGAAGGTGCCTGCGATGCCGACCGTGTCGCGGGGGATCGGTTGTGGCAGCGGCATGTCAACCTGTGGCTTCGGTCGGTGGGTCCAAGCCTCGTTGGCAACCATGCGCTGCTCGAGCTCACGAACGCTCGTGAACCAATCCTCAAGCTTGCCACGATCGCCGGCGCCCACCCGTCTTTGCAGTCGTTTCGCCTCGTCACCCACCAAGTCCATGATGCTGCGACCGCGCCGGATCAGCGCGGCTTGTCGCTCACGTTCGGCTGGCTCGTCATCGACAAACAGCGTGGTGAACAGACGCATCGCATTGTTCTCGGCCGGTATCATGGAACCGTTCTGCGTATACGACGGACTGGTCTGCGATCTCGTATTGAGGACCAACGACGGGAATCGAGTTTCGTCACCCAATTGTTTGGCCATCAACTGATCCAGCGAAATCGTGTTCCGGGATGCCGATCCACGGGCGTTGGGGCAGGCTGAGAAGATGCTTCCCTCGGCAGAATGTCCACCGGAAACGCCCGGGTGAGATGTCCCTGAGACAACCGTCAGGTCATTCCGAAGATCATCCAAATCCGCGAGGTAGCGAGATGGCTTGTAGTCCCTACCCTCGGTTTCCGGTACGAGGTTGGGGCTATGCAAGCCAAGTGCGAGACTGACGCCAACAAATCGCTTTGCATGGTCATCCTTGGCTTCCGAAGCAAATGCCGGTTTCATGGCCTCGAGCGTCGGCAAACAAAGTGCCACCCCTGCGCCTCGCAAGGCCGTGCGCCGGGACAAGACAGTGGGCCGTGCGATCGCACTTCGACGCGATAAGATGTTTCGGGAGTTCCATGATTCTTTGAGCATCGATCACTCTCGTTAGCTGAATTTGGATGGTCGACTATTTGTGAAGGAACAGGTCGCTTGTCAGCGCGCGGTGAATCAGAGTACGGATCCCGTACCCGGATGCCTCGCAATCGGCCACGATCCTATCGATCGTGTGTTCATCGCTGTGGCGAATCGGAGCGCCCGTGGCGTAGGTCAAGAACTGCTCGGCAAAACCGCGAGCGATCAGCGCGGGTTGATTCACATGCAGCTGCTGCCATGACCGAAGTCCATCAAATGAGTCTCCGTCGACCGTCGTTCCGGATGGATCGATCGCGACACCCCGACCGCCGATGCCGTAGCGGTCGCGCCACACGCCCACCGGATTAAAACTCTCCAAGGCGAATCCGGGAGGGTCGATGGTTCGGTGGCACGCGTTGCACGATTCATCCGCAGCGTGTTTTGCGAGCTGGTCGCGGATGGAGGTCGCGCCACGTACATCCGGTTCGACTGCGGGGATCCCCGGAGGTGGCGGCGGAATCCTCAGCCCAAGAATTCGCTCGTTGACAAACACACCTCGAACCACGGGAGACGTGGTGGTCCCGTCGGCGGTCACTTTCAGGATGGCACCCTGCGTGATCAGGCCTCCACGTCGACTGCTGGGCGACAGTGAGACGGTTTGAATTCCGTCCCCGGCTCGATAGTGTTTGACTTCGTCGGCAACCCTGTAATGCCGCACCAGTCGCTCATTCAGACAGGCAAAATCGGAATCAACAAAGTGGGTGACACTCAAGTCCTCCTCGATCAATTTCCCAACGTAGTGTCGCGTTTCCCGAAGCATCGACTCCTGAACCACGGGATCGAACGTGCGAAACTGTTTGCCGTCGGGCGTTGTGAAATCGATCTGATTGAGATTGAGCCACTGATCGGTATAGCTTTCGATGAACTGCCTTGATCGAGGATCATCGAGCATGCGTTCGATCTGCCCAGCAAGGACTTCTTTGCCCCGCAGCTTCCTTGCGCTGGCCAATCGCAGCAGCGCTTCATCGGGCATATCCGTCCAAAGTGCATAGCTGAGTCGCGATGCGATGGCGTGATCATCCAGCGGGCCCGGTGATTCAATGAACGTGAGCGTCCGGGGTGAACAGAGAATGGCGCAGTACGACGCACGCAAGGCTTCGATGAACGATTCGCTTTCCGACAGCATGTTGAGACCGATCTGTTGATAGTCGGCCACATCATGCGACGTGACCGGGCGCCGAAATGCCCTTATTGCAAAGCGTGTCACCAGCCGTTTGAGCACGTCTGTTGGATTGGACACCCATTGTTCCGGTGTCGCATCGCCGAAAAGGTTCGCAATGACTTGCTCGCGGTCAGCCTTCGGATAGATCCGTTCCATGCGGATACCGCGATGGGCGATCCCTGAAAAACCTTGCTCCTCATTACGCTGCCGGTAAGCAATCGTGTCAGGTCGCCCGGTTTGGTTGGGGGCCCTGCGAAGCGTTCGATCATTCGGTCTTAGCTCCAACAGATGCCCTCGACGAATCCAGGCCTCGTAGTGCAAGTCGCGTGGAGTCTCGGTTGCTTCGACAATCCCGACGTCGTAGAGAATCGGCTGGGCAGAGGCTCCGGCCCCCGACCGCAGAGTCCCCCAGACGGTGCCGCCGTTCGCCGGGTTGATGGCGCGCACATCTCGAAGCGTGACTCGATACCAGCCGTCTTCCGGCACGCGGATCGAACGCATGCGTCCGTAGAACGCCAAGTAAATGGGCCACGAGATACTCTCGCCATCTCGAGACTCGGGGCCCCGGTAGTTGCGTCTCCCGATCCCCTGAGACAAACGCTGGGGCGAGAAATCCGCGGCGAAAGTGACATCCCCCACCAACGCACGATCAAACGCTTCGCCCAGTGCGCGGTCGGCAATGTCCAAGTACCGTGCCAACAAGTGTTGCGACAGTTGCTGGCCCTCGGCCACGGTTTCAAATCCATGCACCGTTGCGTCCTCAGGCAGTTGGTCTCGCAGTGGGAGGCCAATCCCCAGCAACGACTGTACTGTATGCTCGTACTCGGTCCGCGTCAGACGCCGTCCGCGCACCCTGCCCCTCGTTGCAATGTCTCGCGAGTCCAGTTCCACCATGCGCTCATCAAGACTGTCCAGGAACACATCGGTCTGGCGTGCTTCGACGTCCGAATCAGGCGGCATCTCCCCGTCCCGCACGCGTTGGTAGACACGACGCCAACTCTCAAACGCTTGGGGATCATCGAGACTCAGCGGAAGCCCCACCAAGCTCAAGCCAGCCTCCTGCGCATCATCACTGTGACAGTCCAAGCAGTGCTGTTGAAGGAACTGACTGATCGGTTGCGGTGGGTGTCCGTGGTTGTGTTCAGAAAGCTTCCCGTGAATCGATTCCTGGGGTCCGCGGCGGTCATCAGCCGCCGCCCTCACCGCGAAAGCGACGGTTGCCACTGTGAGCACGGCACACAGTAATCCGAGCCGGCGATACGCCAAACCCTTCGACCGATTCCCAGACTGAGCACATTCATCCTGCATGTACCCCTAGTTCGCGCCAGCAAGGATTCTGCCGCCAATTCTTCCGATTTCGCCTGAGAACAAGACGGATCCGACATGAATCTCGGCATGTCGCCGTGCCGAGGCATCGACAGTCGTGCGGCGGCCATCATGGACCTTGGCCTGCGATGGCATGGCCTCAGTCGGATAGAATCTTGACTTAAAGTCCCGCACATGACTCGTGTCGTTGATGGTGCCGATCCTTGCATTTTTTGATTCGACTGCCACGCATCCTGCTCCTCATACTCTTGCTTTCGAGAGTCAGCTCCTGTTTTGCAATGGAGCCGAGATCAGAAACTGCGGTCGAGGTCGCGCTCGACAACGGGGCACTCCTCCCTCACCAACGCAGAATCACTTCCGAGCTCTACAGCGGGGGGGCACCTCAAAATCGGGCCGCATTCGCATTGTTGGCTTCACAGGGGATCAAGACGGTTGTCAGTGTCGACGGCACGCGTCCCGACTTGGATGCAGCGCGAAGGTATGGGTTGCGTTACGTGCATATCCCGATCGGTTACGGAGAGATTGACGCGCATGCGTTGCTGTCCATCGCGCAGCTTGTTCGAAGTGCCGAGACGCCGTTCTACATTCATTGTCATCGCGGCCTTCATCGAGCGCCAGCGGTCGCCGCGATCGCGTCCATGGCTGCCGGTGTCTTCCACTCCGGAGACGCGATCGAAATCCTTGAGTCGGCAGGCACCAGCGAGGACTATCCAGGCCTGTGGCGGAGCGTAACGAAATACCAACATCCAAGCGAGGATTGCGAGCTGCCACCCTTACTCGAAGTCGCGCCGATCGACACCCTCAAACAAGGGATGGCGCACATCAGCCGGCTTCACCAAGAGCTCCGGGATTACCTTGACGCGAGTGACAACACGGATGGAGCCAGTCCCAATGCGAAGGCAATCGAGAATGCCAACTTGATTGCCGAGTCCTTTCGTGAAATGCGACGTCAACATGTGTCGGGCGACGGAGCGGGATTCGACGAAGCCCTGAAGAGTTCTGAAAGCATTGCGTGGACGCTGAGAGACGCCCTTTCGGATCAGGATCCCTCACGGGTCACAAAGACCGTCCGAATGCTGACGCAAAGCTGCGTCGACTGCCACCGGAAGCATCGTGACTAAAGACGAGATCGAAGCAAACGACTGGCGCTACACTCAAGCGTCGTACTCTTGAGCAGCAACTGCGAACTCGCTTCAGAAGACCTCGATGCCAAGGTGTTCGACCGGCTTCCAGGCGGCGGTGCAGTGCGGACATCGCGGTTCATCCACGCGAATCATTCGATCGCAGGCATGGCAAGACACAGACGCAATACGATGATGAAACGAGAGAACCAAGAGGGGCGTGATCAGTCCCAAGAAAACCGAGGCACAACGCCACGTCGTCGTGGAACGGATTGAAAGCCGACGCGCCGTGCAAGCCTTCTCAGTGAACCACCAGGCCAGCAACGAGTGCGCAAGAACGAATCCAAGGCATAGCAACAGCAAGACCCTGTCAGTGACGCGTGGTAACTCGACGTGGTTTTGCGGCCCCGCGAGCTCGAACAGTGCGGCCGACGCCGTGACGACAGGTATAAGACTGGTTACCAAAAGGTCACGGACCAAGGGCGAGGGCTTCGCACGTGGAAGGTAGTAGCTGGTCCGAGCGACGATTTGGTTGGACGCATCGATGTCGAGTCTCTTGATGGAGGACATGGCCCTTTGCTGGATCAATAGCCATCCTCCGTCCAGTCGTGGCAACAACCAATGGGTCAGCCCTTGTTTCGTTGGCTCCCCCGCAAGTGGTGCGTACCAGTCCGGTGGCAGCTTGATCTCGATCTGTTCGTCGAACCGTAAGCGAGGCCAAGGTGCCCGTTCGCCGCCCCGCTTGTGTTCTTCCTCTGTCATTCGTTTCGGAAGAGCCACTCCGGGTTCGTCACTCTCCACCGCGTAGAGACGAAGTGTGTCGCCCGCAAGAATGAAGGCGATGATGTTCTCCCGAGCCGGATCGATCATCACGGCAAAACCATCGATCTTCTCGGACAGCAAGGTTTCCACGCGGCGCTCACCGAGGGAAGCCTGGTAGAGGCCCTCCGCATCCGCAAGAAAGAACACGTCTCCCGTCAGGCTCGGAGACGGCAAATGCGATTCGAGTGCGCTACTGAAATTCGTGATGGCGTGATAAGGATGGAATGGCGCTTCGGTGGACCCGAACCCGTTTCGATCCATCACAACCTGGAGTAGGTCTTCCTCCACCTGGACCGATTGCCTCGGCACATAAGCGTGGTAAACGCCATCGTAGGTCGGATGCCAGCTCAATCCACCCGGCCCCGTGCCAAAGTAATCCTGCACGAATTCCCGAAACGGGGGCTGCGCGCCGAACCACGACATGTTCGTGACATAGGACGCTTGCTTCAGATTGGCGATCTGGTTGGCTTCCACTGGCTCCAGCTGGCTCACTTCATGAAACATTTCCAGCTCGGGATTGAGAAGCCATGCTTCCTGAGTCTCATAGTGGCGATAACCCCGGTCCTCATTCCACACATAGGCTTTTCTCACAAAACAGGGGTTTCCATCGCCAGCGAACATCACATCATCGATAAGACCCTGGGTTGGTGCGAAGAGCGATGAGTCAAGCGGAACCACCACCAACATCCACGCCGCGAGACACACGATGGCTGTGGAGGCCAAGACCGCAACACAGTAGGCCAACCGAGCGAAACCGGGACGATCATTGTTGTCACCAACATCACTCCGTCGTCTGTACACGCGCGACGGTGCATTGGAGAGTCTTGTGTAGGCTTCGCCAGCGATCAATGGATAGAGGACCACGAACAGAACGACCGTGGCGATCACCAGCCCCCAGCCCCAGGCGGGCAACGCAGTCTCCAATCCTATGAATGCCAGGAAGGTCAGCAGCCCTGGCAAGGCAAGCACGAAGGTTCGCGAGCCAAACCAGCTGGAAGGACGATTCATCATCCAAACGCTTGCCGGGTGAAACGACAACGCTGCCAGATAAACCAACAGGCCCGGCATCAAATCCCATGGACTCGCCGGTCGCGTGGCGGGTGCGACTTGGCCGAGCCAGATCCAGGCGATCCCCCACGGAACCAAGATTGCCAGCAGGTAAGCCGCCACCGCCGCAAACAGGTCGGCGAAATAAAAGTGCCAGCGTGGAGCCGGGTGGGAGAAGAGCCATCCTCGAACGTCGGTCCGCCGCAATGGCCAGGTCTGAAGCAATCCAAGGACCATCGCGTACGCCCCGCCCAAACAGGCCAGCAAGGACGCATAGCTTGATGCCGTTGACTGGACCTGATCCGAGCGAGCTGGCATCTGCAGATACGTGATGACGGATAAAACCACCATCGCCAACGGCACCGTCAGCAGGATCTCGCGGAATGACTTCCAGAGTAGCGCGATAAACATCGTCTTGATTTCCCCCTAAGCGCCGACGTGCTCGTTGGCTTCCCGAAAAGACTCACTGCCCTCCGTGGACAGATACGCGATCACCAGATCATTGAGCGACGTCTCCATCTGCTCGATCGACGCGTTCGCTTCGCCTCCACCCACTTCGAGAGCCCGCGCGATTTGTGCTTTGATGTCCGCATCGCCATTGGCAATGCAAAGTTCCCAGTGACCACACGCCCGCCGCGCTTCCACCAAGCCGTGAAGCTCACGATGAAAACGAGCTGACACCCCCGATTCATCCACATGAAGCATCCATCGACCCACGCGCGTCGTGAAGTTCGCCAGCGACGTATGGACAAGCAGCCGGCCACCGATCATGACCGCAATATCATCCGCGATCCGTTCCACGTCATCGATCAAGTGGGTGCTCAGCAAGACCGTCCGCGCAGCACCCTGACGCGTTGTTCCGCCGGCAAACTCAACCAACGCCTCGTTCAAGGCACGGCGACTGACAGGATCAAGTCCCAAGGCCGGGTCATCGAGAATCAAGAGCTCCGGATCTGCTGCCAGAACACAAGCGAGGCTCACGCCGGCGCGTTGACCTCGACTCAACCTGCCCACGCGCTGATCAGATCGAATTCGAAAGTGCTCGATCAAAGACCGAAATCGATCGGCATCCCAGTGCGCGCGACCGGAACGAGCAAATCGCTCCAATGCTGACACACGCATCCAACCCGGCAGATAGTGACCCTCGACGAGGTATCCGATTCGCTGCAGTGTTCGGGTTGAAAGCTCCCGACTGTTTTCTCCAAGCGTCCGGCACTCACCGCGCGTCGGATCCAATAATCCCATCGCCATGCGGATCGTCGTTGTTTTCCCGGCGCCGTTGAGCCCCAATAGCGCTGTCACCTTTCCTTTCGGAATGCAGAAGTCCAGTCGGTCCACAACGAGCTGGTCTCCGAAATACCGGGTGAGCCCAGCCGCATGAATTGCAAAACGATCGCATTGCTGGTCTGGTTCCAAGTCACTCATCCGATTGCCTCAACTTCCCGAGTTCTTGTTTGAGCAGACTCACGATCTCATCTGACGAGAGCCCCAGCGTGATGGCCTCGCTGACCAATGGTTGAACGAGCTTGCGGACGCGCCGGACGCGTTCGGCTTTGGTGTAAATCTCTCGTCGCTTCGCGACGAAATAGCCCCGTCCTTGGTGGCTGTCGATAAGCCCATCCTGCAGGAGCTGCTTGTAGGCCTTGGCAACGGTGTTGTGGTTCACCACCAACTCCTTTGCCAGGGATCGCACACTGGGCAACGGATCGCCGACTTTCCATCGTCCAGACGCGATTGCCGCCCGAACCTGCGCCACGATCTGTTGAAAGATCGGCGTGTTGCTACCCGTTGTGATATGAATCGCGACCATCCCGACTCGCTTTTACTGTACCGCGTTATATGGTACAGTAGACATCTCGTTAAGAATTGTCAAATCAACCAGACGCGGCCTCAGGTTCTCTTTCGCTGATGACTAAACGCCCGAGAATCGGCGTGGTCGTGCGTGGGATGAGAATGGCATTCTGAACCCAATCGAGTTTCTTGCTTGCGTGGGAGGCGAGAATCGGTTCTGTTGACTCAGTCGGGGGGAATGCCATTCCCCGGCCTACGCGTGACGTTTGTATTGGAGTCGGCGTTTGGACCCGCAGATTGAGTCTCAACCGCCAACGCAATGCGTCACCGTCTTTTCTATTTCCAAGGACGCTATTTCCAACGAGGGCAATGCCATGGCATGTCGCACGGGCTTCTCTTCCAAGCCGAGGCTTGCTGACAAGCGAGCCAGTCGATTTTGGGTCCGATCCACCGCTTGGGTTTTGATTTGTTTTTTCAGTCAGTCGATCGCCCTGGCCGTCACCAGTCAGATCGAATCCCCAACTCACCGCCAGATTCATCTGATCAAGCCAAAAGTGGATGGTCAGGCGATCTCAGTCC
>JBCCYK010000237.1:0-10483 GCA_039189905.1 Planctomycetota bacterium
AAGCCTACTTCCTGACGGTCTGGGACCTGGTGCGTTTCGCACGCGGTCGCGGGATCCTCTGTCAGGGTCGGGGATCCGCAGCCAATTCGGTGGTGTGCTATTGCCTGGGAATCACGGCGGTGGATCCCACGTTGACGGATTTACTTTTCGAGCGTTTCATCAGCCGGGAACGTGGCGAAGCACCTGACATCGATGTCGATTTCGAGCATCAACGTCGCGAAGAGGTCTTGCAGTATCTCTATGAGAAGTATGGACGCGATCGTGCCGGGCTGACGGCGACGGTCGTGACCTACCGTGCAAAGAGTGCGATTCGTGAGATCGGCAAGGCCTTGGGGGTTTCGCCAGATCTGATCGACGCGCTCGCCAAACTCACGACCAGTTTTCATCGCAATCCGGATTTGGAATCACGCTGCCGCGAAGCCGGGCTGGACCCCGATTCTCACGTTGGCAAGCGATTTCTGTGGTTAACCGAAACACTGCTCGGCTTTCCACGTCACCTATCGCAGCACGTCGGCGGCATGGTGATGACGGAAGGGAATCTGTGTGAGTTGTGTGTGACGGAGAACGCAGCCATGCCAGGCAGGAGCGTGATTCAGTGGGACAAAGATGATCTGGACGAGTTGGGCATCTTGAAGGTGGATGTCCTGGCATTGGGAATGTTGTCCGCGATTCGGCGTTGCTTTGCCATGGTTGATGAAACGCACCAACGGCAATTGACGCTCGCAACGATCCCGCAAGATGATCAGCCAACGTACGACATGATCTGTCGCGCCGACACGATCGGTGTGTTCCAGATCGAAAGTCGCGCCCAGATGAGCATGCTGCCGCGATTGAAGCCACGCTGCTACTACGACTTGGTCATTGAGGTGGCGATTGTTCGACCGGGACCCATCCAAGGCAACATGGTGCATCCGTACTTGGCTGCGCGGCGAGATCCCGACACGGCGGTCTATCCGAACACGGCAATCAAGGAAGTGCTTGAGAAGACCTTGGGTGTGCCGTTGTTCCAAGAGCAAGCGATGCGTCTAGCTGAAGTGGCTGCCGGGTTCACGCCGGGGGAAGCGGACCAGCTACGCCGCGCGATGGCGGCTTGGCGGCGACCGGGAGTGATCGATCGCTTCCGGATCAAGCTACTGGAAGGGATGCGGGCGAACGGGCTGACGGGTGAGTTTGCCGAGCAGGTCTTTCGGCAGATCCGCGGGTTCGGCGAGTATGGATTTCCAGAGTCACACGCAGCCAGCTTTGCGCTGCTGGTCTACGCATCCTGCTATTTGAAATGTCACTATCCGGCCGCATTCTGTGCTTCTTTGCTAAACAGTCAGCCAATGGGTTTCTACGCTCCGTCTCAGTTGGTGGAGGACGCGAAACGGCATGGCGTGCGGGTCTGTCCTCCCGACGTGAATCGGAGTGATTTTGAGACGACACTGGAAGCCGATCCGAATCGTCAGGGTCCCGCGTTGCGTCTGGGGCTTCACATGGTCAAGGGTTTGCGGACTGACACCGCGATGCGGGTCGTCGCGCAGCGACTGCGCGGGGGAAGTTACAAACACATGGATGGCTTGGCACGTCGTGCATCGCTCAGCTCGGCCGACATGGCTTTGTTGGCGGACGCCGATGCACTTCATTCGCTCGCACAGGATCGGCGGTCGGCCGTCTGGCAGTCTCTGGCGATGGACAAGGAACCTGGGGCGATGCCCCTGTTGGCCGATCTTGAGCCTGATTTGGACGTGCCGGAATTGCTGGAACGCATGCCGCGTTCAGAAGAGGTGTTGCAGGACTATGCGACGCTTGGCCTCTCACTGAAGGGACATCCGCTGGGGTTTCTACGTCCCGAATTGAAGCGGCGTCGTTGCCGCATGGCCCGCGACTTGGCCACGCTTCGGGACGGCCAACACGTCCGTGTGGCCGGGCTTGTGTTGATGCGGCAAAGGCCCAGCACCGCCAAGGGGATCACCTTTGTGACCCTCGAGGACGAATCCGGTTCCATGAACCTCGTCCTCTTTGCAAAGGTTTGGGAGCAGTTTCACAAGGTCGCGCGCATCAGCAACCTGTGGCTGGTCGACGGAAAACTGGAGAATCGTGAGGGTGTGATTCATGTGATCGTGGGGCGACTCACGGACATCAGCGAGATGGCGGACAATCTGAAAACGCCCACTCGGGATTTTCGCTGAAATACGAAACGCCAACGACTCCTTCGAGTGTGAATTTTTCGAACAACGCCTAAGACCGCGCCATTCGATTCATACGGCAACAGACTCAGATCCACCAGAATCGTTAATGCCGGATCAGATTACCGACGATACAGATCCTGTCGAACCGTCTGGCTCTCGGCCGTAGGACGTTTGTGCCCGATCGCGCTGGTCGCGAATCGTGGACACGTGAGACAACTGGAGTGCGCCGGGGGGCGCACGATCATCCGATCGTGAGCGTAGGGAACGCCATGCGTGACAATCATCTGTTACGAACGACTTCGCGAACGACAGCAAGGTCCCGTCGCAAGGTTCTTCGCCCGAGCGTGGGGAATCGCCGACGCCGTTTGGCGATGATTGTGTGTGCCATCGCGACCGGTTTTTCGGGCCTGGGAGATGCTCGCGGCCAATCACCACGTGGGTTCACGATGCCGGTGAAGGGCGGTAGCGCTGGGGTGCGTACCAATCCCTTCGTGCCATCGCAGCCGACCGGTTTGGACGCTTCTTCACGGGTCGTTTTGGCATCCGATTCACAGCCGACAGGTGAACACACGTCGGGTCTAAGACTGAAGTCGATCGGATCTGCCGTTGGATTGGTCCCCATCGGCGCACCTCGCCCCGCTGGAATGCCAATTGAGGTTCTGAGTCCCGCTGCGAAGACGATCCAAACGAATCCCCATGTTGTCTCTGAAAACGCGCAGCCATTTGTCGGACCAACGCCACGTGCGGCGGTTGTCATTGCACCACAACCCAAGATCCTTCCAGAGACACTCCCGGCGGCTGAGCCGCCAACGATGGATGGGTCAGCCAAGCTTCAGTGGGCGCCCGTATCTGAATCCCGAGCCGCTGAGCAGCCCTCGCAGTCGAGTTCGAGGGTGCAGATCGTCACGACCCCGGAGCTCTCGTCGAGAACAGTCGAGGAGTCAGCCTCAGATAAAATCGATGCGTTTCCCTTATTGCCCCCGCTTCCCGATCCCAACTTGGCGTTGGACGAAGAGGCGAGTGACGACGAAGGTGGCTTCAGCTTCTTGTTGACAGACCAGGTCGAGTCCGACTCGAGCGAAATGACGCTGTCGGAAGCAAACGCTGATCAGGGAGAGTTCTCCGCGGCACCTGACGGTGATTCACAGACGGGCCCCATTGCGGAAGAGGCCGTCCCAGATTTCGAGGCCATCATTGCGGAGCGTCGTGCCGCGTGGAGGCTCAAACAGGAAATGGAGCCTGAAAAGCGTCGCCGGCATCGGGCGGCAGTTGCGGTCGTCGCCGCACCCGTCGCACGCCTGAACCAATCGCAAGGCGAGTCGCTTGTTACATCAGGCTTTGTGCGAACAGCTGAAATGTGGAAGGAGTCGACCGGCCCCGGACGAGCCGAATCGCTCGATTCGGTGAACGCGTTGCCGGTAATGGAAACTGAAACGGTTGCGCCGCTATCAGAGGTGGAAGAGTCCATCGATCCGACCCCAACGAAGGCCGTCGTCAAACCACAAGAACTGAACCTGAACGCTGAGCTGGGTGACGTCTTAACGCAACAACTGGCCGGCAAGATTGTCATGGTTGACTCGGCTGACAATGCGGTTTGCTCTGCGGTAGGTGAGGGATCGACCGAGCTTAAGATCATCACCCGTGGCATTGGCGAAGCGAGAGTTCGGGTTGCCTACGTAACGCATGAGTCGCGCAGCATCCAGGCGCTTGAAATCGCCCTAGACGTCGCTTTGCCGGCCGCTCGTGAGGCGAGTCCTTCCCGAGAACACGATGCGATCTTGAAGGTCCTGCGGAAACGGTATCCTCGCGCGGTCGTGGAGATCGAGCCTCGTGATCGTCAGCTGACGGTTCGTGGCGTTTGCGATTCACGTGAGGAAGCCACGGAGATCATTCGCTTGATCCGCAAATCCAACCTGACCCCTGTCGAGGATCGGTTGGTCGTTCGCTGATTTGGATTCCAGTTTTTGAGGCGCCAACGTTCCGTTGGAAAGACGCCGTATTCCTGTCTCGTCAAACCATGATGACCTGATCGAAATCGCCGAATGGCCGTTTCGTGAATTTGCCTGAGAGGTTTCCTATGTTCAAGCAGTCGCTCGCTCAACGCACCATCGATCGTGAAGATGCGACGAATGATGGTTTGCAGGCGAAAATCCGGCGTTGGTCCAAGACCACCTTGGCCGGTTTGATCGCCGCCTGTGGCCACAACGCACTTGCCGAGGGGCCGACGCAGATTCAGCATGGCGGACAGAACTATGCCGTCGTGCAGGCGTCCGATCTGGGTGCGATTGGCCAACCCCGGTCGTCGGCGATACCCGGTGGCATCAGCGCGGCGATTGAAGATGGCGTGCAACAAACCGCGTTCAGCCAGACATCGTTGGATAGGATGATCGCCCAGGTTGGGCATCATGCGACCGGCAGCGGGTCCTGCAACCAATGCGGTGATTCGTACAACGAAAGCTGTGGCACGGCAGGCTGTTACGGGGGCGGGATGGCGTGCCCCACCTGCGATCCCTACTACTACGGTTCGTTTGAGGCACTCTACATGCGTCGCGAGCAAGTCGATGACTTCAGCGCCGCCCGCGACTTTCTTCTCGACGAATATGATTTTGAGTTGGGAATGCGAGTCACACTCGGCTCCGTTCCTGATTGCGTGAATGGAACGGAAGTCAGCTTCGTCGGTCCCCTTAGCTGGGAAACACGCGAGAGTTCGCCATTGGCCTTCGCGGGTGCGTTGTCAAGCAACTTTCTGGAAGATCCCAATCAGCCAGGAACACTCCTTTCATTCGGCGTGGATACCGTCGGCGTTCCTGCCGATGAAGCCGAAACCCAGTTTCAAGAGCATGAGTCCGAATTCTGGGCCATCGAAGTCAATCGCACCATGATTGCCTGGGATGTCGCGAAGCTGTTGATCGGCGCGCGTTATGTGAACTTTGAAGAGGACTATCGCTATGGTTCGACCAATGGTGTCGATTCTGGGTTACTGACCAGTGAAGTCGCTAACCGCATGGGTGGCATTCATGTCGGAGCGGACATTTTCAATCCTCTCGGACGATTCTCATCGAGCTTCGCACGTTTGCGTGCCGGAGGTTACTGGAACAGCGCCGAATCGGACGTTGTGGTGATCTCGGAGCCGCTGGCGCGGCCTCTGGTCAACAATTCTGATTCCGATGGCGACTTCGCCTTTATGCTGGAAATTGGCGGGGGTGTTCGTTACCAACTGGGCGAGTTGCTGTCGGTACACGTCGGAACAGAGGCTTGGTACATGATGGATGTTGCCACCGCAACGAGCAACTTCCAGCAAACCGTGACGCCCAATTTTGGGCGCCGTGTCGCAGCGGATGAAGATGTGTACTTCATCGGTATCAATCTGGGAGCCGAGCTGAAGTACTGAGAGCTTCGCTAGTTCCCACGCATCTTTTTCTGCAACCACTTTTTGGCCGACGCGGATTTCTGACCGGGCTGAAGACCGTCGCTGTTGCCGTCATTGAAGCTATGCTCAATGATCCTCGTCTTGGTCTTTAGGAGATCTTTGCCACAGCGTGGGCAGGTCGTTGGCGGCTGGTTGACGCGTGCATTGCAATCGGGGCAGAAGTGTTCGATCGTGGGGCGACGTGCGGCTTCAAAGAGGCCGCCGACTTCAGACGCGGGAAACCAGGCCGAGTCATCCTTGCGAAGCATGGACTCGGACGTCACGGAGCCGTCGCGCACGAGGGACAGGAGATCGGCTGGGCGCAGCGGCCCAAGATCCTCGTCGTTTTCACGTTGAACAAACCAAACGGCCATACTTAAATCGACTCAATGTGCAAACTGCGTCGGCGACGCTCGGTCCGGCGGATGTCATCGATCAAGCCGGCTACCTCAGAGACTCGGTCAATGCCAAGCAAGGTCAACTCGGGGTCGGTGCGATCCGAACTGGTCACGGTAATCTTACCCACTCCGAAAATCCGTTGTACTGGTCCCTGCTCATAGGCAACATCGTCGATGTCGATCACCTCGATGCGATCCGTACGCCGGGTCAGGATTCCCCGCTTGTGAATAAAGCGTTGACTCGTCAGTTCGTAGTGGACACCAAGGCGTCGGCGAAGGTAAACGCCCACCGTGATCACCCAGAGCGCCCCGATGACCGCCAGCGAAACAAGGAAATGTCCCATCACCAAGGACGCGATCAAGGCCGAGACCGACAGAATCGACATCATCACCCAGCTCCCAATCATCGCTTTTGGGCTATAGCCGCCGGTCCATAGGGACTCTTCGGGGTCGTGGTCATCGAGCGACTCGCGTTTGGATTCGGCTGCCGCCAAGAATTTGTCTTTGGGGGATTCGCTGCTTCGCGGATTGCTGTCGGCGGTTTTCTCCGGAAGCTCAGCCGAGGTGTTGCCAGTCGCGGGGGAAGCGGGCGGCGGTGCGTCCTGAGCCGCGTTCGTGGTGTTGGCGTCGATGTCGGGGCTAGCAGTCGTCGGATCGTCTGGGTCGTTCATATTTCTGTTGCAGGGTGGATGGAAGCAGATGAGCTTTCAGGCACCGATTTGTTGCCTCGGGGGCGCGTTTCACCCGCGGTGACGTCATTTTGGCCGCCTCGACGAACGCCTGGTCGTCCAGGAAGATCATATCAGACTGAAAACGTGGCGCGATCACTTTGGAGTGCTGACCGGTTCATGCGATGCCCCTACTGTCATACCGAAAACGACAAGGTGTTGGACACGCGTACGGATAAATCGGGCTACACCGTGCGTCGAAAGCGGTTTTGCCAGTCTTGTGCTCGGAGGTTCACAACCAGCGAACAAATCGAGCAGCTCAATATTCGGGTGGTGAAGAACGATTCGACGCGAGTGCCCTTGGACCGCGAGAAGATTCGGCGTGGGATCGAACGTGCTTGTTCCAAACGATCCATTGGCAGCGATCGGATCGAGCGGACGCTACAGTCCATCGAAGCGGACCTGTACGATACCGGCGAATCCGAAATTGCCACGCACGTCATCGGTGACGTGGTGCTGCGGCACCTGGCACAGCTCGATGAGGTCGCTTACATCCGATTTGCAAGCGTGTATCTTGATTTCGACGGAGCGGAGGACTTCCTGGAAATCGTCGCTCGGCTGAAACGCGAAGGTGACTGATTCTGTCGTGACCTCACACTGGACAACGCCTCGTGCGAACTCCCTTGGCTTGGAAAAACCTCACCAACAACCCGCGCCGCCTGATGTTGGCTGTGGCTGGAGTGGGTTTCGCGGCGATCTTGATGTTCACTCAGAACGGGTTTCGCAATGCGTTGCTCGACAGCCCCATCGTGCTGGTCCAAAGGATGCAGTGCGACTTGGTTGCGATCAGCCCGGCTCGCTACATGCTGCCCGATGATCAGCAGTTCAACCGACAGCATCTTCGGCGCGCGAAAGCGGATCCAGACGTCCTGGCGGCAGAGCCGTTGCTGATTGAACGTTGGACGGCGCGCGTGCGGGTCAGTGGCAATCCCGCGCGGCCCATTCGGGTCTTGTCCGTCCCGGAATCCGAATTTGTCCGACGCTCACAGCAATCGGTACCAACAAGGCAACTGGAATCGGCTCCGAAGACACGCGTTCCGCGATCCAAACGGGTTCCCTGGATGTCCCTGGACGGCCTTGACGCCGATGCCTTGAGGGCGCTAACGCGGCCCCACGCCGGTCTAGTGGACCGAAAGACGCGACAGGAGTACGGCTTTGCACTCGATGAGCCAGGCGAACTGACCTCGCAGTGGGTCGAGTTATCGGGCAAACGCATCGAATTGGTGGGAACGGTGACCCTGGGAACCGATTTTGCCAATGAGGGCACTCTGATCATCCGCGAATCCGCGTTCGCGGACTATTTCCCCTATCGCGGCAATCGACAACCATTGGAGGTGGTGGATCTTGGAATGATTCGGTTGCGACCGGGCGCTGATCACGAAGAAGTTGCGGCGCGACTGACTCGATTGGCGCCTGAGCAATGGGAAGTGCTGACGCGGGACGCCTTGAAGAAACGCGAACAGTCGTTTTGGCAGAGTCAAACGCCGGTTGGAAAGATCTTCTTCATCGGCACGGTGATGGGCTTCGCTGTCGGGATCATCATCTGCTATCAGATTCTGTTCACGAGTCTTCAGGATGCCATGCCGGAGTTTGCCACGCTGAAGGCCATGGGCTATCCGAACCGTTTCTTCGTAACTCTGGTCGTGCGGCAGTCCACCTACCTTTCGTTGCTCGGATTTGTGCCGGCGGTGGCCGTGACTCTCGTGCTTTTTCGCGTCTTGGAGGGCTATTCCGGGCTACCGATGCTCTTGACGGTGGAACGAGCACTGACGGTGCTGGGTCTTACGACTTTGATGTGCTTGATCAGTGGTCTCTTGGCGCTGCGCAAGCTTCTCAACGCGGACCCCGCCAGCTTGTTCTGATGGGGCGTTGTTGGTTCGGATGCCATATCCTGGCTAGGAGCCGCAATTACACTTGGGACACGAACCGGTCGGCGCTGCGGCACTGTTATCGGGGGCACTGTTATCGGGGGCACTGTTATCAGGCTCGTAGGCCAAGTTCGGCGAGAGCCATCGCTCCACCTCTGCAACCGACCAGCCCTTACGTTGTGCGTATGATTCGATCTGATCTCGCGTGACGCGATCAACCGCGAAGTAGCGTGCTTCGGGATGGGCGAAGTACAAGCCCGACACACTTGCGGCGGGAGTCATGGCAAAGCTGCTCGTCAATTCAACGCCAGTCGTCTTCTCCGCCTTCAGCAGATCAAACAGCGTTCGTTTCTCCGTGTGATCGGGACAAGCAGGGTAGCCCGCCGCAGGGCGGATCCCACGGTACTTCTCGGAGATGAGGTCTTCGTTGGAAAACGTTTCTGATTGACCGTACTGCCACTCGCGGCGTGCTCGTTGATGCAAGCACTCGGCAAATGCTTCCGCGCAGCGGTCGGCAACCGCTTGCACCACGATTGCGGACTCGTCGTCCAACTCCCTCTTGAATTGATTGGCCAATTCATCAGCACCAATGCCGGCGGTGACAACAAAACCACCAATGTAGTCTTTGCGGCCACTATCAACAGGGGCAACGTAATCAGCCAGCGAGCGAAAATCCTTCTGGCCACGCCGTTCCCACTGCTGACGCAAGCAATGAAACCGCGTTTGCACCTGAGAACGCTCGTCATCACTGTAAACCAGAATGTCATCGCCATCGGAGGCCGCTGGGAAGAACCCGTAGACGGCTCTTGCCTGAATCAGCTTCTCGTCGATGATGCGATCCAGCATCTCGTTGGCCTTGGCGTAGACCTCCTTGGCAACCTCGCCGACCACGGCATCGTCGAAGATCTTGGGATACTTCCCCTTCAGCTCCCAAGTCATGAAGTAGGGTGACCAATCAATGAACTCACGCAGCGTCGCGAGGGGAAAGTCATCGAGCACCTTGCTTCCCAAGAAGTCGGGTTCATCGATCGTGACGGATTCCCAATCAGTGCTGAAACGCTTTGCGAAGGCCTCTTCGTACGGCACGAGTTTCTGCGTGCGCTCGCGATAGCTCGACACCAGCTGTGCGTGTTTCTTAGCATTCTCCGTGACGAAGTTGTCCCGAAGGTCGTCGCTAATCAAACTCTCAACCACACCCACACTGCGACTGGCATCATTGACATGCACCACGGTGTTCTCGTAGGTGGGGGCGATCTTGACCGCCGTGTGTTTCGCGCTGGTGGTCGCGCCGCCGATCAAGAGCGGGATCTTGAAATCAAGCCGTTGCATTTCGCGAGCCACGTAAACCATCTCGTCCAAGCTGGGCGTGATGAGACCGGATAAGCCGATCATGTCCGCGTTGTGCTTGACGGCCTCTTCCAAGATCGTGTCACAGTCCACCATGACACCCAGGTCCACGACCTTGTAGTTGTTGCATTGCAAAACCACGCCGACGATGTTCTTGCCGATGTCATGGACATCGCCTTTGACGGTCGCGATCAAGAACGTGCCGCGCTGCGAAGCTCCCTCCAATCCAGCCTCACGCTTCTCCTCTTCCATGAACGGCTCCAAGTAGGCAACCGCCTTTTTCATAACGCGGGCGGACTTGACCACTTGCGGAAGGAACATCTTGCCTTCGCCAAACAAATCGCCAACGACCTGCATGCCAGACATCAACGGGCCCTCGATGATCTGCAGGCAGCGATCGTAGTGTTGGCGTGCCTCCTCGGTGTCTTCCGTGATGTATTTGTCGATGCCTTTGATCAAGGCATGTTGCATGCGCTCCTCAATCGTGCCCTCACGCCAACACAACGATCGCTGCCTGCAGATCATCGAGGGCCCGTTGAGGTCTGGCATGCAGGTCGTAGGC
>JBCCYK010000238.1:0-10431 GCA_039189905.1 Planctomycetota bacterium
CCACTAATGATTGGAAAACTCCTTACAGGATCTTTTTGTTAGCAATAGCATTACACTATGCTTTGAGTGCACAAAAAGTAACACGGAATTACAAATATTTTCCCAAGAAATGAATAAACGGAACTCTCTGGGCGATGGAGTCAATCCGGTCGACAGCAACGCAAGCAATTGGTCGCGGTTGAACTCGAGGGTGTCAATGACGTTGCCCGCGTCCGTGATCAGTTCGAGCTTGAGAAAATCAGCCGTCACACGAGGGTTGAGCTGAAACCACGCCGGGTCAACGACATTGACTTGTTTCAACAGGTCCTCCACGTGGATGCTGAAGAAGCCTCCCAGCGTGACATCGAAATCGAAGGATGTCGTTCGCACTCCTTGGGTCGTGTCCAGCGGCACCGAGACGCGGATCCGCTCCGCCGTTTCGAACCGTTGGGAAGTCAAAGGTGTCGTGGCTGCAACGGGCGAGACCCTGCCTTGCAAAACCCCGTAGCGGATCTCAGGTCCGTTGGGCACGCTCTCGCTTGGCCGCACCAGATCGTCGATTGCGACAATGTCGAATTCGTCGAGTGCGAAGAGACCAGTCGCGCCTGCGAATGCTCCCTCAGGTGCATCGGCCGGAAAGACGCGGATGAAGGTCGATCGGGAATCGGTTTGCCCTCCTGCAAAGTTGACGACCAGCCGAACATCAACACCAGATGCGCCGACGTTGTCTTCCCTCGGTGCAATGAATTGAAAAACACCGCTGTCCTGTCCAGCGGAGAGATTGACGGTTTGCGTCGTAAGCCTTTCGCCACGTCGGTCAAACAAGGACGCCGTCACGGACGTCACCGCGCCACGCGTGTTCGTTGATCCGGAGCGAACGGTGAATGGGATCTGAAAGTCGCCGTTGGTACGAACCACTTGTGGCACGTCGGCATCGAGGGTCGCATCCGTCAAATCGCCGAGCGGATTTTCCGTGAATCGGAAGGTGTCCAGATCATCGCTGCCGCTAAAAACAAAGTTCCCGCCACGATCCGGATCGACGCGAAGCACGCGAAAGTCACCGCCTGAGTCCAAGCCCACAAAGGTCGCATTGGGATGGAAGGTCGCGAATTCGTTCTGTAGTTTCATGATCAGGGAGCCACTGAAGAAATTGGCGATTCGGACCTTGTAGGTTCCCGCCGCATCCGCCTGCACGCGAACCTCATCGAGTGCGGTGGTGCTGGCAATGCCGGCGGCAGACTGAAAGTCGTTCGCGTTGGTTTTCAGGGACACGGTCCTTCGCATCGTGAATCCTGCCGATGAAGTCCCTGTGATCGGCACGTCGATGCGGAATGTATGAAGATCGCCAAAGGCGTGAATCACCAGCTCATCGAGTGCGGCGTCGTAATCGTACGAGAACTGATCCTCTCCGGTCGCCCCGGCGGCAAAACCAAGGTCCAATCGTGTTGCCACTGCACTGATGGCTTCGCCCGCGGCGAGGGTCGAGATCGTCCGTTGGTTCAGTCCGTCGTTGACCTGCGAGGCAGCGACGTCGGCGGGCTGGTCATCACCAACCACGATGTCGCCGGCAAGCAAATGACGTTTTTCAAGCGATTCGACGCAAGATTTGCGGAATCGATGCTGCCGAGGATTGCGGAAGCGATTGTAGGGCATGTTGGGTGACTGTGAGAGTTGTCAAATGCTGGTCAGGCAGGCAAGGAACCGTGGCTAGCAACGGCAGAGTCCCGGTCCGCTTGAAAGTACGAGTCTCAATCGTCGATCTAGCGCGGCACTGGAACGAACAATCGATTTCTCGCGATCCTGAACGTCATCAGGATCCGATGAACGCGGGAATCCCGTTCATTTCGTTGATTTTGAATAGGTCGAAACCCGCATTGCCGCATTCGTGGACCAACTTTTTGTCGGACCGGCTCGCCACCGCCGTCAAGACGACCCATTCCATCTTTGATGACTATCTTCGGTGTGCGAATGTGTTGCTTTCCCGAAAGTGATCTGCAAGCCAAGTTGTGAAGAGATCACTTTTGGTCAAGCGGCCATCATCGTCCTCGAGTAACCTCGCTTTTGGTACCATATCGAAGTCGGGAAAATGCCATGGCAGGTAGAGTCACCCTCAAACTTAGCCGCCGCATCATCGATGCTGCGCTGGCGGCTGAACGAGACCTGTCCTCGGACCTCTCCGTCGAAGATCTCGCTGACTACGTCGGCGTGTCCGACAAACACTTCCAACGTTGCTTCCGGCAAATCTTCGGCGAGAGCCCGAAGTCCTATGTGAGGCGGATTCGGCTGCAGCGATCGGCGTACTTTCTGAAATGGTCGGACGTGCCAGTCATTCAAATCGCGATGCAGGCTGGCTTTCGGACGCACGCCGGTTTCACACGGGCGTTTGCGAAGGCCTACGCGCTGACTCCGCAGCAGTTCCGTGAGGCCCGCGACGTCGCTCCGTTCCTGTCAGCTCGCGAGTTACCGAACCAAGGGCTCGACCTCGATCATCTTGAAGCGTCCCGACTGATCGTTCGGGTGCAGCATCGGCCCGCTTGGCGTGTCGCCGCGATGCGTCACATCGGGCCAGTGGAAAGCATGGCGAGTATTTGGCCAACCATGGTCGAGTGGGCTTCCAGGCAGGGTCTTCTGAGCAAAGACTCGATCTTTCTGGGCATCCACAACGACTATTGGGATCCCCTTGCCGAAGACAAGTATCGGTACGATGCAGCCATCGTGGTACCGGATGATTTCTCGGAGGACGATTTCCGTGAAGACGATCAGGTCAACATGATCACGCTCCCCGCCAGCGACGTCGCGATGACCGAGTTCAGCGGTTCGCTCCGCCAAGCGGACGACGTCTGGCGACGTTTTGCGGAGCAATGGCTCCCGATCAGTGGCTACCAGATTCGCACCGTTTTCGCGTACGACCGCTACCCGGTCGACCTTGTGACCGGCAGTGTTCTTCAGAACATCATCAAGACTCTGATGGGAATCCGCGCCACGTTTTGCCTGCCGGTGAAGAAATAGCGGTGACAATCAGCTCTCGGACCATGCGTGGGCATCGTGATGGAGCACCACGGCGGCCCGGAGGATGCTTCTGGGGCATAGACCGTGATCGGTGAGTGCATTCAAGGGTACGTCAGGGTGAGGATCTTTTCCTTGCAACCGTCACGTCTTGAGTCAGCTGAAAGTACGACTCACACTGATGCTTCGTTTCAGTTGGAAATGAGGGTTCCCTCAAATCGCTAATGGACGCTAACCCGACAATTGCACCCGAACTAACGATTTTGAATCTAATTCTGCCTATCAGCCGAATCGCGTTAGCGACCGGTTATCAGGCGATTTACCCTGTGTTGGGAGAACCGGGAGCTAACGCTCCGCGGCTGATCCTAAAACTGACTTGGAACAAAGCACTAACCCCGATAGTGGCGATCGCACCGAGGCAAACGCTCACCGACTCATCCTAAAATCGAATGGGAACAAAGCACTGGTTGGTCCAGCGCCGTCACGGAACTTTTTTTCGTTTTTCTCAGCCCCGCGCTAGATCACGCTTCGCCAACGCGTACTGATCCATGGAATCTGACTCGAAGACGCGTGCCAGCCTGCTGATGCAGCTGCGTGATGCCGAGGATCAGGTCGCCTGGCAACAGTTCGTGGATCGCTATGGCCCGATGATTTATCAGTGGTGTCGTTTCTGGAAACTTCAAGAGGCTGACGCGGAGGACATCACGCAAACACTCCTCGTCAAGTTGTTTCACCAGCTGAGCGAGTTTGAATATGACCCCAGTGTGGGAAGCTTTCGTGGCTGGCTCAAAACGGTGACACACAACGCCGTGCGCGACTTCAGCCGCCGTCGCAGGCCCACGCATGTCGACGAGGCGACGTGGCATGCGATTGGTGACCAACTGGCTCAGGAGGACTTTGCCGCACGCGTTGAACAGGCGTACGACCTGGAACAGCTGGAACTCGCCAAGGAAAGCGTCCGGGAACGTGTTGCGGATCACACTTGGAGAGCCTACGAACTCTGCGAGCAAGGCATGTTGGCAACCGATGCGATCGCTCGAGAGACCGGACTGCAAATTGCCATGGTTTACGTTGCGAAAAGCAAAGTGATTCGAATGTTGAGAGAAGAATTGGCGGTCCTCGAGTGAAGCCACAACGTATGATGGATGCCTGCCCGACCCAAGACGATCTCGAGATGCTGATCCACGAATCCCTGACCCCTGACAGGACAGACGCTATTGTCTCGCACATCGAGACATGCGAGATCTGCAAAGCGACCCTTGCCGATTCTTGCGTTGACCTTCCTCTGTCCGGGTGCGATCACCCGTCGCCCGCTTTCCTGCGTCGACTCCGGATGCAATCGCCCCATCGGCTTATCCCGGATGACGATTGGCAAGCGGTCTTGCAGCCCGCGGAGCACGCGGACGAGATCGGACGGCTCGACGGGATGATCATCCATGAGGTGCTCGGGACCGGAGGCATGGGCGTTGTGCTGGGTGCGGTGGATCCGAGGTTGGAGCGAACGGTGGCGATCAAGCTCATGCGTCCTGGCCTCGCTTCCCGTCCCAGGTACCGAGAACGCTTCCTTCGCGAAGCCCGCGCGATGGCGTCCATCGATCATCCCAACGTGGTGCCGGTCTACCAGGTGGACGAGAATGCGGGCACGCCTTATCTGGTCATGAAACGTTTGCAGGGCGAAACGCTTGCAACCCGAATGCGTTGCGGAAAGCAAGCGACCGAAGCGTTTCTCCGGCAGTTGGTCGACCAAGCCGCAAGCGGATTAGACGCCGCACACAAATGTGGGACGTTTCATCGTGACATCAAGCCTGAAAACATCTGGCTGGAAGCACCTGATGCTCGGGTTCGTTTGCTTGATTTCGGATTGGCGCTCCCCCATGACGCAACACGTCTGACCTCCGACGGCGCCATACTGGGGACGCCCGCTTACATGTCACCGGAGCAGGCACGTGGCATCGAAGTCGACGCAAGAACGGACTACTTCAGTCTGGGAGCCGTCCTTTACGAAGCCGCCAGTGGCCAACTTCCCTGTCCCGGCGAAAACGTCGTGGAAACACTGGCGGCACTGACCCAGGACACGCCGACGGATCTTCATCTGCTTCGGCCCGACCTCAGCGCCGAGCTTTCGGGTGCGATCATGGGGCTTCTGGCGAAGGATCCCAAGCGGCGAATTGGCGATCTTGGTGCCTTGCGGCGTCGATTGGAGTCACGTGACGATGCTGGTAAGAGGATGGTCGTCTTTCGCTCCGCGAAAGCAACGGTCTCACGCAACTTTCGCGGAGCGAAAGGCGACCCTTCGTCATCAAGCCGCTGGCCTCGAACCGCGAAGCTTGCCTCGGCTTTCCTGGTGGCCACCGTACTTCTCGGCGTGACGATCCTGCAAATACGAACCCCATCGGGCACGATCGTGGTCGAGTTGGCCGATGGCGTCGACCCCGATGCGGTTACCATCGAAGCCAGCAATGCCGGCAAGGTCACCATCATGGATGGTGATCATGGATGGACCATCGATGTGAAAGAGGGTCAATACAGCGTTGCCATGTTGTCTGGGACCGATCAGTTTGTCCTGGACAAAGACATAATCACCGTGACACGCGACGGCAAAGCACACCTGTACGTGGCACGACGACCGCTGCCGGAACACTCTGACGCAAATAGCGCGCAATCGACGGAATCAGCTCCGTTCGCGGATCGTGTCAACCGATTTCCACCGCTCAATATGGATGCGCAGGAGAGTTTCATCCGTTGGGTGTTCTCCGTCGGTGGATCGGTGCAGATTCGTGTCAATCCAGGCGATCCGATCACCATTCAAGAGGCGAGCGAGATCCCAGGCACACGACCGTTGGAGATGCACACGGTCAATCTCACGGATGCAAGCATCCGAGATCAAGACATTGATCGATTGGCCGAAGCTGGACGTGTTTATCGGCTGTATCTCGGTGCCAAATATGGACCAACCTCGCTCACGGGAGACAGCCTGCGCCGCTTGCGATTGCTCGAGAATCTCGACGTAAGGGACCTTCATCTTGACGGGATCACTTTGGATCGCGACGGTTGGGGGCATCTGAGCCAGCTCAGACGACTCACCAATCTTAGTCTGGCCAGGACACCACTTTCTGAAGACGACGTGGCGAGATTTTCTCAGCTAACACGCCTCAAGGGACTCACACTTTGGGATTGCGGCGTGACGGGTGAGGGCTTATCGCATCTCGGTGCACTACCCCTTGAACTCTTGAATTTGTTCGGCAGCCAAATTCGGGGTGATGCCATTGCAAACTTGCCAACGTGGCCGAACCTGGAAAACCTCGTCATCAATGCACCCCGACCATCAACGATCGATGATCAGTCAGTCATGTCGCTGTCCAAGTCCTCAAACCTCCGGTACCTCCGCCTCGCTCAACTGCACAATGTGACCAGCAGAGGCCTGGACGTGTTGGCCAGCCTGCCTGAACTCGAATCGTTGCTAATCGCCTCGATCCACGGGATGAGCGACGCCAACATGAAGTCCATCGCAACGGAGCTTCCCAAGTTACGAACACTGACCCTGAAGACAACCACAGGTCAAATCACCGAAACGGGATTTCGCCATTTGGAGACGGCGTCGCACCTGAAAGTCATCGACTTTGGAAGCTACGAGAAAAACACGCCCCCGGAGAACGTCATCGCCCGCTTGCGTCGTGCCTTGCCTGACTGCGTGATCCGGAATTGAGATCGCACGCGATGGTTGTTTCGAGAAATCAAACCAAGACGGGCTTATTCAGATTTCGGCGGGCGATAATCCACTGGCCAGCATGCCACAGCCAATGCGCCCCTGCTACGAAATTGATGGCAGCCCCTTTCGTGGCGACAAAGCTTCGAATCGCCTCCGGGGTTTCTGCTTGCAGATCTTCGTCGCTCAAGCTCTCGAGCAGCGTCAGGAGACCGTCACGTTGCCGTTTGATCTCGGCAAGGTACTGGTCCTTGGTTAGGAACTGGTTTGGGTTGTCAATCGCGTTGGTTTCCTTGGAGTGCTGTTCGGCAAAACCAGCTGGCATGGCTGGCATCCGACCGGGGAAAAGCATGTCAATGATTCGATGTTGCGTGCTGAGCAGGTGTCCAATCTGCCAGGCGAGATGATTCGTACCCGGTGCCGGGCGGACGTAGATTTCTTCGGCGGAGAAGTCGGACAGATAGCTGTCGACGACGTTGTGCGGTGTCACGAGCGAGGCGCGGGTCGGATGACCCCTGGACGCGAATGCGATACCATGCACGACGGTCGTTTCAGCCGCGATGAACCACGCTTTTCATTGGTCGCCACTACGGAGGCGTGGCAAACTCTCACCTCTATTTGCCACGTTACCGCTCCCCGCGTCGTCGCAGGCTCCTCCGCGACCCTCCCCAGGGAGGGTGAAGTCGACATTGCCGATACGCGTCGATCCCACTGGCGTTGCTGTGGGAGTGGGAAGTTTGGTGTGACCGGCGAGAGGTGTCAGTCGAACCGACTTTTCGCAGCCGCTGAGTGAATCGATCGACGGTTTGAGTTTTGGGATCACGCGTTGGAGGCTCAGAGCATGAGCGAAAAGGAACCAAGCGGAAGCGGCAGGCCGCGGGCATTCGACGATGCGGTGGTCCTCGAGGCCATCATGCAATCCTTTTGGAAACGCGGTTACCAAGCCACAACACTGGAGCATCTGCTTGCCGATACCAAGCTCAGCAAGTCCAGTCTTTACAATGCGTTCGGTGGCAAAGAAGAGTTGTTTACCAAGGCTCTGGCTCGCTATTTGGAACAAGAAAAGTTTCTTGAATCGGTCTTGGATGACGAGCGGGGAGCCACCATGGTGTTGGGGATGTTGGAATCTTTTGCCAAGCCAGCGACGCGTCACACCAAGGGATGCCTGATGCAACGCACCATGCTGGAGAACGCGACGCGACCGGCAAAATCAAAGCATCTCGAGTTCGTCAGTTCCTACCTTCGAGAGGTCTGGGACGCGATCACAATGGCGATGAAAAAGATGAAGCCGGTAAGAAAACGCCATCCGCTCTCGGACGAAGAGAAGGCGGCCGTGATCGTTTCCGCGATGTTCGGACGAGCGGTGATCGCACGTAACGGCCGCAACGAGCAACTCTTGCAAACGCTTTCGGACGCTCTGGTCAAGATTGCGAGAAACAGCTGACCGATCGTCGGGTCGTTTCGGCAAAGTCCTGGGCTTATTTCGGAACTCCGCGGTGGTTCGGCTTGACAAGTGAGACCTTTTGGACGATATAGTCCAATAAAAGGTGAGAGACTTTTCCGTCAACCCTTCTGAGAGTGGCGGCGTGTAAGTTCACTGATAATCACGTCCTAAATTGGACTGAATGGACCAAAAAAGCGTGGCGAGCACGTTGCGTGTAGGCCACCTGCATGGAGGCAGGCAATGAGACTTCAACTCTGCTCGATTTTGTTCGTGGTGATTTGTGTCAGCGGATGCACGTCACCGATTGGCGACCGCTGGTTGATGAACGTTGCTGATGGGGACGCGTCCGGATCCGCGGAGCTAGTCGCTCGCACACATTTGAAGCCAAAGGAACCAGCCATGGGAATCAAGACCACAGCCGAGGTGAGCCGATCCATTTTCGTGGACGTGCCCCGTGAGCAGGTTTGGAGAATCACGGGTGAAGAGTTCGCAAATATTGACCGTTGGATTGCGGGCGTGAACGCTTCTGAGGGTGCTGGCGTCGGACTCAACGGGGCACCTTGCACCGAGAGGACGTGCGAGCCGAGCTTTCGAGGCTTTCAAGAAACCACCGAACGATTGATCCAGTACGATCCTCAGCGGTACCAGCTGGCCTATCAAATCGTGGAAGGACTCCCGGGGATGGTGGGGCAGGCGACCAATGAATGGACGCATCAAGAGAAGGGGCAGGGAACGCAGGTCACGATGACGATCAAGATGGAGCTACACGGAATCGTGGGTGCGGCTATGAAGCCCATGATGAGCCGTCAGATGGGAAAAATCCTCCAAGAGGGGCTGGAGGAGCTGAAGGTCTACGCCGAAACCGGTCAACAGCACCCTCGGAAGCTTGCGGCGATGGCTAAGTATCACAAGAAGCTGACAAGCCAGCGGTAACGGTGCCCGCCGACAGGGTCCGGCTGCCCGGATACGATGATCAGCATGCCATTGCAGAATTCAAGCAGGCCACCCAAGCTGCATTTGCTAAGGTGTGCGACCGCCACTAGAGCTTCGTCTGCATTTAGTTCTTGGGGTTGGTGCGACGTCGTGGCATAGGCTTCCAGCCTGTGTTTTTCCGCGTGCGTTCCCGATGGCAGGCAGGATGCCGACCCCACTTTCTTGAAGTTGACGAAGCACCAGCCACTTCTGCAGCCTCTCGATCGACGCATCGCGTTCATTTGACATGTCATACGACCCTCTCTCCGCTGAAACCGTCCCGCCGAATCTGCTGGAAGCCAATCAAACGTCCTCGGGTAGCAAGTTGTCAAACCGTGCCTGGGTCGCGATCACCGCGATGATTTGCGGAACGGTCTTGTTGCTTTGTGGCGGCGTGATTGGCTTGGGATTCTATGCCGTCAATCAGCTGGCGGACGAGCTCGCTTTCGATGAAGACTGGACCATGGAGGACGAAGCCACTTTGTTGGCGGTCCAGTTCGCAATCGAGGAAGAACCGACGGTGATCGACGAAGTTGGTGGCATTGTGCAAGTGACCGAAGACGAGGACTTGACCTATGACCTCAACGCTGACGGCGATGACTATTTCTATCGCGTGGTCGGTGACAAGGGTGAGATGATTGTCGTCGCGAACTTTCATGAAGACGACACAACCTGGTTTCGTTCCATCGCACGGCTGGATGGGGACAAAGTGGATTCGCCACAAACGCCGTTGGAATTCCGTGCGGTTCCTTTTAACGGCGATTTTACCAAGGCGGTGCACGACGTCCTGGTCGCTCATCCCCCCGCTATCGAACAACTCGACATTGGCGAACTCCGCTGGATCGAGGAAAGCGATGAGGTGTCGGAGGAGGCCAATGTTTGGCGATTGAGCGTCCTTGGAACCGAGTCAAATCGCGAGGTCTTGGTCGTCTACGAACCGGGGGCCTTTGAGGAGATTCGCCACGTTGACGTTGTCGACGCGTCCGGTTCTCGCGAGAGAATTTGGACTGCGGAGTCAATCGCGGGAGTGGACGAGCTACCGGTTTCACCCGAGTGAAAGGCGAACTGACGCGTCGGGTTGTGAAATCGGGTGATGAGCGAGGCGTGTTGCAGGGGCCACGCTGACACAATTGATGCTCGGGATAGCAAATGAAATTTGAGGTCCATCCGGCATTGTCGTGGTTCGCTAGGGCTGATGGATTTTCGGAGGCATGGCGGTGGTGTCCGAGTGATTTGTCCGTGAGAGAGCGTTGCGATAAATTTCCACCGCCGCGAGAAACGGAAGCAGGCTCTGCGGGGACGCGGGCCTGCCAGGGATATCGCG
>JBCCYK010000239.1:0-10351 GCA_039189905.1 Planctomycetota bacterium
CCCGCATACATTCTCGCCTCCCGTCGGCGGACCCCAGGGCTCGGCGACCCCCATCTCCTCGTTTTTTTCGGGAATTCCTACTGTGTCAACGGGCCCCAGCGAAGTCATCCGCATTCGAATGGAAGCGTACGACCACGCTGTGTTGGACCAGAGCGCGCGGGATATTGTTGACACGGTAAAGGCAACGCACAGCGAGGTGCATGGGCCGATTCCGCTTCCAACGCGAATCGAACGTTACACGGTGTTGTCGGGGCCCTTTGTGAACAAGAAGGCCCGTCAGCAATATGAGATCCGGACACACAAGCGTCTGGTGGACATCGTTCAGGCCACGGCCAAAACGATCGAAGCATTGAACAAACTGAATCTCCCCGCCGGGGTCGACATCAAAATCAAGGCTTCCGCCCGCTGATAGGTCGACGGGGGTGACCGCTCTTGGTCGCTCATTGTTTCTTGCGGGCCGAGCCCGCGAGATGATTTTCCGGCATGGCTCCCAGGGTCTCCGCGAGGGGATGGTAAGAGTCGCGGTCGTTGGCCTGTAAAAGAGGCGATCGTCCTAACCCCGTTACGATGTTTGGTGTCGTCCAGGTCTGCCCTGGTCGCCTCCTTCGAAGTCACCAGAGCCGGTTCCACGTATGGATGGAAGCTTTGGCGATAACCTTTCGAGCCGTTTTTTGGCCGGCAGGTTCGCCAGGCAAGCCTCAGCCCTACCGAATCGCTAACGTCGGCTGCCAAGGTCGACAGGAATGTTTGTCATGTCACCATCGATTCTCGGAAAAAAAGTCGGGATGACGCAGGTCTTCTTGGAAGACGGGCGTTCGGTTCCGGTCACGGTCGTGCAGGCTGGCCCCTGTCACGTGCTCCAGGTGCGGACCGTCGAGCGAGACGGTTATGAAGCGGTTCAGCTTGGGTATGAGGACAAGCCACGTCGTCTGGCATCGCGTGCTGATCGCGGGCAAGTGGCGGCTTTGGATAGCAAGCGGGCGAAAAAGCGAGCCGCGGCGGGGGTGGAGGTTGCCACGAAAGCGGACTGTGAGCCCCAGCGTCATGTCCGTGAGTTTCGGGGCGAAGCCGGTGTGAATGTCGGTGATGCCGTCACGGTCGAGCAGTTCGCGGACGTCTCCCGCGTGGACGTCACCGGCACCAGTAAGGGCCGCGGTTTTGCTGGTGTCATGAAGCGGCACAATTTCTCGGGTCAGCGGGCCACGCACGGGGTCAAGAAGGTTCACCGTCACGCTGGGGGTACTGGCTGCAGTGCCTCGCCGAGTCGCGTCTTCAAAGGACGCAAGATGTCCGGCCAGTATGGCAACGCGAAGGTGACCACACGCAACTTGGAAGTGGTGCGTGTTGATGCCGACAACAATCTGCTGCTGATTCGCGGGGCTGTGCCAGGCCCGAATGGTGGCCTGGTCTCGATTCGCCAAACCAACAAAGTGGGCTGAGGAGATCAAGACGATGGCGACGTTACCAGTTGTAGACACCACCGGCAAAGAAGTCGGCACCTACGAAATCGACACCGAGCAGATCGCGGATCGCATCAACAAGCAGTTGTTGCATGATGCGGTGGTGATGTACCAAGCGAATGCGCGGCAGGGCTCGCACTGCACCCGGACGCGTGGCCAGGTCAGTGGCAGCAAAAAGAAGCTCTACCGGCAGAAGGGGACCGGCAACGCCCGTGCCGGTGGCAAGCGTACTAACGTCCGTCGGGGTGGTGGCGTGGCGCGGACGGTGAAGCCTCGCGACTACAGCTATCGTCTGCCTCGCAAAGCAGTCAAGCTTGCCACTCGGATGGCGGTCCGGTCCAAGATTGATGATGGCGAAGTCGTGGTGCTGGACTCATTGTCGATGGACGCTCCAAAGACGTCTCAGATGGCAGGCGTGCTGAAAGCCGTCGGGCTGGAAGGGACCACCACTCTGTTGGCGATTGGGTCTGACAGCGCGACGATTTTCAAGAGCGGTCGCAACTTGCCCGGTGTGGATGTGCAACCGGTGCGACAGCTGAACGCACTTTCGGTCTTGAAGCCCAAGCGGATGCTTATCACGCGAGAGGCCCTGGACCAGATTAAAGACGGAAGTTTCAATGCGACCGCCAAGAAGGAGTCAGGCAGCGAAGGCTGATCTGAATCGGAACCATGACCACTGAGACTAAGTCCCCCGAGCCTGCTCCGGCGATCCAATTGGAGCCGCACCAGGTGCTCTTGAAGCCATTGGTGACGGAGAAAGGGATCCACCGAGCGACTCGGAACAATCAGTATGCCTTTCAAATCCATCGAGATGCCACGAAGGATGACGTGCGTCGCGCGGTGGAGTCACTGTTTGACGTGAAGGTCACGAAAGTGCGGACGCAAACACGCAAGGGCAAATCACGCCGGTTCCGCTACCGCATTGGTCGCACCGCGGATTGGAAGAAAGCCATCGTGCAGCTGGACAGCGAGCACCGCATCGACTTCTTCTAGTTCGGCACAAGAGCCGCCGCAGCACGTTTCCCCGACACAAACTCTCACTATCGCTCCAAGATCATGGGCATTCGAATCTACAAGCCGACCAGCGCCGGGCGCCGCAACGCCTCGGTCAGCGACTTTGCTGATTTGACGCCGGGTTACACGCCCGAGCGGTCGTTGCTGCGTCCGAAACGCAAGACGGGCGGTCGCAATAACCAGGGCAAGATCACGGTTCGCCATCGTGGAGGTGGCCACAAGCAGATGTATCGCGTGGTCGATTTTCGACGCGCCAAGGATGGGGTTTCGGCCACCGTGGATTCCGTTCAGTACGATCCCAATCGTTCCGCACGGATCGCGTTGCTGAAGTATGCCGACGGTGACAAACAGTACGTGATTGCTCCAGCTGGATTGAAGGCGGGCGATAAGGTTGCCAATGGTCCCGATGCCGCTCCCAAGGTGGGCAACAGCTTGCCGCTGAAAAACATCCCGTTGGGATCCACGGTTTGCTGCATTGAGATGCGTCCCGGACGCGGTGCGGTGATGTGCCGCTCAGCGGGTACACAAGCCACACTTCAGGCTCGTGAGGCCGACTGGGCTCAGATCTTGCTTCCGTCGGGTGAAGTTCGTCGTGTGCCGAGTGCCTGCCGGGCCACCATTGGTCAAGTTGGCAACAGCGATCATATGAACGTTCGATTGGGTAAGGCCGGTCGCGCTCGCTGGTTGGGCCGTCGCCCGCACGTTCGTGGAACGGCCATGAACCCGATTGACCACCCGCACGGTGGTGGTGAAGGGCGCACCAAGGGCGGTCGTCACCCGGTCAGTCCGCAGGGCAAGAGTGCCAAGGGTGGCCCCACCCGTCAGAAACGGAAGCCGAGCAATCAGGCGATTGTGCGTCGGCGCAAGAGCAAGCGTTATGGGCAACTGAAGTTGCATAAGTGATCAGGCACGCGAAAACCCCTTCCAAACATACATCCCCATTTGATTTTCGGACTTCACCCCGATGAGCCGCAGTAGCAAGAAAGGCCCCTTCGTTGACCCGAAGCTGTTCTTCAAAGTTCAGAAGCAGGAAGAAGAAGGACGTAAGGATCCGATCAAGACTTGGTCGCGGTCATGCACCATCGTGCCGGAGTTTGTCAACGTCACGTTCATGGTTCACAACGGTCGTCAACACATCAAGGTGCTGGTGACGGAAGATATGGTGGGTCACAAATTAGGAGAGTTCGCTCCCACGCGGACTTTTAAGGGCCATGGCGGTAAAGGAAACAAACGCTAGTCGTTGCCACAGTATTCAGTCGTTAGTGGGTCTTAGAAAAACGCCTTGGGCGAAAACGGAACGGTCATGTCAGATTTCACCGCCTTTCACAAGAACGCTCGGATTAGCGCGCAGAAAGTGCGTCTGGTCGCCAAGCTGATTCGCGGCATGTACGCGGATGAGGCCTTGGATCTATTGAAGTTCCAGCCTCAGCGGGGCGCTCGCATGCTGGAGAAAGTGGTCAAGAGCGCGGTGGGCAACGCCCAGGATCCAGATCAAAACGAGGGTCGCAGCCATCGGATCGAGGAGTTGGTCGTGACCGAAGTTCGGATCGATGGCGGCCCGATGATGAAGCGTTACCGTCCTCGGGCGCGAGGCATGGCGTTTCCAATTAAGAAACGCTCGAGTCATATCCGTGTCGCCCTGACTCATGTCGACAACCTCTGAGTTGCTTTTCCTCTAGAAACACCGTTCCTCACACAAAACTGACGCGCCATCATGGGCCAGAAAGTCAATCCAATCGCATTTCGCACCGGCGTTACCCGTGGATGGGGTAGTCGTTGGTATGCGTCCAAGCAGGACTTTGCTGAGCTGCTGTTGGAGGATCGCAAGATTCGTGAGTTCATCACGAAGCATCCCAAAAAGCAGCAGTACAAGAACGCCGGGATCGATCGTATTGAGATCGAACGCACCCGCGATGAAGTTCGCGTGATGATGTATGTGGCTCGCCCCGGTTTGATCATCGGGAAGAAGGGCCAGGAAATCGAGATCCTGCAGGCGGAGCTGCAGAACCTGGTTGGGCGTCGTATCAACCTCAAGGTGGAAGAAGTCGGGCGGCCTGAGCTGCAGGCTCAATTGGTGGCCGAAGACATTGCCCAACAACTCGCCAAACGATCGAGCTTCCGACGCACCATGAAGCGGTCGCTGGAGCAGACGATGGATGCAGGTGCGAAAGGCATCAAGATCCAGATGGCCGGTCGTTTGGGCGGCGCGGAGATGGCTCGACGCGAAAAACAGATTGCGGGGTCGATCCCCCTTTCGACGCTACAAGCCAAGATCGACTACGGATTCACTGAAGCGATGACGCCACAGGGGCACATCGGGATTCAGGTTTGGATTAATCAAGGTACTTACGGAGACGACACCGATGGCGTTGATGCCCAAGCGGGTCAAGCATCGAAAAAGCCAAAGAGGGCGTATAAAAGGTAACGCGACTCGCGGCAACACGGTCGTCTTTGGAGACTTCGGGATTCAGTCACTGGAACCGGGTTGGATCAAGGCACAGACGATCGAAGCCGGTCGAATCGCGGCCCAGCAATACGTCCGTGGCCAAGGAAAGCTCTACATTCGCATCTTCCCGGATAAATCCGTGACCAGCACCCCGCTGGAAACGCGGATGGGGAAGGGGAAGGGTGAGCCTGACTTCTGGGCAGCGGTCGTCAAGCCGGGCACGATCCTTTACGAACTCGGCGGAGTGACCGAACAGCAGGCCAAGGTGTGTTTCGCACGTCTTGCCAGCAAGATGCCAGTGAAGGTGCGATTCGTCGCGCGTCGCTCGGCGTGATGGTTGCCGCGTGGTCGCCCATTGGCCACGTGGCGTGTTAGAGAAACTTGAGATGAAAACGAGCCCGAAGCGGTTTTGGGCCTAACGAGAAAGAAGCAACGAGATTCGTCATGGCCAACTTGACCGAATTGCGTGAGATGAGCGTGGAGCAATTGGAGGCAACCGCCAACGATGCTGCGGAAACGTTGTTCCGCCTGCGATTCCAATCGCAGTCCGAGCGTCTCAACACGCCGAGCGAAATGCGAAAAAATCGTCGCCTGATCGCTCGCATCAAAACCATTTTGACAGAACGCGAGCGTGAGCAGGCCCAAGCCAGCTAGTCGCTTTTGATACGCGGTTGCATTGCCATCCACGACAATGCTTTCCGACCAACCATCCCACACAGCCATTCAACCCGTCAACTTGCCACCATGCCCAAACGCGTTGTAGCCGGAATCGTGACGAGCGACAAGATGGACAAGACGCGTCGCGTCGAGATCAATCGCGTCGTCAAGCACCCGAAGTATAAGAAGTACGTCCGGCGCCGCACGGTGTGTCATGTTCATGATGAGAACAACGAATCGGGTGTCGGTGATCGCGTTGAAATCATTGAATCCGAACCGCTTAGCAAGCTGAAGCGATGGCGATTGATTCGTGTCTTGGAGAAGAGCACCGAGGTGGACGTCGCGGCCCTGCGAGCAGCTCGCAAGCAGGCCGAGGCGGAGACGGCCGAAGCCTCGGCAGGATCTGCGGTTGCTGGCGGTGCTGAAGAGAACGCCTGACCCGTAACGCCCGCTCCGTTAGATGATGCGGCAGCAATCGGTCTGAGCATTCCCGTGGCGGCGTTCGGACCCAACCTATCAACAGAACTTTCATCGACTTTCGACCATGATCCAACAAGAAACACGACTCGATGTCGCGGACAATACAGGCGCCCGTGAGGTGATGTGCATCAAAGTCCTCGGCGGGACGCGGAAACGATTCGCCTCGGTCGGTGATGTGATCGTCTGCAGTGTGAAGAGTGTGATCCCCGGCAGCGACGTGAAGAAAAAATCGGTTGTTCGCGCCGTGATCGTTCGCACGAAGCAGCCTGTGCGTCGCAATGACGGAAGCTACATCCGTTTTGATTCCAATGCGGTCGTGTTGGTTGACAAAGACAAGAACCCACGTGGCACGCGGATTTTCGGCGCCGTAGCTCGCGAACTCCGAGATCGCAGCTTCATGAAGATCGTTAGCCTGGCCAGCGAAGTCGTTTGATGTACCTCGAGTGACTGATAACGCCGAACGTGGGCATCCCAAACCTTCCATTCCTTTTTCGACCAGCTTGTTTCCTCCCATGAAATTCCGAATCGACGACGAAGTGATCGTGATCGCCGGGGCCGACAAAGGGCACCGTGGGAAGATCCTGAAGATTGACCGTAAACGCAGCCGAGTCGTGGTGGAAGGTGCAGCCAAAGTTTGGAAGCATGTTCGCGCCAGTCAGAAGAATCCCCAGGGTGGTCGTCTTAGCAAGGAGATGCCGATCAGCGTGAGCAACGTGATGATTGTCGATCCCAGCGATGGCAAACCGTCAAAAATTGGGTACCGCTTTTTGGCGGACGGTAGCAAGGAGCGTTACGCAAGGTCCAGTGGTACCAGTCTTGGGCAGATCGCTCCAGCAAAGGAAGGACGCAGTCAGTCCTGATCCAGGGCCGTATGTCGCTCCACCACATCCCCGCATAAGTCATCTAGCAAATTCGAATTTCCATGGCCAACGACATTCCCCGCCTGCAGCAACGCTACAACGAAGAGATTCGTGCGGCGCTAAAGGAGAAGTTTGGTTACAAGAACCCTCATCAGATCCCGCGTTTGGAGAAGGTCACCCTGAACATGGGTGTTGGCCAAGCCGTCGGTGATAAGAAGATTCTTGATACGGCTTATGAGGCGATGACGCTGATCTCCGGTCAAAAGCCGGTTTTCACGAATGCCCGTAAATCGGTTGCCGGCTTTCGTCTCCGGGAAGGCATGCCGATTGGTTGTCGCGTGACCATGCGACGACAACGGATGTACGAGTTCATGGATCGGTTGGTCGCCATCGCACTGCCGCGGGTCCGCGACTTTCGCGGGATCAGTCGGAAAGCGTTTGACCGCCGCGGCAATTACACACTCGGACTCACCGAACAATTGGTGTTTCCGGAACTGAACCCTGACCGCTTCACGCGTCCGCAGGGAATGAACATCAACTTTGTCACAACGGCAAAGACGGACCCGGAAGCGTTGGAACTCCTTGAGCTTCTTGGCATGCCTTTCCAGCAGGCCAAACAGCCAGCCGACGCCGCCGCTTAGCAAGAACTTCATCCTTTCCCTTTTGCACTTTGGCCCATTCGAATTTGACGACGTTTCAAATTCGTTTGCCGACGACCGAGACAGGTTATTCCGTGGCAAGTAAATCAAAGATCTCGCAAACCAACGACAGACCGGGGGATATCCGGCCATGATGACTGACCCAATCGCCGACATGCTCACGCGGATCCGCAACGCGGTGAGTGTCGAACGGCCTTTCGTTGACATTCCGACCAGCCGCGTCAAACGCGGGATTGCTGACGTGCTCAAGCGTGAAGGCTACATCTGGGACTGGCGAGAGGAAGAGGCCGCGCCGGTCTCAACGCTGCGACTGGAGTTGAAATACGGCCAGAATGGTGAACGCGTCATTCAGTCGATCAAACGCATCAGCAAGCCAGGCCGCCGACTTTACAGCCGTAGCAAAGAGCTCAAGCCCGTTCTCGGTGGACTCGGCATTCAAATCATCAGCACGTCGAAAGGCGTGATCAGCGATCGCGAGGCTCGTCGCGACAAGGTGGGTGGCGAGATCCTCTGCGAGGTATCCTGACCACTCAGAATGGGCGGCCGGGTAGCACCGGTCGCTTGACACGCGATCGTCGTTTCGCGGCAACACTTAAATCATTCCCCACACACTTAGAACATCATGAGCCGGATTGGACGTAAACCAGTCGCTATCCCAGCGGGTGTGACCGTTGGCGTGGACGACCGCACGGTCCAGGTCGAAGGTCCCAAGGGCAAGCTCAGCTTCACACATCGCCCCGAGGTCACGGTTTCGGTCGATGAAGAAGCCAAAGAGGCCAGCGTGACTCGGCGAGACGACACGCGACCATCGCGGGAATGCCATGGTCTGACCCGGGCGATCTTGGCGAACATGATGGTGGGCGTTACCGAGGGCTATGAAAAGAAGCTCGAGATCGTCGGCGTCGGCTATCTGGCGTCCATCAGTGGTGACACCCTGCAGCTTCGTGTTGGCTTCGCAAACGAACTCCACAAGAAGATCCCGGTCGCGTTGAACGTCACGTGCCCAGATCAGACGCATGTGGTGGTTCAGGGTTGTGACAAGCAGTTGGTGGGTCAATTTGCGGCCGAGGTACGGGCGCTGCGAAAACCAGAACCCTACAAAGGCAAAGGCATTCGCTATCAAGGCGAACACGTCAAGATCAAGCCAGGTAAGGCCGCGACCAAGTAGAGTTGCCCCAAGAGAGTTTTACGATGGACAAGAACAAACAGATTCAAGGTCGGCGCCTTCGCCGTCGTCGCCACGTTCGGTCGCGTTCGCGTGGCTCGGCGGATCACCCGCGATTGTGCGTCAATCGCTCGCTGAAGCACTTCACGTGTCAAGTGATCGACGACGACGCTGGAAAGACGCTGGTCAGCGTCAGCACTCGTGACAAGGCGGTGCGTGATCAGGCCAAGAACGGTGGCAATTGCGACGCCGCTGCCCTGGTTGGCAAGCTGATCGCAGAGAAAGCGTCAGACGCAGGCGTCAAGGCGGTCAAGATGGATCGCGGACACAATAAGTATCACGGTCGTGTGAAGGCATTCGCAGATGCCGCACGCGAGGGTGGTTTGGAATTCTAGTAGACGACATCATCGCACGGTCGATTTGACATGAGCAACGCACGCAATAAACGCAAGAACAACAACGACGAAGCCGCGCCTGGCAGCGACATGATCGATCGCGTGATCAAGATCAAACGCTGTGCTGCCGTGGTCAAAGGGGGCCGCCGTTTCAGCTTTGCTGCGATGGTCGTGGTTGGAAATGCCAACGGACAAGTTGGCTGGGGCTATGGCAAGGCGAACGAAGTTCCGCCCAGTGTTCAGAAGGCCACGAAGCAGGCCACTCGCAGTCAAATCTACGTTCCCTTGGTTGATGGCTCGATCCCGCATCAGGTCTGGGGCCACTTCGGTGCCGCCAAAGTCTTGTTGATTCCGGCCGGGGCCGGTACCGGTATCATCGCAGGGGAAGCCGTTCGCGCCGTCTGCGAGGCTGCCGGCATCCACGACATTCTTACCAAATCCTACGGGACCAATAATCCCGTGACCTTGGTCAAGGCGACCATCGACGCGATGAGCAAGCTTCGAACGCGTGAAACGGTGGCCGCCCTGCGAAACCTCACCCCCGAAGAACTGGTGGAAGCCTGAGCGCGCAGCAGGTTTCACCCGATCTTCTGATTGACGCGGCACCGCCGCGATGTGACCAACTTACCCCTAGTCTGAACGATGCAACTTAACGACGTCCATCGCGGGATCACGAAGTACCGCAAGCGAAAACGAATCGGTCGCGGTCCCGGCAGCGGACACGGCAAGACATCCGGTCGAGGTCACAAAGGGCACAAGAGCCGGAGTGGCTACAGCCGCAAGCCCAACTTCCAGGGTGGTGCGATGCCCATGTTTCGTCGCGTTCCCAAACGTGGTTTCAACAACCGCTGGGCAATCACGGTCTTTGCCGTCAATGTCAGCAAGCTGGATGCGGGCTTTTCGGACGGCGACACGGTCACGTTGGCCGCCTTGGCGGAGAAGAACATTGCCAAGGGACGTTTTGATGAACTGAAAATCCTGGGCGATGGCGAATTGACCAAGAAGTTAACGGTCCAGGCCCACCGCTTTAGCAAGACGGCTGAGGAGAAAATCACCGCTGCGGGTGGCACGGCCGAGAAACTCATCGCCAAACGGACGCCCGAGGAACGGGTGGCGGCTCTCAAGGCCGAAGCAAAGTCCTAGTGGTTGGTTCCGATTTGATTCCAGGTCTGCGTTGATCGTAGCTCGGCTCTCCGAGCCGTGGATTCTCGGCTC
>JBCCYK010000240.1:0-10319 GCA_039189905.1 Planctomycetota bacterium
ATCCAAAGAACCCTCACGAGGAGTTCACGGAGGCGGCTCCCGAAAGTGTTCGTGACGCCGTGGCGATGGTCTATCGGCATCGTGGACGCCTCCAAGAGGTCAACGAGCGGATGGTCAGTGGCTTCGCTGCGAAGACCGTTGATTCGTTCTATCTTCCCGCCGCAGTGGCCGTCATCATCGCTTGCTGGGCCTTTGGGGCATTCGCCATGAAGGCGGAACCTTTGGTGCCATGGATGATGGCCGGTATTCCTGTCGCAGGTGTGGTTGGATTCACCGTTTTTGCCGCGCTTCAGATTCCACTGCGCCGCAGCACGCGTCTGTTGCATCCCTTGAGCGAACGCATCTTGCGTTCGGCGGAGGCAGCGACAAAGCAGGCGAAGAACATTTCAACGCGCGTAGCCAAGGAAACGTCGAGGGATTTGGTACAGCGTCGTAAAGACCACGTGGCGGAAGCGCGACGATGGCAAACCGAACAGATCGCGGAGGTCGACGCGCAGATTCAAGCGGAACACGCCCAACAGCATTCCCTGCTGACAGCACGACTGGAGGAAGCCAATCAGCACTTCCAGAGTGGATTCGCAACGTTGCAAGCGACGATGCGAGAACGAGCGGATCTCACCGCGAATCAGATTCAGCAGAAGCTTAGTGCGAGCGATCAGTCCGCCGGGCAGCTGCGGATGACCGCCCAACAGCGACGCCAGGAAGCTTTGCATCGTCTCAGTCGCCGTTTGCAAGCGGGGCTGCAGCGAGGGCTCCAAAGGATCGCAAACGCCAACGAGTTGACCCAGTATCGCTACCCGGCCTGGCACGAAGTGGTCGATGCTCCCTTGAGCGACCGCGCGGTCGTGGATTGGCTGCCGTTGGGTTCCGTGCCTCTGGGGGGCCCCTTTCGAGCACAGCTCGATGCCGCCCTGGTCGAACAGCACGAGGGTCAACCGCCGACCGAGCACGAGCTCGCATCCGTGCAAGTCAACGGTGCCATGCGGCACGATTTCTTTCGGGAACTGGCGGTGCCTCATGCCATGCCCGTGGCCATCCATCGTCGGCGGCACAGTGCGGTGATGATCGAAGTTCCCAACGCACACTTGAACGCGGGCGTGGATGTCGCGCATCAGTTGCTTTGGCGGCTTCTGTCCGCAGCCCGACCGGGGCGGACCAAGGTGACGCTGTTGGACTCAATCGGACGAGGCCAGAACTTTGCGGGTTTCATGGCGTTGGCGGATCATGATCCCTCAATGATCCACCACCGGGTCTGGACGACGGGCGAGCAGATCGCCACGCGATTGTCAGAGCTGACCCACCATGTGGAAGACGTGCTGCAAGCGAGTTTGCGGGATGCGTTTGAACGCATTGAGGATTACAACGCGGTGGCGGGCGCGCTAGCGGAGCCCTACCACGCGGTGGCGGCCGTTGGTTTCCCAGAGGGACTGTCACGCGACGCTTATTCCAATCTGATGTCACTGATTCGTAGCGGTCGACGATGCGGCGTCCTGGTGGTCATGGTGGTGGAAAAAGGGAAACCATGGCCATCCGATCTTCCGGAACCATCGGGTGACGACGTCTTGCACCTGAGTTTGGATGCGATCGCAGACGATCGGGGTGAGAAGCAGCTCCGTTGGCATTGCAACACAGGGCTCGGGGCATGGGGCTTCCAACCGGGCCCCGCTCCCACGCCCGAGATTCGCGGTGCCCTGGCACGACGCCTCGGCAAAGCCTCTTTGGAGGCGGGACGAGTCATTGTGCCATTGCGTGATCTCCTAGCCGAACAGCAGCTGGATGACGAATCAGAACCCAACACCGATCATGGGATCGAGGTTCTCATTGGCAGTCAGGGTGCCGGTCGTCAATCCCGATTGAAGTTGGGCGAAGGTGTGCGTCAACACGTGGTCATTGCCGGGAAGACCGGCTCCGGCAAGAGCACGCTTTTGCACGACATCATCACCGCAGGTGCGTCACGCTACACGCCGGATCAATTGCAATTCTATCTGCTCGATTTTAAGAAAGGCGTTGAGTTCAAGGTCTATGCTGATGCCGCGTTGCCCCACGTCCGCGTCGTTGGGATCGAGAGTGAGCGGGAGTTTGGTCGCAGTGTGCTTCAGCGCTTGGACGCGGAGCTGACACGGCGAGGTGAGTTGTTTCGTGCCGCCAGTGTCCAGGAGGTTGCGGATTTTCGTCAGCAACGCCGCGACGAACCGATGCCCCGCCTGATGCTGCTCATCGATGAGTTTCAAGAACTGTTTACGCGCGATGACGCTTTAGCCGCCGACTGCACGGCTTTGCTAGACCGACTGGTACGACAAGGGCGTTCGTTTGGGATCCATGTGATCTTGAGCAGCCAATCCCTGGCAGGCGCAAATAGCCTTCCTCGCGCCACGCTGGGCCAGATGGCGGTTCGAATCGCACTTCAGTGCGGTGAATCGGATGCGGCCCTGATTTTGAGCGACGACAACACGGCCGCCAAGTTGCTTCAGCGCCCTGGGGAAGCCATTTATAACGATGCCGGAGGCTTAGTCGAAGGCAATCATCCCTTCCAAGTCGCGTGGATGACGGCCGAAGATCAGGAGATTATGCTCACGGAGATTCACCAGCGTGATGTCGACCACTTGCGGTCCCTAGCGCCGATGATCGTTTTTGAGGGCAATCGCCCCGCTAAGTTCCATGGGGTCCTCGCACAGCAGGCTTTGGATGCGGCATCGCCTGCGGACCGGATTGTTGGCTTGCTAGGCGAATCCGTGCAACTGGGACCCCCGACGGTGCTCAGCTTGGCTGGGTCGAGTGGACGCAATGCCTTGGTGGTCGCGCCGCCAAGGGCGCGGATCGGTTTGCTGGGCAGCATCATCAGCGTCGCGATCCGTCATCAACCCGCTTTGAAACTCAATCTGTTCGATGGTTCGCGCGCCGATGAGGGCAAACCCATCCGCGAGTGGCTAGAAGCTTGTTGCATCCCGCATCACGCCATCAAGCCGAGGGATGTTGAGGCGGAGACCCGAATGCTCGCCGACGAAGTGAAACGTCGTTTGGACTTGCTGAAGTCCGCCGAGGACCCAGATGCGGTGGACTTGGGCGAGCCCGTGCTGTTGGTCGTTGATTCCCTGGAGCGACTTCGGGACCTGAGGCAGGATGATTCGTTTTCTTTTTCTCTCGACAGCGCGGGCGGTGATTCCGCGCCGGTGGCCTTTCAAACGGTGTTGCGAGAGGGGCCGACCGTCAACGTTCATGTCATCGTCGTCGTGAGCAATGCCGAAACGCTTGGGCGTTTCCTACCGCGACAAAGCCAGCACGATCTGGAAATCCGCATCGTCGGTCAATTGAGTGCGGCGGATTCTTCCCTGATGATCGATTCGCCCAATGCAGCGGAACTGGCGCCTGCAACCATGATTCTTTACGACGAGGCAGATGGACGCACCACCAAGTTCCGCCCCTGTGACACGCCCGAGCCGGATGTCATACGAGACTGGCTAGCGCAAGACGCCCAACCGATCTCAGCATCCAATGCGTTGGCCGCAAACCAACCCACTTCTGACTGAACTCGTTGCTCCAGGGACGTTTCTTCGCAAGAAACGGTTTGACCGGCATGGCCAAATGCGACGAAGGCTATCGATGCGATGTGTGTGGCGGCGACGTGACCTCGATTGTCGATAGTGATCTCTACCTCCGCTTTGTGGCTGGATTGATCCCTGCCGAGGAACTGCATCTCCATCCCGAGCGACATCTTCGATGCAATGCTGTTCTGTCACAGTACATCGAAGACCCTCGTTTTGAACCCGTGTTCGTCGAAGGCGATTTCGACCGGCGTTTGATGGATTTCAACCAGGTCCAAGACTCCGTCCGGCTTTTCACCCAAGCTTATCGTCGCCTCTGGGAGATTCTGGAAACACCCATCCGGGACATCACCCAGTATCCGCTGTCAACACATGAGGCATAGTTCGAACTTGGTCGCCTCAGGCGTGTGAATTTCGTGAGAATGTGCAACACTGGAGAGAACGGATTCCGTGCGAAGCAAACGCGTCGCCACACGTTCCCCGGGTGATAGAGATGCCTTCGATAGACAACGTCATGGGTGATCGGATCGCAGATGGTCCGGTCCGCTATTCCCAGTTCGAACGTCAATCTCTGGACGTTCGGGTGCGGTGCATGGCGACCGACTTGGACGGAACGTTGCTTCCCCTGGTTGAGGACCCCGCCGCCATGCAGGCGATGCGTGTCCTGGGAGACTGGTTTGCCGTTTCCAAGTGCCCGCTCGTCTTTGTGACCGGACGGCACATGGCCTCGGTTGTTGAGGCCATGGACACATTCCAGACACCGTTGCCCGAGACGGTTCTCTGCGATGTTGGGGCCTCTTGCTATCAACGCGTTGCGATCGAGCAAGACGGTGCGGGCGATGATCGCTTTGAGGTCGCTGGCGTCGCATATGTGCGGCAACACTCATACGATCGGGCGTTGGCAAAGCTGACCGCAGGTTGTGACTTAAACGACGTGCGAAGTCGCATCGCAGACCTGCCTGGGTTTCGATTACAGGAAGCTGAGAAGCAAGGTGACAACAAACTCAGCTACTACGTCGATGCCTCTGAATTGGAAGCAAGTCGCGAGAGATTGGAGGACTACCTGTCAGAACGTGAGCTGCCCCTTGGAGTGATCGCGAGCATCGACCCGTTCCATGGCAGTGGTCTCGTGGACGTGCTACCCGCTGGGGTCTCCAAGGCTTGGGCGTTGGAGTGGATGTGCAGGGAATTTGACCTGCGTCCCTGCGAAGTTCTCTTCTGCGGTGACTCTTCGAACGACCTGCATGCCCTGACGGCCGGCTTCTGCAGCGGGTTGGTTGGCAATGCCGACCGTTCCCTTGCTGCCCGCGTTCAAGAATCGCATCGCAAAGCAGGTTGGCTCGATCGATTGTTCCTGAGCAAGAGTCCGAGCACACTCGGGGTCCTGGACATCATGCGGTGGTTTGGGCTGCTGACTGGCTTAGAGGAGGGCTCCGTGGCCACACCGATCACACAAGACACGGAGCCCACCATGGATCGTCAGTTTGGGGCGGTACCGGTGGGTCATCGAAAGACGCGCTTTCGCGTGTGGGCACCCGAGAAGAAGGTGGTCGCCGTCGAGATCCATTCGCAAGAAACAACCCATCCGGGCAATCGAACACACAGCCGACTGGAACCGCTCAATCGCGTGAAGGATGGCTTTCACGAGGCGACTGTTGATGGTGTCCCACCCGGTTCGCGGTATCGGTTTCGCTTTGGTCAGGTCCCTCATGCGGAAGACCATTCAGACTGGGTTGATCAGGAACACTGGAGTGAACCGCTTCCCGATCCCGCTTCGCGTTATCAGCCCGATGGCGTCCACGGTGCCTCCGAGGTCATCAATCCACAATACGCGTGGCAGCATGATGACGTGGCACGCTGTCACGATCGACGCGACTGGATCATCTATGAATGCCACCTCGGAACCTTTACCCGAGAAGGAACGTTTGAGTCAGCGATTGATCGCTTGGACGAATTAGTAGAGCTAGGCGTCACCGTGATCGAGCTCATGCCCGTGGCGGCCTGTGCGGGACGTTGGAATTGGGGCTATGACGGTGTTTATTGGTATGCGCCGATGGGAGCGTTGGGGCGACCGGGCGACTTTCGCCGGTTTGTGGATGAAGCTCATCGTCGCGGTCTGCTGGTCATTGTTGATGTGGTTTACAACCACGTGGGTCCGGAAGGCAACCACCTGGATCAGTATGGACCGTATTTTTCCGAGCGACATCAAACGCCATGGGGCGGAGCGCCCAACGTCGATGATCCGGAGCACGGAAAACCCATGCGCCGTTTCGTCGTCGAAAGTGCCTTGATGTTGTTCGACGAATATCACGTGGACGGGTTACGAGTCGACGCGATCCACTGCATGGCAGATGATTCGGAACCCCATATCGTCACGGAGTTGAGCACTGCCGTTAACGAGTGGTCCCAACGAACGGGTCGGCCGGCGCATATGATTGCGGAGAGCAACGTCTATGACGAATACATGTGCCGCGAGGTGGAGTCGTCCGGCCACGGGTTCACCGCACAATGGTGCGATGACTTTCTGCACAGCGTTTTTGCGAGCCTGCGGCCCGGGGAACACCTGACAACGCGTGAGTACCGTTCCCATTCGGACTTGGCGATGGTCCTCAAGCGTGGACACGTGTTTCGCGGCGACGTACGCGGCTTTCGCGGTCGTGATGAAGGCGACTCCGGTGCGATCGATCGTTCGGAGTTGATTTACTGCATCCAGAATCACGATTTCATTGGCAATCATCCGCTCGGTCAAAGGCTTCATCAGATCACCTCGTGTGAGACGCAGGCTGCCGCCACGGGGCTACTCCTCTGCTCGCCCGCGATACCCATGCTGTTCATGGGCGAGGAGTTCGCTTGCGATCACGCATTCTCCTTCTTTGTGGACTTCCAAGATGCAACGTTGCAACGCGCTGTCATCGAGGGTCGACAGCGCGAATATCCCCAACACGATTGGTCAAATGGACACTTACCGACATTGCCAGATGCCTTCGATCAATCCAAGATCGGAGCGGCAAGTGCCGGAAATGCCGTGATGCGGCGTTGGTATCAGTCCCTGATCCACCTGCGTCGGCGGTGGAGAGCCGCCGGATTGCTTGATTCGCGCAACCTGGAGGTAACGACTGACGAACAGCTCGGGCTCTTCCGAATGGACTATCGATTGGCGGATCGACACGCGGTGGTTGCCTGTCGCCTCGTCTCAGATCCCCATGTTCGCGATGACGCCTGCCAAATCCAAGGTGTTCCGGGACGTCGCATTCTGGAATCCAGAGGTGTCGACGGGGTACCGCATGGGGGCGTGTATCCGAATCAGTGTGTGATCTGGGAAAACCTGGGGTGAATCTCAATTCGCTCAGCGCCTTCAAACGCCGCCGAGACAGCCTACTGCAACTTTGAGATTGAGTGTTTCGGCTGCGACTGGTTCGGAACGAGACCAACTCAATGTCACTTGCCCGTTTCCAGCGTCGATCAGTCTTCTCGTTAACCCGGCACCTTGATGCGTTCCAATCCTACCAGCGTGTCGCCGATTGCGTGGCAGCAGCTCGATCCGAACGTCCAATGGTTATGGCGAATCCAGTCGACCATCGCGTTGATCACGTTCGCGAGCATCCTAACGATCGTGTTCGCGGTACTGTGGCTGAAATCGTCGGTCGCGGCGGCAAGTCTTTGGTTGGCGGGAACGCTGGTGTTCCTTTTCTTCCTCGGCTGGTTTTCATATGGAGTGTATCCCAAGCACGCATACCAGCGATGGGCGTTCCGAATACGCGATGAAGTTCTGGAGATTCGGAAAGGCGTCGCCTGGCATCAGATCGTCGCGATCCCCATCTCGAGAATACAACATGTCGATCTTGCAAGTGGACCCATTGAACGCCGATTGGACCTTGTAAAGCTACAACTTCACACGGCAGGAACCGGGCAGTCCCAGCATGACATCCCAGGATTGTCGACCTTTCGCGCACGCAAGCTTCACTCGGAACTCCTACTGCTCGTGCGCGACCAGGTGCACTCCACCAGTTTTGGGCCGGCGGCGACGGGGTAATGGCTCGATGAATCACCAGCCCATGGAAGCGAATCCAGAACCTTCTCCGCAAACCCAACAGTCGGACGAGTCGATCGCGGAACGTAAGCTTCACATCGCCACACTGGTCCTGCCATCGGTCAGGCTCCTGTCGAGCAGCATCGTACCAGCGATGGTTGCCTGTTTGGTTCTGACGCCGCCCGTGGCTCTCTTGGGCTTCGTTGGTTTCGTGCTCATCCCCGGCTTGATGCATGGATGGATTCGCCATCGTACGGTGCGATTCGCGTTTTCCGAGGAAGCTCTGGTCGTCAAGTCTGGCTGGATTGAGCGCGTACAACGGGAAATTCCATGGAATCGCATTCAAGAAATGAAGCTCGAGCAGCCGCTCGCCTACCGTCCGTTTGGACTTGCCTTGATTCACGCGACGACCGCGGGCCAGCATGAGGAAGAAGTGCGGCTCGATGTCGTGACGATGCAGCAAGCCGAACGGATGCTATCGACCTTCAGCGATTCACGCCCAGACCAACACACAAACGTGCGTGCCAAACCGCTCACGGCTACGGCGGACTTTGAATGCCGCCTGACACTTCGTGATCTTGTGATCGGTGGAATGACGTCCCACCTGGTCGCCGGGATCGTCGGCTTGGCAAGCACACTTTTCTACTTCCAAACTGCGGCCAACAGTTGGCTTCAGGCTGGTGACTGGCTGGAACGAGTCGATCCTTTCTCGCGACTTGAGACTGCCCTTCGCCGATGGTTCCCTGACCTCGGTCCATTCGAAGGCCTGGCGAGATTCCTGTTGGAAGACTCGCTGGGCAAAGGTCTACTCTACGTCGGCTTTGGCTTGGTCGTATCGGTGCTTGCGTTCGTATGTCGGTTCTATGATTTTCGCCTTCGACGGAATGCGGATCAACTTCATATCGAACACGGCCTCTTCGCGCGCAAGCGGCATCAGATGTCGAGACTGAGGCTGCAGACCGTTCAAACAGAAGAGGGGCTTCTGCGTCGCTGTTTCGGCCTAGCTTCGGTGTATGCGGATAGCGCCGGGGACCACCAAGCCCAGGAAAACCGAAGCAAACGTGAGGTACTGCTGCCCATCGTTTCTCGTTCCGTGGCCTCATGCGTCGTTGAGAATGTCTTTCGTGGATTATCCTCGGAGAACGCGGCGTGGAGGCGCCCGTCCCCGCGAACCATCGGACGTGGAACGCGAAAAGGCGTGATGTTGGTGTGCTTGTTGATCTTGCCGGTCGCCGGCTGGGTGCCGGTGGCGACACTTCTAGCGTTGCCAGCTTGCGTTGTCGTCTATTTCCTGAATCGAAAGTGGTACGAACATTCGCTTTATCGAGTGGGGCGCCGTTATCTGGTCGTGCGCGGAGGCTGGCTTTCTCGGACGACGCAGTTCATACCGATCGCGAAAGTGCAGAATCTTGTCGTCTCGCGATCCCCCTTTGATCGGAGACTGGGTCTCGCTTCGCTGCGGCTGGATACGGCAGGGCAATCGAATACCGGGGGTGGTCCCAAGATACGGGACTTGACGATGTGGGTTGCCATTCGTCTTCACCGGCAACTGGCCTCTCAGATTGCTCGTCAGCCCTTCACCTGGTAGGTCAGTCCGCAAGTCTCACGACCGCAAAACATCCTGGCAGCGAGTGCAATCGGAGCACTCCGTCCGCTTCCTCGATCAGTGCGGTGCAGTTCTCCACCCAGTCGCCCGTGTTGCAATATATCATGCTGCCGGATGAAGCCTGGCTGATGGTCGATGAAATACAAACGGGAATGTACCGCACGGGCCCTTTTATCCAGTGTCAATCACGAGGTATTCAGCCCGACATCCTTGCGTTGGGAAAAGGCTTATCGGACATGATGGTGCCGATGGCGGGAACGATGCTTTCTCAGAAGATGATCGATGCTCTTGCGAGGGGTGACCCAGACTTTGTTGCTCGAACGCGCCGACGCAATGACACACGATCCGGTTATGTGGCGGCGTTGTCGGCATAGAGGTTTTGCGCTGACCATGGTGTCTCCGAACGCGTCGCGCGGGTCGAAACCAAGTTCCGAGAAACCCTCCAACGCCATGCTGGTGGCCATGGCCGGGTTGCCGGCATTCGGTGCCACGGCGCCCTGATCGGGATTCAACTCACCGCGGCAACGTGGATTGAGAAGCGGATTGAACGTCTATGAACTGCCGATCCTGCTCCACTTCATCCTGTTCAGTCAGCGTGGTGAGATGGATCCAAATGAGGCGACGGCCTGATGCACTGGTCACCTGAGGGAATCGAGACCGTGGTCTTACTGCATGGTTTTGCTGCAAGACCCATGATCATGCACCGCATCAGGAACCGTCTTCATCGAAACGGTTACCAAGTTGAGAACTGGGGATATCGCAGCGTTGGGAGCTCGGTTCAGAGACTCACCCAGCAATGCTGCCAAAGGCGATCGCGTTGTGCGACTGCCGAACACCTACTTGAAGTACCAAGCGGATCATATCACCGTTCCCGGTATCCACACTGACCTTCCCTTGCGGCGATCGGCGATCGATCAGACGGTGACTTTCCTGCGTACCGGCGCTTTCGCACACGACATCGTTTCTGGGATCACCCGGGTGCAATAGCAGCTCCAAGGGTCACTTTGGTTGCGACTGGGTATAATTCATGCGTCTGACGTACACATTATGGGTCCGCCCGTGCAAGCCAGCGGTCTGGAAAGCAGCAAAAATGGGGTCTTCTGTTGGGCCCGTTTCAATCAACGGACCGCTGCGTGAATCC
>JBCCYK010000241.1:0-10116 GCA_039189905.1 Planctomycetota bacterium
CAGGTCGCGCGTTCGACCGATCCGAGTTGGTCGACGCGGCCTTGGGGGAAGACACGATGGTCCTCGAGAGGACCATCGACGTCCACGTTCGCGCGCTTCGGAAAAAAATGAACCGGAAAGCGGACCTGATCGAAACCGTTCGCGGCGTTGGCTATCGTTTTCGAGAGCAGTGAGGAAAGGCAGCGCCACTCGTTGCAGTCGGTCATTTGACACCGCAACCGCAGCATGGCCTGAGCGCAATCAGTCCGCGTCAGTGACGCGTACGGTCTCCATCACATCGCCTTGTTCGATCGCGTCCACGACATCCTGACCGTCGATCACACGGCCAAAGACGCTGTGACGATTGTCCAGGTGCGGCGTCGCCAAGTGCGTGATGAAGAACTGAGAGCCGTGCGTGTTTGGGCCTGCGTTGGCCATTGACAGGACTCCAGGGCCATCGTGTTTGAGTTCAGGATGGAATTCATCCTCAAACTGATAACCTGGTCCGCCGGTCCCCGTCCCTTGGGGACATCCGCCTTGGATCATGAAATCTGCGATCACACGGTGAAATTTCAGACCGTCATAGAACTTCTTTTCGCAAAGGGATTCAAAGTTATTGACCGTGATGGGCGTCTTGTCGTCGAAGAGTTCAACACGGATCGTGCCGCGATTGGTCTCAAAGGTTGCGATCTTCATGTTTGATGGTTGCCTGAGGGGGGGCTAGGGGTAGGGATATCCACCGCGCGGCAAACGCGCGATGTTCTTCACTGAGCACAGTGTTCGTTGATGAAATGAAGAGTTGGGCAAAGGTGACCGAACAGCGGAATCCGTCCGACTAGGCCCGAATCAACGCGACCCAAACGACGTGTCCTCCTTACTGCCCAATGTCGAGAGCCGATTCCAGTTCCTGCAATTGGGCGTCTGTGGGATCCAACTCGGTCTCGAATTCCAAGGGCGCGGGTTCCAAGGGCTCGGGCGGAAGGCTGGTAGATGGACCGCCACCGGTTGAAAGCGTGACTCGAGTTCCATCTTGGCGAATCAGGAACGCTTCGCCGATCTCACCCTCATTCCCGGGCTTGATGGCGATCTTGCCGCTCCCCTTTGTCCCCTGCATCTCGAACACCACGAAGTCGGGGTTATCTTCGGCAACTTCAACCGTGGCCCCAAAATCAATGGCCATCGATTCGACGGTGCCAACCTCTTGCTGCACTTCCGGAATTTGGTTGACGGCTGGAACAAAAACCATCCCTGAAAGCTGCGTTGCGGCGTAATAGCCACCGCCGCAGCACAAGGCGACCGAAAGCGCCCCTACGCCCAGCACAATCACCAGTATCCAGAGCCACAGTCGAGATTTCTTTTTCACCGGTTCACCTGCCAACTCGGCACGAAGCGGGTCGTTGCCGCCCGCAGGCGGGCGCTGAAAGGGGTTGGGGGAATCCGACATCCTGAGCGTTCCTTGATACAGGAGATACCAGCGAAGGATCATAAGTCAGCATTGAAGCTGATTTAGGTTGCTTGTGACAGCGGTAAGCCAAAACCCTGAAACGGCTTGCCCAATCAAACCCTCAGGGAGACTTTGGTACACGCCGGGAGAGCGTAACGCGAGCGCCCAAATCGGTCGATCCGGCATTGTTTAGCAACCGTCGGGAAGCCTCCTCTGGCCCTCTGGAATGCGATCGAAATTCCGCTATTTTGAGGTGACTTGGCGGTAAGCGGCCTGGACGTTCCTGGAGCGAAGTGGCGGCCGGTTGCCCAAAGTGGCGGTGGGTAGAGCCGTACTTCCGTTTCAGTTCCTTTCATCTGTTTGTTAGCAGAATTTCCTCCACAGGAGACACGCGTCCATGACCAAATGCAAGTTGGAGTACATCTGGCTCGACGGTTACCAACCGACTCAGAGTATGCGTAGCAAGACCAAAATCGTCGACGACTTCAGCGGCAATGTGGAAGACGCCGACATGTGGTCCTTTGACGGTTCTTCGACCGAGCAAGCCCCGGGCGGCGCAAGCGATTGCTTGCTGAAGCCTGTTTTCTGCTGCCCGGATCCAGGCCGACTTGGCACCGGATTCCTCGTGATGTGCGAAGTGCTGAATGCCGATGGCACGCCCCACCGCACCAATGGCCGAGCCACGATCCACGACGATGACAACGACTTTTGGTTCGGTTTCGAACAGGAATACACGATCTGGGACCCTGAATCGGACAAGCCGATCGGTTTCCCCAAGGAAGGATACCCCGGTCCCCAAGGCCCGTACTACTGTTCCGTTGGCGCTGGCAAAGCAGTCGGTCGCGACATTGTGGAAGAACACCTCGAGTTGTGCCTCGAAGCAGGCTTGAACGTCGAAGGGATCAACGCGGAAGTGATGATGGGACAGTGGGAGTTCCAGGTCTTCGCGAAGGGTGCCGCCCAGGCGGGCGACGAAATCTGGGTCGCTCGCTACCTGCTGGACCGCACCGCCGAGAAGTACGGCTATTCGATCGAATATCACTGCAAGCCCGTCAAAGGCGACTGGAACGGCAGTGGAATGCACGCCAACTTCTCTAATACGACGCTGCGTACCTGCGGAAGCAAGGAGACCTATGAGGCGATTTGCCAGGCATTTGAGCCGCGCATCAAGGAACACATCGACGTCTACGGTGCCGATAACGACCAGCGTCTGACGGGCCTTCACGAAACCCAGTCGATTGACAAGTTCAGCTATGGGATCTCCGATCGTGGTGCGTCGATTCGGATCCCGATCGCGACGGTCGAGAAAGGCTGGAAGGGATGGTTGGAAGACCGTCGCCCAGCTTCAAACGCCGATCCCTACATGGTCGCAAGCGCCATTATCACGACCGTGAAGTCGGCCAACGTGCCGGTGGGTGCCTGATTTAGACGCCCATGGCGCTGGTCGCGTGCGACCCGATTGAATTCACAGACCGACGTCCGCCCATCATGGCAGGCGTCGGTTTTTTGTGTTTTTCTCCCAGCGGCAGCCCGCAAAACGAATGCCATCCGGCGAACCCGTAGACGGTGAGCCTGGTCCAATCCATCGTGGTGGGGCGACAATGGGCGTTGATCTCAATCCAGTCCCACTCGACACCCCATCGCGCACGCATTTGGCAAGATGGGAAACTTGTAACGAGTGTCCGCGTGAGATCTTCGTCGGGTTACAGCGATTGTTTGTATCGTGATCCTGCGCTTTGCCGATTCCACCGACGAACACGATTGGTAGCAGACCCACCCTTCGTGTTTGTTGGCAGACCCAGACATACACCACGTGATGGATGAACGTGGTTTCGAAACGCGGAAGGATCCCGGTATGAATCGCTGGCTAATGGTTGGAGCGGTGACGAGCCTGATGATGGTGAGCACGGGGTGTTTGCACCACAACACACGATCGGGTTGCAGCGATTGCGGGCCCATGATGTCGCAATCAGCCACAGGTAGCTGTGGCTGCCAAGCTTCCAATGACTGTGGCTGCGGAGACGCGTGTGCGGACTGCCAAGGCGATTCCTGCAAGGCGAGTGGATGCGGCCTGCTGGGCAAGTCGCGTGGGCGGCTGGCAGGTTGCCACTCAGGCTGCGGACGAACCGGATGTTCACCTTCCACACTCCGATGGCAACAAGGTGGCATGGACTACAGCGATCACCTTTCCGGTGGCGTCTGTGGTCAGCGTGCAGCAAAGGTTCTGCAAAACCAACCGTTCACTCCCGGACCACCGACCGCCCAAGTCGCTTATCCCTACTACTCCTTCCGCGGTCCACGTGATTTCCTCTCCGCGAACCCTCCTTCAATCGGACCATGAGCGACCGACCATCGAACCGTGCCCGCGCAGCCAACAAACAAGGCCAATGGGTTCGTTGATCCAAGTTAGATAACGCCGATCGGCCGTGCCGATCGGTTTTGTCGTTTTCAGATGCCAATCCCCGCAAAAAGGTATTCGTGACGTGGCCTCCGATTTCCGTCTGAAGGAACAGCTTCCGGACCTGACCGAGCAGATCGTCGCGACTTATACCGATGACGATGCCATCAATCATCTCGGTCACTGCGCGCTACCAAGCTACGAGGCCGTGGTCGAAATCTTGATGGACATCAAGGACATCCTGTACCCAGGCTATCGCCGGCACACAAACCTGCACGCCGGTAACATCCGCTATCACGTTGGTGGTTTGATTGACAGCCTGCATGACAAGATGACAACGCAGATCGGACGCGCGCTCCGACACGAACATCGCGTCACACAGAAACACACGGACTGTGAAACGGAGATTGATTTTGAGGCCAAGGGTCAGGCAATGGCCATCGAGTTTCTGAAACGCATTCCTAAGTTGCGACAACTACTTAACACCGATGTGCAGGCAGCGTTTGATGGCGACCCAGCTTGCCGCACCACGGACGAAGTGGTGTTCTGTTATCCGGGATTCGAAGGCACAACCGTCTATCGGATTGCTCACGAGCTTCTGGCATTGGATGTGCCCTTTATCCCACGAATGCTGACGGAATTTGCCCACCAACAAACGGGAATCGACATTCACCCCGGTGCGACGATCGGGGAGTACTTTTTCATCGATCACGGCACTGGTGTCGTGATCGGCGAAACCTGCGAGATCGGTCGCTACGTCAAGCTGTATCAAGGTGTGACCTTGGGAGCGTTGTCATTCCCAACGGATGCGGAAGGACAGCTGATCCGCGGGCAGAAGCGGCACCCGACCATCGAAGACAACGTGGTTGTTTACGCGAACGCGACGATCCTAGGTGGGCGAACCGTCGTTGGCAAAGATTCCGTGATCGGCTCCAGTGTGTGGTTGACACGAAGTGTTACACCGGGAACCACGGTTGTGCTCGAAAAGCCCGAACTGCGTTTGCGAGGAGGCGATGGCGAATCCGAAGAGCTCGCGCCCGAGTTAAACTATCAGATTTAGGACACTTCTCGCCGATCACCACCACTGAAACGCAGCCACACCAAGATCACCCTCCCGCGGCTTGCCGTGTGTTCCGGTCATCGACCCAACGGGGTGCCAACTTGTTGAAGAAAGAACGGGCGGGTCTGATTCGGCGACGACTGTCGGCGCTCTACCCTGATCCCCCGATCCCCCTGGACCATCAAGACGAGTTCACGCTGCTGGTCGCGGTGCTGTTGTCGGCACAATGCACCGATAAGAAAGTCAACGAAGTCACGCCTGCGCTTTTTGAGGCAGCGAATGACCCCGCGGAAATGCTCCGCATTGGCGAACCGACCGTCTACGAATTCATTCGAACCCTGGGGCTGGCAAAACAGAAAGCAAAATCCATCATCGGGTTGTCTCGAATGCTCCTGGATCGATATGGCGGGGAAGTCCCTGCGGACTTGGAAGCCCTGGAATCGCTCCCAGGTGTGGGCCACAAGACCGCGAGTGTCGTGATGTCTCAAGCCTTTGGTGTGCCGGCTTTTCCAGTTGACACTCACATCCATCGCCTTGCGCAGCGGTGGGGATTGACGAATGGCAAGAGCGTCCAGCAAACCGAAGCGGACCTGAAAAAGCTGTTCCCAGAATCCAGCTGGAACGAACTGCACCTGCAAATCATCTTCTATGGGCGTGAGCATTGCACAGCCCGGGGATGCGACGGGACGCGTTGCGGCTTGTGTCGCGAGTTATACCCTCGACGTCGCAAACCGGTTGTCTGTCGCAAAGCCTGACTCATGGCCCGTCCATTTCCGGGGCCATTCGCTCGGCTGCATGGCGTTGCCACCAATCCGCGGCCCGTTGGCGGTCCCATAGGTATGTCGCAGCTAATTCCTCCAGTTCGGCTGTGATCTCGCCGACAGATGCGTATCGGTCGCTTGCTGATTTGGCGAGACATCGCGTTACGAGGTGATCGAGCCGTGAATCAATTGGCTCACCTCGATGCGTTCGGATCTCCGTCGGTTCATCTGAGAGAATCAATGCAAACATGGATTCTGGATCGCAATCAGCAAAGGGAGGTCGACCAGCCAACAGAAAGTAAGCGATCCCACCGATCGAGTAGATGTCGGACCGCGGGTCCATCAGGGTCGGTTGGCGAAACCGTTCGGGTGCCATGTACATGGGCGTTCCGGCCCAAATCTTTTCGGCGGTCTGAAACATGTCGGGCGACGACTCCAAGGGTTTCGCGAGCCCGAAATCGAAGACGACTGCCCAGTCGCCCACTAATTCGTCCCATTGCAACATCACGTTTTGAGGCTTGAGATCACGATGCATCAAGCCTCGCTGGTGAGCTTCTGCGATGCTTCGACATATTTGTCTAAGAACCCAAATGACGCGTCCGCAATGTTGACAGCCTCCGCGCGTGACGACCTCATAGAGCGTCAAACCTTGCAGCAATTGCATCACACAAAAGGCTCGTCCGTGTTCGTCTCGGCCGTAATCGTGGATGCTCACACTGTGCGGATTCTTCAGCATCGACGCGAGCCGCGCTTCGCGATCAAAACGTTGACGGTCATCAGGGTTGGTTCTGTCGGACCGCAGTAGCTTGAGCGCGACCTCGCGTCCCAGATCACGGTGTTTCGCGCGATAGACCAACCCCATCCCTCCCGCGCCAATCTCTTCCAGGACCTCATATCGTTCAAGCGGTTGAGCTTGCACGCGAGCCGGCCCTAAATCTCTTAGCAACCGGGATCTCAGGTACCACAACGCGGTGGATGCCCAAAGTGTCCAAACCAGTGACCACAGCCACGTGGACAAACGGAGTTTGCTTGGTTGCATCTGGGTACGCTCCACGATCAAGCCCCCGCTCATGACTGGAAGATGGAACCATGCCCCAACACACATGTCACCCAAATAGTTGAGATATGGTTCGCTCCCAATGCCTGTCTGCCCGCGCGAGCAAGCAGCCGCAGAACGTGTTAGCCGATTGCTTTGCATCCTTAGGATGTTCAACCATGCGTCGGAAACCACCGTCTCGGCATTACGAAAGCGGCTCGTTTGGTGCCCTGCATCTTCCATCGGTTCAGCAACAAGATACTGACAAGCAACGCCCAAGTCTTTGGCCGGCTCCAAGGTCTTTGATGGACCCGCCGGCTTTGATGGCGTGTCTTCCGGAACGGATACCAAGGATCGCCGACGGAAGAGAGCTGGACTGTTCGTGAGCATGGTCCCCACGGAGTCAACCAGGTACGCGTCCAGGCTGTTCTCCATGGCATCGATGCGGAGGTTGCCATCGATTTCGTCAAACAAGCCCAGCCCTCGAATCAACATGGCAGCTGAGGGTAGGGCATCTCTTTCCATGCCGTCCTGTGATTTCAGGTACACGGGGACGATCCAGCCCATGACAGGTTGATCCGTTTCGGGTCGAAAACCCGGGACCGGCTCATTCAAGAGGGCGGGCCCAAACAAAACTGGCTGCTCCGCCAAGACGCGCGCCAGGTTGGCAGCACCGTCAGGATGGACGCGACTGTTGACGTCGCCGAGGCCCTCCTGCCAGCTGGCCACGATTGTCATCGTTCGATCCCATACCACATATCGTGGTTTCCACTCCGGGTCAGCGGTGCGTTTCTCCAATCGGGTCCGAAGCGAGTCCACCACAAGGCTCAGGGAGCGACGAATCGCGGCATGAACACCCTGACGTAAGCGACTTGAGTCAACAGAACTGCTTCGACGTTCGTCATCGGGCAATTCTAAGAGCGTTTGGATTGCCGCACGGATCTCGGCGTCCTGGCTCACGGCCACGGAGAGCGTTCTATGGGATTCAATGGACTGATTGATGCGAGCCCCAATCGCATTCCTGGTCGCGGTCACAAGGGCAACATCTTGCAAGCGTTCGTGTGCGATATGCTTCTGCTGCCAGCGACTGGCCAGCCACCAACCTGGCGACGCTAAAGCAACCACTACCGCGCCCCAAGGAAGAACCATGCGTAAACACGCGGATGCTAGCGAACGCTTGCTAGTCGAACCCATGTGAGCCAGCATGTCGGATCGTATCCGATCCAGCGACTCAACATCCTGATCCTCGTCGGGCTTCTCGAGGGCAAACCGCGGTATCGCGTGCGTTCGTTCACTGCTAACAACGGTCGCCGTGGAACCATCACGAGCAGCGTTGGTTGCACGACCAAGCGGTTGTGAGCCTGCGGCGTCCTCGCCTGGGCACTCAAGTGACGCCGTTTCATCGATCAGCGCCTTATCCGGAAGCGGCGCGACGTTCTGGCCTTCCTGCTCTGCTGCCTGCGCGTTGTGCTCTTGAAGCAGGGAAGCGACCTCGGTAATGAGATCTTGGTCTGTCGTGCGTGCCTGCAACGCCGCAAACTGCTCGTCGGGCACCAAGTCACAGACTTCCCAAAACAAATTGCTGATCTGCTGGTGGCGTTCCGCGCTCATACTACAACGATCAATCGGTTTCGACCCGCGCTTCTTCCCGCATCTCACGTCGCATCCATGCCCGCGCCATCGCCCACTCCTTCTCGACGGTACGCAATCCGAGATTGATCTCCGCGGCAATCTCCTTCATGGTCATCCCGCCAAAGAATCTCAACTCGACGATTTTGGACTGTCGCGGGCTTAACTCGGCCAGCTGATCAAGCAACTCGTCCAACAAAACGACATCCTCATCCTTGTGCAACTCAAAGGTCACGTTGTCGTCTATCTCGCACCGTTTCCAATTGCCTCCACGCTTGAGCGAACGCGTCTTCCGAGCATGATCCACCAAGATGCGACGCATCACCGTCGCCCCAATGGCGAAGAAATGCGTTTTGCCCTGCCAGTCCACTTCGGATTGGTCAACCATCCGAACATAAGCCTGATGGACCAGCGATGAACTTGAAAGCCGACCGCGTTGTGGCTCGTTCTGCAGGAATTTGCCGGCAAGTCGACACAAATCGTCGTAGAGAGCCGTGAAAAGCTGATCGGTCTTGCTGCTGTCGCCTTGCTGGCTATCGCGAAGAATCTTCGTTAGCGAAGGCATTCGGTCGAGTCCACAGGGACCGGGGCGAGAATCAAAAGAATTGCATGTTGCTTTCTCAAGTCGCCACGGCATCTGCGGCAGTGGCCACTCCTACACGCCTAAGAATATTAATTGATTTTCCTTGCTTCGCGAACGGTTTGCTGGGCTTCTAACGAAGCGATTGCCAAAGTTTGGGCGTGAATCGCAACAATCTTGTCGATGTCCGGGCAGTATCCGCCCGCCATCGCGACCGCTAGGGGCAGGCCCTGCCCAGCAGCCCATCGAATGACCCTTCGATCTCGCGTTGCCAATCCGTTCAGCGATAATCCGAGACGCCCGAGCCGGTCTTCTTCAAAGGGGTCAGCCCCCGCCAGGTAGATCGCCAGATCAAAGGGTCCCACTCGCTCCAGTTGCCAAAGTCCTTGCTCCAGTGCCTTGACATAGTCCGCGTCACCCGTCCCATCGGGCAGTTCGACATCCAGGTCGCTGGGCACCTTTCGAAGCGGAAAGTTCTTTTCGCCGTGAATCGAAAACGTATAGACCGATGGATCGTTCTGGAAGATCGATGCCGTCCCGTTCCCCTGATGAACGTCGCAATCTATGACACAGGCACGCGATACGTGCCCTTCTTTTTGGAGCACCCGAATCGCGACGGCCGCATCATTGAAGACACAATAGCCCTCGCCGGCATCTGCAAAGGCATGGTGGGTACCGCCGGCCAAATTCGCGGCTATCCCATCCGACAGGGCGGCGCGCGAAGCGGCTAGCGTCGCCCCAGTACTGCGCCTCGATCGCTCCACCATTTTTGGTGACCAAGGAAACCCTATTCGACGCACTTCCGCACGACTAAGCTCGCCAAGCGCCACGCGTTTCACGTAATCGTGATCGTGGCAAAGAACCAGTTGACCATCGGTCGCCGCATGCGGCACCAAGAGCGGGTCGTTGAGGTGCGTCGGTGACGCCACCACAGCTCGGCGAAGCCTTCGATACTTGTCCATCGGGAATCGATGGCCTTCCGGAAGAGGCAGTTCGAAGTGATCCGTGTAGTACAATCGCATGCCGGTTTGTTTCTTAATCCTCGCCGTGAAGCTCCTCGCGATACCGCCATTTTGGACACTCGAAAAGCCGGGCTCAACAGCCCGAGGATCGGCCACCCAATTCACCTTCCCACGCGCAGCGAAGGGAGGGTCGAGATCGAGCCTGAAGCGAGATTTCGGGGAGGGCACGGGTTTGATCTCTCGTGAACCCGATTGTCTTATTACGAC
>JBCCYK010000242.1:0-10090 GCA_039189905.1 Planctomycetota bacterium
ATGCTGGGTCCATCGGTTTGCCTGCCAGATTAACACGGACGTGAAATCCGGCAGAAATGGCGCAAATCCTGTGCCGATCTCGTCTCGGAACACCGGCGATAAAGCATTATTGGCAAAATAGATGGCATTGGGCTAACGCCCACGGCTAATCCTAAAATCAAGATTAGACAAAGCAGTAGGTTGGGTCGGAGTGATGCTCATCCCGGGACGACCCGTTGTGTGGCGACGCAGTGGGCTAGGCCGTCTGCGGCAGATGCGTGAGCTCCGGTTCCAACTTTAGCGTTCGAAGTGCCTCGCGATCTGGGAGCCCTTCGCTTGCGATCACAACTTGCAGGCGATTGGCCGTGACGGTCCGAGGTACCGTGAGGCTGCGCCGAAGACGCACGTTGGAATCACCAAAGATCTTACGTAGCTGCCAAGATGTCCAGCGTCGCGACAGCACGTCTGCGGGTGTCGCGTGAGAACCGGACAGCAAGCTGAACTCAATCGGTGTGTTGGTCGTCAGACGCTGACGAATTGCCGCAGCATAGCGTAGGAAGAACCACGTTTTGAGCTTGTAGTCCGGCGGGCAGACGAGAAGCGGAACAAGCTTGTGGGACTGCCAGGAGGCAACGGTCCAGTCGGCCAAGGGTTGAAGTGGCCGTTGGGTGAAATCGCTCATGCCAGGCACTGCTTCTTACGGGAAAACTTGCGAACGAGCTCAACCGACCGGAGAACGCATCTTTGCCAGCATGGCTCGGAAGTCGACGGTCGGAGCGGGACAATCGTCTGCTTCAACGTCGCTATCGGACACGACAACACCCTCGCTGACCTGGAGATCTTCTTCGATGATCAAGAGGTCGCGATCGTCGACCGTGATCCCCGTGTTTTCGTCATCCGCGACCCACAGCACGGGAGCGGGATTCGTCTCAACGACCGGATCATAGTCCGGTTCTTCCAACCCGTCGTCGACATCGGCCACGGGTTCGGTCTTGGGTGCAAGGGGAGGATCGTTGTTCACCGTGGCCGAGGCAGCGGTCCCGCGAAGGCTGAGAATTTCCTCGTGCAGGGAGTCTTCGAGCGACTCAGTCTGCGTGGGAACGTCGTATGCCTTGGGATCGGGGTGGCTGTTTGTGATCGGGGCAGGCGTGGTTCGACTGCCGTCGAGCGGTTCCTCATCCTCGAACTCGCCAAACAAGTCTTCGTCCGAAGGCGTGCTCTCAAGCGTGACCGGCGAGCTGCTTGTGGATGGAATTTCATCAACGGCAATGGCAATCGTGGTGTCGGCAGCCAGCACGCTCGGATCCGCGATCGCTTGGCAATCGATGCTGAGCGGGCTCAAGTCAAACGATTCTGCCGCATCCGCCGGTGCTTCCATTTCCGGTTCCTCGACCGCAACGGTCTCAACCGATTCCTCCGCTATCGCGGCATGCGACGGTTCCAACTCGGTGAATGTTTCCACGGTGTCGGCGACCTCTTTGGGATCCCATTCACTGAGAGGCCCAAACTCCACACTCGAGTCAGCGGACGCATCGTCCGTCGGACCATCCTGGAGCAAAACTTCTCCCTGGAACTCAGATTCATTTTTGTCTGGGTCAACCATGGGAGGCAGTTCCACCATGGGACTCGGTAGCTGCTGCAACAGACTCCACGCTTGGTTGACCGTGCCGGTATCGATGCGGTCTTGTTCGTTCTGCGCCGCGACATCGACGGCAGCGGTCATCAGTTGGTTGATCAGGCGCGGCACACCGTTGCAGGCATGATGAATCGCTTCAATAGCCGATTCCTCGATGGTGTCTGCCACGACCGAACCACAACTGGCAATCACCGACTTGATATAGAGCTTGGTTTCCTCGCTGTTGAATGGATGCACGTAACAACGTGTGGCGACGCGTTGAACAAACGGCTCCAAACTGGGGATCGCCAGGGTTTCGTCGAGACGGGGGCCGCCCAGGAGAACCGCACTGACGCGTGGCTGCCCGTTTGCCATGGTGTTGGTCAAGATTCGAATGGTTTCGAGGACCGCTTCATCCAAACTCTGGGCTTCGTCCACGATCAGCAACAGACCTGGGAAGTCATCACTGCTGTTGGAAAGCCGAGAGACAAGTTCCAGTTGGACGTCGTCGCCGGGTTGCAGCGCCTGATTGGAAATCCCTTCGGCTTGTCGCAAGCGATGCAGTACGTGGCGCAGGAGGTCCGCGGGCGATTCAATGGTGCTGTCACCCAACAGGATCACTTCGCGTTGCTCCGCGAAGGCTTGGGCGAGTTTTTGCCCGATGAGAGACTTCCCCGTTCCCGGAGGGCCCATGACCAACGAAATCGATTCCCATGCCTCCACACCGCGGCTGATGCGGCCGAAGGCTTCGTGCTGGGACCCGATCGCTTCGTAGCGGCTGATGGCGGGAAAGGAAGGAAACGGAGGAAGCTGGTAATCGTGGCGACTGGGAGACATGGCGAACGATTCCGATCCAACGAGGGAGGCAGACAGCAACGGGCATCCACGTGATTAACCCGATTAATCGTTAAAATCGACCAAGGGGATGGGCGGCCTGCAGCCAATTCGTGGCTTCGACGAAAATTCATCCTCGTCGCGTGTTTCACGGGCATCCGGTACGCTCTGCGGTTTCAGCTAAGGATCGATGGGACGCCCCCGAACATGGCTTCGTGGTACGACTACCCGCAGTACTTCGACATGATGTTTCGTGATGAAACGGATGCCGAGATCGCGTTTTTTCAAGAAGCCCTTCAAGCGTACGGCGATGAGGGTCAGTGGCATCGGGTCATTGAGCCCGGATGTGGAGGGGGGCGTTTGGTGGTTGCCCTGGCCAACCTCGGTTTTGACGTCGTTGGGTATGACCAAAACGAGGCGATGGTCCGGTACACGCGCCGTCGGCTTCGGCGTCGTGGTTTGGCTGCCGAGGTTTATTCGGCCGACATGCGGTCGCACGAAGTGACACCACCGGCTGACTTTGCCCTCTGCACGTTCAACACGTTCCGGCACCTGGTTGACGAAGGGGAAGCGGAGGGTCATCTCCGTGTGATGGCCCGATCGCTGCGACCGGGTGGACTCTATTTCCTCGGTTTTCACTGCATTCCGCTGGATGCCGATCCGGAGTGTACCGAACGGTGGACGGCGACCCACGCGGGCACTCGCGTCACGACGACGTTGAGGGTGTTGTCCAGTGACCGTCGTGATCGTCGCGAACGGTTACGCGTGAGCGTCAAGGCGACTTTAAGCGCCGGGACCGTGCGTCGTGTTCGTGATGAATTTGATCTCCGGCTGTACACGCCAGAGCAAGCGCGAAGTCTCTTGGAAGGCGTCGCGGATCTGTTCCAGATCGTTGCCGTACACGACTTTGATTACAACATCGACGAATCCCGCGAAATCGATCATGATCTGTGTGATGCGTTGTTCGTGTTGCGGAGACGGAACGTACCCCGGCCCCAGCATTCTCTATGAGGGAATTCAAATCATGCCAAGCGTCGACAGGAAGGTGGGGTGTTTGAAGCCCTTTGGATCGAAATTTTCTGTAGCGTGGCTTGCACTGACACCCCTGGTCGTGGTGCCGATGGTTGGCTGCGGTGGTGGTTCTCCACCCGACGCAGCGACGTCGACGGTGTCCGACACAACCACGGAGTCGACCTTGGAAGCGGGGCAGGGGACCTCCGCCACGTTCGAGCCAAGCAACGTCGAGATCCCCGCGGGGGGGCTTTCGTTGCCGGAAGGTGATGTTCCGGTGGAAACGCCCGAGAGCAAAGCTCCTGTTGACGGTGGGATGAAGTTACCGGACGAGTTTGACCCGACGCAGTCATCCGTGGAGACCCAAGGCGATGGGGCCCTCGTGGCATCCCGCTCACCGGTTGGAACGCCCGTTGAGTTGACCAAGGTTCGTTACGCCGAGTGGGCGTCCATCGCTTCGCTTGGCAGTACGAACGGACGCGTCACGGTGATCGATTATTGGTCGCTCGCATGTGGACCTTGTTTGAAGGAGTATCCGAATCTGGTGGGGCTCGCAGCCAAATATCCCGAGAAGGTCCAGGCGATCGGCGTCAACTTGGATTATGACGGTCGAAAATCGCGACCACCGGAGACCTACGAAGCTGCGGTGCTGGACTTTTTGAATGCTGTCAGCGCGGACTTCCCGAACTACATCGCGCAGACGCCCAGCGACGACATTTTCAGGGCGCTCGACATCGCTTCGATTCCCGCCGTGATGGTTTATTCCGCCAAGGGTGAATTGGTCGGCCGCTTTGTCGACGCTGGGGACACGAAGGGATTCACCTACGCGAAAGACGTCCTTCCGCTGGTGGAACGACTGTTGGAAGCGAGCTGACCGCGGAGAGTTAGAACGTCTCTGGATAGATGACCAGTTCGATACGGCGGTTGGCGGCACGCCCCGCAGGCGTGTTATTGTCACCGCGTGGATTGTTGGCACCATGTGCGACGACGAACAGTTGCTGCGCGGGCATGCCCCCGCGGCGCGAAAAGCTATCTAAGAGCATGGAAGCCTGAGCCGAAGTGAGTTGGTGCGGCGTCGTGCTGGCGCCGCCATAGATCGGTGCGTTGTCGCTGTAGGCTTCGATGCCAACGCGCTGTCGAGGAAAGACGCCGCGAATTTGCGCGGCAACCGGATCGAGCAGGCTGGCGGATGCCGGGATCAGCTGTGCGGTCCCGGGGGCGAAGAGTTGATCGCTTGGCAGGATGATCCGGATGACCTCGCCATCGCGTTCCACAGGAATGCCGCCGAGGTTCAACCGGTTGGCCAGACCGGAAAGGTTCGTGTTGGCGCGAATCGACGCCCCGCCGCGCAGTTGGGTGGACGCTTGAAAGCCACGCACCCGGTTGTTGGCGGACTGGGCGGCCATGCGCGCGGATTCATACTGCGTGGTCGTGTCAGCAAGCTGTTTTCGCACCAAGCTCAATTCGTCGCGATAAACTTGAGCTTGTTGCTCGCTTTGGGCAAGCTGTGTCGTGAGTTGGCGATTGTTGTCATCGAGCAGTTGCACTCGCCGGTTCAATTCCGCGATCTGTGCTTGATTTGCCGTCAGCGCTCCCGGCGAAACAGGCTGCCATGGTGTCCCCGAGCCCGCCAGATACGGGTTCTGAGTGCAGCCAAGCTGAACGGCGAGCCCACCGAGCAATAGCGACAGCGCCACGGATGGAGCCCGACGGCTCCGAGCAATGGTCGTGGGATTCTCCGGTTGGCTCATGGCTCTACAACATCGGCCGAAATTTCAGTTTTTCTCTCAAGGAAGTCGTTAGCCGATCCGACACCCGGGTCGCAATCCCGATCGGAGGGATTTGACGTTCCTAATTGCCGCTGATTCGCGGCAAGTCCTTTGCCCGGTGATGAGGCGTTTTCAGTCAGACGACTGCACGCAGGGGCGCTTAGTAGGCGAGATCATCACCCGTCAACAAACGCACCATGTGCGCGGTGTCACTCATGTCGGGGACGACTTTCCAGGGGTTCGCGGCAGCCAGAGTCGCCTCGTCATAGGGACCGGTCGCCACCGCAATCGTGCGGGCCTTGATTGCCTGCCCGCACTGGACATCCGCCGGTGTGTCCCCGATCACGACAATGGTCTCATCCGAACCGGGGTCAGCATTGCGAGAGATCTTCCTCCAGGCGCGAAACGCCATGTCATCGCGGTTCTCGTCCAGATCCCCGCCCTGAATCCACTTCACCAGATGTCGGAGGTGGGCGTGTTCCAGTTTGAGAGTGGCGGTCTCGGGCAGGTTTCCGGTCATCACCGAAACACAGATGCGATGGTCCTGTGACAATGCAGACAGAAGTTCACGGACGCCGGTGAGGACGGTCATCTCGCTGCGGTTCAGCTCCTGGTGGAAGGCAGCGACGAATTGACGTCGAAGCCGTCCGTAGTTGTCCTGAGAACGCGGCAGGCTGTTGCGAGTCAACAGTTCGAGCATCAGACTGCGATCGGTTCGACCCGCGAACGAGACGCCCACATCCGGTTTCGTGATCCCAAACTCGGATTCGAAGGCGCGGGCGAACGCGCGGGCGCCCACACCGCTGGTGAGAAGCGTTCCATCGATATCAAATAAGAGCGTGCGCATTGCAAATCGAGAGTATCCAGTCGCCCATGAATCTCGCAGATCCTGACCCCGTCGGCCAGAGCCCCGAGGGTCCCGCTCTCTTCGAAGGAAATTCTGAACCTCGCCTGGATGCCGGCGTGTCTGGGGCCGCGTCACCGGTCGATAAGAGCGGGGAACGCGTCCGTGACATGTTTCGTCAGATCGCGCCGCGCTATGACCTGATGAACCATGTGCTCTCGCTGAATATCGACCGCTGGTGGCGTTCGAGAACGGTACAACTGGTAAGGGACCAACTCGAAGTCGATGGCCCCCTCTTGGACGTTTGTTGCGGGACAGGGGATCTGGCGATCGCGTTGGCGTCGGATCGCGAATTGGACCGATCGGTGGTGGGGACGGATTTTTGCGGCGCGATGTTGGAGATTGCGCGGGAGAAGGATGATCCGAAGAATCGACGAGGCTCGGGACCTTCACAACGCCCCGCCATTCCATTCTTGGAGGCCGACTCCATGGCACTCCCCTTTCCGACAGCCGAGTTCGCGGCGGTCACGGTCGCGTTTGGGCTGCGAAATGTGGCCGACACCGACCGCGGTATCGCGGAGATGGTGCGGGTTTGCAAACCGGGCGGTCTGATTGTGGTTTTGGAGTTTTCCAAACCCACGGCACCGGTCCTCAAGCAAATGTATGGACTTTATTTCCGCCAAGTGCTGCCACGGATTGGCCAGTGGATGGCAAGCAACGATCGGTCGGCTTACGAGTATTTGCCACAATCCGTGAGCGAGTTTCCAAGTGGTCAGGCTCTGTGCGATCGAATGGAGGCAGCGGGTTTGCGGGACGTCGACCACACGCCGCTGACCCTGGGCGTCGCCACGATTTATGCGGGCGTGAAAACGCCGACCGAGGGCGAGTCAAACGCCGGTCAAAGGGAACGCGACGCGATTGGCCCAGCCGCGACCGAGCCATTGGAGAGGGTCGAGTGATTGCTTGCGGGCCGCCAAGCGGGGTTCTGTGTGGTGAAATCCGGATGGCCGAGCACGCTTTTTTTCCAGAAAATGCCTCGCCGACCTGTTTTATGGGCTACGTGCGCGGAGAGAATGGGAGGTCTGTAGCGGGGGCTCCATTTCCCGTGCTGCGGCTCTGACCCGTTCGCCCCCACCGACGCACCATCACCATGACTGATGCTCACCGCCGAGCATTCACGCTGATCGAGCTGCTAGTTGTGATCGCCATCATTGGCGTTCTGGTGGCCTTGTTGTTGCCTGCGGTTCAGGCGGCCCGGGAAGCTGCGCGACGGGTTCAATGTCAGAACAATCTGAAACAGATCGGCTTGGCGATTCACAACTATGAATCGACTTATCGGGTCATGCCTTGGGGCGCGAAGGGCGGCTGGGGGCCCAGTTGGACGACCGACATCTTGGCGTTCATTGAACAGCCCATGCTGGCGGACATTGTTCCTTACGGCGAACCGGGTTGGGCGACGGGCAACCAACTCGAGAGCCAACGCTTTCGCGCTCTCGCACGCGCTCCCGTGATGAGCTTTCGTTGTCCTTCCCAGCATGGGCCCACCGCAGTTCCCGAGACGGTCAACCACATATCCGGGCGTGTTCTCAATAGCTACCTCGGTAATGCGGGTGGCAATGTCTGCTGCAATCATTATTCAGGCCAAGGTTGCAGCGACAGTGCCGACAAGCCGCTGGGTCCCGCCGGGGAGATTGGATTCGAGGCCGGTGACGGGGTTTTGTTGGCAACGAACTTTTGCCACATCATCAATGCATCGGATGCCTGCGACAACCGACCGGAGAGACGGGGAATTGTCTTCGCGGACATAATGGACGGGCTTTCCAACACGGCACTCATTGGTGAGACACGCTACGTTGATTTGCATGACTGTGGCGTTTGTGATCACTTCATGTTGTATCACCCGGACTTTGATGTCGGAAACGGACGCGATTTTTCGGAAGCGCTCGGGTCATTTCATTTTGGCTTTAACCTGGAAGGGGTTCCAAAGAATCAGTTGCAGATGTCGCTTGGAAGTTTTCATCCTGGCGGACTTCACGTCGCACTCTGCGATGGTTCCGTACGGTTCGTGAACGAAGCGATCGACCAGGACGTGCGACGAGCGATTGCCTCGCGACGCAACTGGGAAGTCATCCAGGCAGATTCGTTTTGACGTTTTCCGTGGAAACGTTGCCCGCAAGTCGATGTTCTTCATCAGGCAACGCGTTTGGGGCGGCCACGGCCCTGATGCTTTTGGCAACAACAAACGCGTTGACGGGGTGTTGGAATCAGCCGTCGGACTTGGTGGTCCCTGACGTTCGTCCGGAAGTGAGCGAAACGGGCCAGTCAGCAAACGAAGAAGATTTCATTGACGCTCCTACGGAGCTCGGTGGCTAAGGCGTTTCACCACGTGTTTCACCTGAGCCGGGGTCGTCAAGAGCGTGATTGAGCGGAATTGCCCTGGCATTTCCTGGATCGTCAAGCGTAGAAGCCCATGAAGCAGGGCTGCCGGTCGCGTAGCCACTGGATGGATCCCCGCGCCGAAGCGAAACCATGCCAATCACATCGAAACGACTTTCGCGTCGCCTTGCCGGCGGAGTGCTGGTGTCCTGTGTTCTTGCAAGCCAGTCGGGTTGCGTGCTGCCCTTGGTGTCCAATGTGATGCACGCCGTCGGAGCCGATCGCGTCCCGCCCAAATTTGATGGCTTGGAAAAGAGTCGTGTGGCGATCATCACGATGACGGATCGCAGTCGTTACAGCGAGGACATCAATGCACGCTTGATGTCGCGCAAGTTGGGTGAGGTGTTGCTGGAGAAGGTCGACGACGTCCGAATCGTACGGGAAGATGAAGTCCAACAATGGCGTGACACCCATGGTTGGGAGAACGAAGACCTGGCGGAACTGGGCGGTGACTTGAAAGCCGATCTCGTGCTCGCAATTCAGTTGCGCGACCTCAAACTACGCGAGGGTGCCACACTGTATCGCGGCAGCGCGAACGTGATCGTTCAGGTGGTCGACCCGGCGGATGGATCGGAGTTGTTTCGTCATGAAATCGACGATTTCATGTATCCCAAAACAGCCGGGCAATACACAACCGAGACCACCGAAACCAAGTTCCGGAAATTGTACCTGAGCATGTTGGCGCGGCAGGTGGGACGTCTGTTTCATCCCTATGACTTTGCCGAAACCATCGCGTTGGACGGCGCCATCGCCAGTCAATGAGTTTCAGCAGAGACTAGCGTCGAGGTTGCTGGCGTCCAGCTTAGCAAGCCAGGCAAAATCCCTCGGTCACGCTGAAAATCGTACTCGCACCTCGTACTCAGCGAAGCGGTACTCGTACTCGAGACAGCAACGAGTCGAGTAGGAGTACGAGTACCGCCACTCCGCGGCTAAGTACGAGCACGATTTCCCTTTCCATTCCCGTGACAACGTCCCGATGGGTTACGTCTTAAGCTGGATGATCTCGTTAGCGACCGGTTACAACGTGATTTAGATTGTGTTCGCAGAACCGGGAGCTAACGCTCCGCGGCTGATCCAATATCCGTGCTAACACGCTGCCCCTTGGTGCGATCCTGCCAGGCTCTGGCAGCGACGCAGTCCACGTAGACTGTCATTCGGTTCTGCGTTTCGGTTTCGACAGCGATCGCCCACTCGATGGGAATCGTTATCTCTTCCGCGGCAGGGCGTCCCGTGGATGCCGTTGCCCGAACGGCCTGTCGGTTTGGTCATAAACCGACGCGTCAGCGAGGCACGAGTCGACATTGAAACCGTTTAAAGGTGTTCTCGCTGACGCTTCGGGTTGTCATTTTGATTTACTCGACAGGCCGCGAACGCCGTGGTGCACATGCAACCATGACAGGGCTGAGCAGCCGCCTCAGAAGAAATTTTGACTCTTCTCGCTGATCGCTACCACTGAAACGCAGCCAAACCAAAATCACCCTCCCGCGGCTCGGCCGTGGGAGCGACCGTATGTTTTCCGGGAAAGGGGAAAAGTCGAAAATTTGAATTTTCGACTCCTTGTTTCTCGAGCGACGCGCAGCGCTGAGGCGGACGCAACTTTCG
>JBCCYK010000243.1:0-10069 GCA_039189905.1 Planctomycetota bacterium
AGGCGACTGAGAGAATGTCGAGATCATGCTTTTCGGCAAAGGCGATGATGAAGTGTCCTAACAGCGTCTTGGTTGTTTCGTGCTCTTTCTTAGGACTCATCAGTTCCAACCGACCTTGATCAAACGCCATTTTGGGCATGCGGCCGGGCCGATCATCCGACAATGCCACATAGGTTTCCCAACGAACGTTCTCAACGAGCGTTCTCGATTCTGCCTGGAGCACGTTCGTCATTACAATTGGATCGGCCAGCAAGCGGATGGACTGGAGTCAGTTGACTCAACCTGAAACGTAGCGTCAGTTTAGCAAACACCGTGCCCGAAGGTCGATCAAATGATCGCTTGCAACACCCCCGCGATTGACCGGGTGTTAAGCTGCTGGTTGCTCGACTCTTAAGGGACGCCCACATGAAGGCCAGAATCACGGCGGTCGTGATCGCGATCGCGATCTTTGTCTTGTCGCTGGTTGGGATGCTGTTTGTTTGTGGGCTGGGCTACTTCGTCTGGTCCGATGAGGAATTTGGCGTCGCTCGCAGAGTCGTGATCACGTTGTTCGGAGTCATGCCAGGCGGCATCGTGTCTCTCGGCTTCTTCCTTTCGTCGGTGCGTGACCTGGCCTCGCTGGTCGCTGGCACGTCCAAGGACGAAGCGGAAGACCATGCGGAAGCGGAACACGCTGAGAAATGACGCCACACGCGGATCAGCCTCGGACTCTCGCGTAGGCCGCGATGAGGGCTTCGGCAGCCTTTTGGATCTCGTCCGAGGTGTTGCCACGACCGATTCCAAACCGAACACTGCGACGTGCTTCGGATTCCGTAAGCCCCATCGCCAGCAGCACGTGGCTTGGCAAGCCATCCGTGCTGCTGCACGCAGAACCACTGCTGAAGGCGACTTCGGTTGCCGCGGCCATCCACGTCTCACCCTCCACTTGCTGGAGCCGCAGGTTCAGATTACCCGGCAATCGTTGCCAATCTCCCGAATCGCCTGCGGACGCTTGGAGCGATGGCCCGTTGAGCGTGAGTCCGTCGACATGGGCATTCAATGCATCAAAAAGCTGCTGGCGCAACGCGGCGGCTGCGAGATTCGCCGATTCGCGAGTCTCCGGCTCAGCCGCGGCGATTGCCAAGGCGTGTGCCATGCCAACGATCCCCGCTGGATTCATCGTCCCACCTCGCAGCCCGCCTTGCTGGCCGCCTCCAATGGTCTGTGGCAACAAGCGGACGCGTCGGTTTCCGTTTCCGGCAACCAGTAATCCAACACCTTTGGGACCGTAGAACTTGTGGGCAGATGCACTGAGCAAATCAACATCCGTTTCCTGGACGGAGACGGCGAGTGTGCCGACGGCTTGTGTCGCGTCACTGTGCATAAGCGCCCCCGCTTCATGTGCAATACGGGCGATCTCGCAAACGGGTTGCACAACCCCAGATTCATTGTTCGCCCACATCACGGATACCAAGGCCGTCTGCTCGTCGACTGCATCGCGGAGGGCGTCCAAATCAACCTGCCCTGGCTGCCCGGTCCTGTTCGGATGAACCGGGACGCGGACCACGTCAACACCGTGTCGTTTCTCCAAGTCCTCCGCGGTCTCCAGCATCGCCGGGTGCTCGGTTGTGCAGGTGACTAGACGTCTGCGTCGATTGCGAGGGTGCAGCATCACACCGCGAACAGCCAGGTTGATACTCTCCGTTGCACCCGAGGTCGCCACAAGCTTGCCTGCGGGGCATCCCAGCTGTTGCTCCATCAATGCCATGGCGTGCTGGATGGCATCCGCTGCGGCTCGCCCCATCGGATGCGACGAACTGTGTGGGTTGCCAAATGTTTCCGTCCAAAACGGCAACATGGCTTCGACAACCCTAGGATCGCAGGGTGTGGTGGCGTGGTGATCCAGAAAGATCATGACGACCGCGTTGGATAACGGGAGGCGATGCTGTCTCCAGCGGAGCGTCAGCGGGTGATGGAGGTTGCTGCCCCGGATCGAGCCGTTTCATTTCGAATCAGTAGCGGAGATCCCTCGGTCGGCGAGAACTCAGCGTAAACCGGCAAGTGGCTGCTTACCGCCTGGGCCTGTGCCAAGGACAAATTGTAGACACGCAAGAAGTCAAAAACACCGCCGTGTCCAATGGCTTCGGCCGTGGCGTTGTGATCAAAGAGCACGTTGGCGGTTTGGTGCCGTCCGAACACGTCAGTCGGCGTGCTGGTCACCGCGGCTCTCAGTGTTTTCGCCCCCAAGGCGGGCATCAGGTAAGCGTCGTCTGCTTGCATTAACCCGACCATCACCACGTCGTCTTCTTGTCGTCCATCATCACGCACTCCTCGCATGACCTCACGCAACAACGCAACTTCCGCTTGAGCCCGAGCAAGCTCAATTCGAACGTTGACCAAGCTGAACGTCCAGGCTTCGCGGGAATCCACCTCAGCGGCACGAAACCAGGCGACCAAGGGGTCAAATGTCATTTGGCTCTGCGGATCGGCGACGCTGTAGGTCTGCGTCCGGTCGACGCGCACCCGATTGGGATTGAAGAGGATCGCCAGCTGCTCTTGATCACCCGGTTCCCCCTGCGGAACTCCGAGCACAAAGTCATAGATGGCTCCACCGCCACCGATGGAGCTTTCGTTCACGGCTTCGGTGATCCGCGGAACGATGTCCTGTCGAGCCGCATCAACCTGTTGTAGGGCGATGATATCGAACTGACGGATCACCCGTACCAACGTGCTTCTCGCCTCCAGACTGGAAAGCTTGGTGACGCCAAAACCATCCAAGGCCCACGAAGCGACTCGCAGATTCGCCACCCTTCGGGGACCCCGGCGGCTGGGGTCGCTGAGCACGTCCGACGGACTGTAGATCACGGGATCCGGTTCGACGACTGTTGGATTCGCTGGGGTCCGTTCCGAAATCCAGGTGGCGGCCCCGTCCCAAGGACCTTCGGCGTCAGTCGGGGGTGCCTGCATGTTCGCATCCGCAGAACCAGACGTTGCTTGCGTCGTTGCATCGCGGTCCCTAGGGTCCCAATCGGTGACTGACGAGGTGAATGTGAACGGATCTGCAAAGTGCGTGTCGCGCAGCGGGGCCTTCCGCTGAATGGAAAGCCCCCCCAATCCGTCGACGTCATAGTTCTGAACGAAATACCACGCACCCGCTGAAAGCATCACGACGACCAGGACCACCTGAATCGGATGACCGTTGGATTGGTTGTCTTCGGACATCGGTTTGCCCTTTGATCGGACTTTCTCGAGGCTCCACGCGGACAGCAAGCGAGCCTGATAACCTGGGGAATGGACTGCGCAGTGTCCGTCGGATCGACCATTCCTCAGGCGCATGACCATGTCTTGTGTTTGATCCGCGAACGCCGACCCTGTCCGAAAGCCTTCGCCGACCGGCAAAGTCAGCGTTAGACCGGGCCCGCACATGCGGAGACGATTTGCCTGGTGATGCGGGATGGGTCGGCCGGGATGAGTCACGCACCTGCATGGAACTGCCAATCGAATGCGACGGGGACTGACGCTCCTTGCCGGGAAAGGTATCCTTGTCAAAAACCCTACCAATCGCCTTGTCAAAGCACCGGATCGTGAGCGAAATCATTTCTGTCGAAGTCCCATCCGTTGGGGAATCCATCAGCGAAGTTCAGATCGGAACCTGGTTGAAACAAGAAGGCGACTGGGTCAAGAGTGGGGAAGACCTGGTCGAGATCGAAACCGAAAAAGCTTCCATGCCCATCCCGGCACCCGCCGCTGGATTTCTGCAGGACATCGTGAAGCAGACCGAGGACTTCGCCAGCGTGGGGGAGCAATTGGCGAGTATTCGCCTCGCAGAACAACCAGCGGGCGAAGCCCCGTCGAGCGGTGCCGACACGAAGGTCGACGCGTCCTCGCCAGCCCCAAAGGTGGCACCCGAAACCGGGGCGAGCGGTGCCGCGGGATTTGTCATGCCGGCCGCAAAACGCTTGCTAGAAGAACACAATCTGTCTCCGACGGATGTTCCAGCAACGGGTCCTGGGGGGCGATTGCTGAAGGAGGACGTCCTGGCGTACGTTCGCTCTGGTGCGAGCAAATCGACTCCCTCAGCGCCGCTGCCAGCTTCGCCGGCACCCGTTCCGGTTGCCGCCCCACCTCTGGCACCCACCCCCGCTCCGACCGTGCCGGTTGCCGGCTCACTGGTGACCGACGGCTCCTTCCGATCCGAAGAAGTCAAGCCGATGAGCATGTTGCGGCGAACGATCGCGTCGCGCCTGGTGCAAGCACAGTCGACGGCGGCTCTGCTGACCACCTTCAACGAAATCGACATGCAGCCGGTGATGCAGCTGCGAAGCAAATACAAAGACGCTTTCCAAAAGAAACATGGCGTCAAACTCGTCTGCATGTCCTTCTTCGCCAAGGCGACGGTTGAAGCCCTGCGACGATTCCCAGCCGTGAACGCCGAAATCCGAGACGATCACTCCGTGGTCTACCGGAACTACCAAGACGTTGGAATCGCGATCGGCGGCGGAAAGGGCCTCGTGGTTCCGGTCCTTCGTAACGTCGAACGGATGTCGTTCGCGGAGATCGAGAATCAGATTTCCGAGTACGCGCGGCTCGCCGGCGAAAACCGCCTGCAACCGAGTGACTTGATGGGCGGGACATTCACGATCAGCAACGGCGGGATCTACGGTTCCATGATGAGCACGCCGATCGTCAATCCACCGCAAAGTGGCATCCTCGGTTTGCACGCGATTCAGGAACGCCCCATCGCCCGCGACGGACAGGTGATCATCCGCCCGATGATGTACGTGGCACTTACTTACGACCATCGGATCATCGACGGACGCGAGGCCGTTGGCTTCTTGGTCACGATCAAAGAAACGATCGAAGACCCTGCTCGACTGTTCCTCGAGGTCTGATCCGAGATCAAACCGCACGCGTCCCGCTACGATCCCAGATGAATGAGATCGTTGGCGAAAACGAAGACCATCAGCGCCAACAGGGCGATGACGCCGACGAGTGTGAGTCGCATCTCCAACTGTTCGTCGACCCGCTTTCCGCGAATGGCTTCCGCCGTGAGGAACATCATGTGACCGCCATCAAGCGCGGGGATGGGCAAGAAGTTCAAGATGGCCAGGTTCATACTCAGCAGCGTTAAGAAGAGGAGCTGGGTCGAAAATCCTTGCTCGGTTTGCATGGCAGCTACCTGGGCGATGCGAACGGGTCCGCCGATGTACTTGGCTTTGACTCTGCCTGTCACCAGCATTTTGAGAAACCGCAACACGTCCGTCATCCGTCGCCCACCTTCACGCAATCCCAACGCCGTCGCTTCGCCCACCGACGTGGCCGTTTGTGTCTTGACGATCGGCATCAGGAACAGGCCGCGTTCATACCAATGATCCTCGGTCGCTTGGATCTTCAACTCAACTTCCATCACCGTTCCTTCCGGTGGCCGTGTTGCTTTCACCGCGACCTTCGTCCCCGTCGGCAAGAATTGGATGGTCTCCATCAAGGTCGCAACCGGAAGCGTCGCACCGATTTCCCAACCCGTCGACAATTTCTCGAGAAGGTCTTCCCCCAAGAACTCCTTCAGCACCTCCGTATCCTCATCGGGGTCAAAACGAAACTGCACCTCACGAATCTGATCGCCCACTTTCAACTCCGACTCCGATTCGGACGTCGATGCAATGCTCGCTTGCGGAACGTAAGCAAGACCGAGCGAGTTGATGGCCACACGATCAATGCCGTTCCAAGTGGGATCCCCGTCGTGCGAGTCAATTCGTGGCGTCACGCTCAGCGATTCCGTCACGTCCCCTTTCTCTGTCGTCCGAATGATTTCCACTTCGACGGGCTCGGCGGAGATGATCGGGTTGGTCAATAAGGTGAACGCGTGCAAGTCCCGTTGGTCGCCAACCGCAATGATGCGATCCCCGACTCGAATCCCCGCGCTCTCGGCTGGGCCGCCTTTGACCAACGCCACAACCGGCCCCATCTCGAACTCGATACCCAGCGACTTGGCACTCTGCGGCGGCAGGGTCACCGTTTGCGTGTTACTCGTCCCGTCCTTGCCCGTGGATGTCAGTGTCAAGTCCACAGGCTCACTGGGATGATTGACAAGCTGCGCCGTGATTTTGGCGTAGGCCATCGCGGGATCCTTGTCCAGCGACTTCCCGTCCATCGCTGTGACCACGGCGTCTGCGAGGTCCTCGTCGAAAATATCGGCGGCCACCGTGTTGGGCGGGGCAATCACGGTCGGTGGCAGTTGATTGCCAAAGCCGGGATAGATGCCAATCAATCGTTTGTCAGCGTCATCCGGATCTGCTTGTGTCCGCAAGTCATACACACGAATCTCGTCGCCGTATGCGATCCGCACGTTGACGGGATCGTCGGGTGCATCCATCCCGGCCGTCAAGACACTGACCCTCATGGCCGAAAAGTGCATCTGGTCATCTTCGATCAAATCGTTGATGCCGATGACCTGACCGCCTGGCTCGATGCCGGCTTGCCATGCTGGCCCCCCCGGTACCACACCACCAACGACAGCGGGTTGATAGGGTACACCGTTGAAATAGGCGATCACGGCAAAGAGAATCCCCGTGATCACGTTCATAACGACGCCCGCGCTGATGATGACCATCCGCTGCCAAACGGGTTTGGCCGGGTAGCTTCGCGGATCCAGCTCCGGCTCGCGGCCTTCCGCCTCTGCCGTGCGAATCCGCTGGGCCTCCTCTTCGGCTTTGCGTGGATCATCATCTTGGCCGAGCATCTTGACGTATCCGCCCAGCGGCAAGATGCCGATGCCATATTCCGTTTCCCCGTACGTGAACTTTCCCAGCGTGCGAGGCAACTTGATCGGCCCAATTTCGATCGGCGGATCAAAGCCCACGTAGAACTTCTCACACTTCACACCGAAGGACTTCGCGGCCAGGAAGTGTCCCAGTTCATGCACGAAGATCACAAATCCGATCCCCAACGCGACTTTGACCCACAACCACGTGGACGCCAGAAATCCGGCCAGGAGGCCGGGCTCCTCGGTGGCTGCCAACAGAAAGACTTGCGTGAGATGCATGAATGTGGGAGGGGAGAGGAGGAAATCGGTGGGCGTGACCAGACGCAAGATCGGCTGCCACTGGCACGCAACAGGATCAGGGGAGGCACTGACATTCGTCGAGCCCAAGCCATGAGCTGACCGGACAGCCGAACGCCCACAGTGCTACTTTGTCATTTTCGCATCATGGCCACTCAGCTTGGCGGCGTGTTGTCGCGACCAAAGGTCCAGCTCGACCAAACGTTCGAGCGTCGGGCTGGATTCGTGATCATGATCTTGGAGGGTCCGACGGCACAATTCGCAGATGTCAGTAAAGCGAATTTTTCCCGCCAGGAACAGGCCGACCGCCGTCTCGTTGGCCCCATTCAGGACCGCTCCCGCCGTGCCGCCTGCCGCAGCGACTTCAAATCCCAGCGTCAATGCAGGAAATCGCTCCGGTTCTGCCGGATGCAATGACATTTCCCAAGTCCGCGTGTGGTCCAGGCGTGTGGCAGGACAGGGCAAGCGCCGCGGGTACGTCAATGCATATTGGATCGGCAAACGCATATCGGGCGGGCTGACCTGTGCGACCACGCTCCCGTCGTCAAATTCGACCAAGGAATGGATCAAGGACTGAGGGTGAATCATCACCTCGATCGCATCGGCGGGGAAATCAAAGAGCCATCTCGCCTCGATGACCTCCAAGGCTTTGTTCATCATCGTCGCGGAATCGATCGTGATTTTGCGTCCCATTTGCCAGGTCGGATGGGCCAGGGCCTGGTCCACCGTTGCTTCTCGCATCTGTTCAGCAGTCCAGTCCCGGAATGGACCTCCGCTGGCCGTCAAAATCAGCCGCTTCACGCCCGGCCACCGAGATTGCGTTGACATCCGCCGCGTGTCTCGTTCACTCGGATCTTGAGGGATCGTCTCGTCCTCGGGTCCCAAAGCCAGCGTCGTCGATCGAGCTCGGGCACGCGATTCCGCCAAACACTGGAAAATGGCCGAGTGCTCACTGTCCACTGGCAGCAAATCGCTGCCCGAAAGTGCGGCTGCATCGGTCACAACCGGCCCTGCCACCACCAGCGTTTCCTTGTTCGCCAGGGCGACTCGTTTCCCTGCTCGAACCGCGGCAAGCGTGCTTTCCAAGCCAGCACGCCCAACGATCGCCGCGACAACCGTATCAATGTGAGCGGCTTCTGCCGCCGCCACCAAAGCGTCCTCACCGACGGCGAGGTCAACATCCCGTCCCTCGCCCGTCCATCCCGACGCGGACTTTGGATCCGACAGAATCACCTGCTCTGGCGGCGGATCCAACTGCCCCACAAGTTCTGCGAGCTTTCCCAGATTCCGGTGCCCTGAAATGCTTCGTATCTGCCAATTTGAAGATGGATCGCTCGCCTGCAGGCCTCGAACCACATCCACGGTGGCCGAGCCGATGCTCCCCGTGCCTCCCAATAAACAGATCGAACGCTGCGTTTTCAAAGCAAGATCCAGGTGTCAATCAGTGCGTTAACCATCGAATTCTTCGCCAGACACCAATTCTTCGCCAGACACTCGGCCACCGAACAAAGAAACGAGTCCAAACATGTTCGTGTCGACCACCTTGCGGACCCACCACCCAGAGCATGAGCGACGAGCGCAGCCCAAGCAACCGCAGCAAACCGATTCGCAATCCGATCATCCGCGCTTGTCTCGGCCGCGAGTCCCCGTGAAAACCAATTTCGTCGTCTCGAGATCTCGCCAAACGCCCGATTTTCGACACTTCTCGCTACCAAATTGACCCTCCCACGCGCGGCGAAGGGCGGGTCGAAATCGAGCCTCAAGCGAGATTTCGGGGAGGGGAGTGCCGGGATAAACCGGGTTGAAATACAGGGCGTCCCTCCAAGAGGCTCTATGTTCCCAAAGTCGACGGTCGCAAGCGACCGATCGGCATCGCGGCCCTGGAGGACAAGACTGCCCCAAAAGGCAACCGTTTGGGTGATGCAGAGCATCTACGAACAGGACTTCGGCGTTTTCAGCTATGTCGATGACTTTGTGATTGGCTTCGAAAGCAAGTCAGACGTGGAAGCGTGCCTGGAATTCCTTCGGGAACGCTTAGGTCAATTCGGACTTGCCCTTCACCCCTATCCCGACCAGCGATTTCGCGCCCGACTCAAGGCAGGAGCCGTATGAGACAACACTCGCGTACAGATCTGTGCGGGGGGGCGGCCGGAAACGGCCGTCCCTACCGCGACCGTCGCGTCCGGGTTGAGCCGGCGCACAACCTGCCGATGGTGAACCTCCCTGCGCGAGTGGCGGGCAGCGGCATTTCAAGTCCATTCCCATCAGATGGAATCTGACTTTTCTCCGTAAGACAATCCGAATCCCATTCTGCAAAACGCAAAGCTCACGGCTTGTCGCGAACTACGACAAGTTCGCCGCCCTCGATACGGAGGTGTTGGTCGTGTACCCGGGCGCACACGACCATCTCAACGGAGCTCAATGCCATGCCTCATTCACGCAAGATCGCTCTCGCCTCCGTCGTCATCCTGGCCGGCATCGCCTTCACTCAGTGGCCTCGTCCCACGGCTGTACAAGCCAACAACCTTCCTCCGTTTGCTCGAAGTCTTCTGGCGTCAGATTGATCCGACGGACGCTGGCGGGCAGTTTATCGATCGTGGGAACTCCTATGTGTCCGGCATCTTCGTCAACAGCGAAGCGCAACGTAACGCCGCACAGCGATCCAAGGATGCCTTGATTGCTTCCGAGCGATTTGACAGCGAGATCGTGACCCCCAAACCAACACCCAAGAGTCATGGATTCCATTCGCCAACTGTCCGGCGCCCATCGATATCGGATTGCCTGCTCTTGCGCTGAAAGTACGGCAATGCAACCGTGCAAGCGAGGCCCAGCAACAGAACCCCCGGCTCGGGCACAGCCGTCGTCGAGATCACACCGGAGTTTGCTGTGAAGTCAAGATTGCTAGACACTGAGTCTTGAATGCTCGAAAGCGGGGATGGGCTGACATCAATTGCGTAGGTTGATCCAATCACCGCGTTGGCAGGCAACTCAAAATGGAGCCTCGCCAGCAGTTGCGGACCCTCAGCATCG
>JBCCYK010000244.1:0-10037 GCA_039189905.1 Planctomycetota bacterium
GAGTGGCTTGGCGTTGGTGGTCGTTGAAGTAGGCCGGCACCGTGATCACGGCATCCGTGATGTCACAGCCTAGAAACGCGGACGCATCGGCCCGCAACGATTTCAAGACCAACGAACTTAATTCGTGCGACGTGAATTCGCGATTGGCAAGGTGGAGCTTGCGATCTTGCCCCATGTAACGCTTGAAACACCAGGAGCACCGCTCGGGGTGAGTAACCCGAAGGTCTCGCGCCGTGCGTCCAATAACCACCTCGCCGTTCTCCAAGACACCCACGATGGATGGCGTGAGCGTTTCGCCGTGGACCGATGGAATGAGCTCCGACTGCCCGTTCCGAAAAACACTGGCAAGCGAATGCGTTGTGCCAAGGTCGATTCCAATGCACGGCGATTCAAGGTCGTTCGACGACGAGTTTGAAGCTGTCACAAAGAGTCGTGGGGCGTAGGCGGTCTGCGAGTGCCCGAAGCAACGGCGTCGGGGTGACTTGTGATGCAATTTAAGTCTAGCAATCGTGCGGGCTCGCCGCACTGAGCGTCGACAAACGTGTCTCGTCAATTCCTTGAATCGTTCCGCAGGCGTTCGCGACGCGAGGGGGCGCGGATATACTGAGTGTTTGCGCACTGACGCGTTGCCCTGCCCACGTTCCCCCTTTCCCATCGCGTCCCATTGCCGAATAAGCCGGAACACCACCATTCGATCGCACGTCCCGCGCGACGCGATTTCTTTCGACGCGGCACCGCGATGCTCGCGTCCGGCGGGTTGTTCGCTGCGCAGGCAGACGCTGGCTTATGCGATGGATCAGCACGTCAAGCTCTTCGCCTGGGTGTGATTGGATGCGGGTTGTCAGCACAGGAGGGATTGAAACGGCTGCTGGGGCTTGGTGAGGGAATCCCGAACTGGCGGGTTGCTGCGATGGCGGATTGGTTCCCCAACGCCGTACAACGACTCGCTCGAACCATTCGGTCGGTTGACGCGAATCGGATGCCGACCGACGTGACGCGATTCACGGGGCCGGATGCCGCATTGGAGCTTTTGTCCAAGTCGGACCTCGATTTCGTTTTGATCGCCTTGCCTCCTGGAGGCAAACCCGGCCGATTGTGTCAGAGCGATTTGGTGGGAGCGGCGATCACGACCGGACACTCCGTTTGGTGCGAGAACCCGTTTGCGGTTAGCGCAAGTCAGTTGGCTCAGGTACGACAGGCGGTGATGGCCTCGCGCGAGAAGCGTCTGTCATTCCATGCCGCGTTTGCGTTCCTGGACGAGGAGCGTGCCGCAATCATGTCGCGGGTCGCGTTTGACGCGGAACCAAGCGAGGTTCGAACGCAACTTGGGAATCTGATCGGGGAAGCGATCGGGCTCCGCTTTCAAGTCACCAGCACGGAATTGAAACAGGGGACCTCCGAAAACACGCTGCTTCGACATTGCCTGCCCGCATTCGTGGCGCTTGGCAACCTGGTGGAAGACACGCCCCGTAGCATCATCTGCCAAACCGGTGCTCATGTTGAGGCGATCGATAGTGGGGACGTGCGTCAATTGCGCGTTGGTGCATTGAAGCACTCCGGTGAACAGGGCGGTCTTAATACCATGATCGATTTGGTTTATCCAAACGGCACCGACGCTCAGGTGCGTTGCGTGAGGGAGTCAGAGACGTCACTACCTCGAACTTGGTTGTTGCGCGGCCGTGAAGGCGACATCGACCTCTTGCATCGGCGCTGGAAACGGGCGGGCGACGATCGTTGGTGCGATCTGGCATCAACGGCTTCGGCGATCTTCCAGGGGATCCCGGATGAATTCAGGATTCCGTCTCGCCCCGCGGCCTTGGCCCGATTCGTAGTTCGAATTGGAGAGAATGCTGTTTGGCGACAAGTGACGGACGCGACGCCCGTGGCCGTCGAAGACGATTGGGAGCTTTCCGCCAGGATCTTGGAGCCAATGATCGCCTGCCAACGGGCCCTGAGAGGTTGATTCCGACGGTAACGATGGCACCGTCGGATTCGAGTGATTACTGTCTTTCCGTACGCAGAGGGCCGTCGGATACTTGACGCGCTAGTCAGCCAGTGGCAGCATCTGCGGCGTTAATTTCCTGGCAAGACACTGTGAGTTCCCCTAGCGCGGCGATCAGTGTTCCTCGTCTTCGCCCGGCGGACCTGCCAGCCAACGACGTCGATTTATCGCACTCCCAGTTCTGGAGGCCGCCTTCTGGTGCGACCTCAAGAGTTATCCCCCCATCAATTCCCTCCCAAGCTGAATTAGGTTCTGGTCAATGAGTAATGCAGAAGACGCAGCGATCGCCGCAAATGCGAAACGCCTGTTGTGGGCAGGCTTCATGGCCATCCTGGCGGCTGGAGTCGGCTTTGCGATTCGCGGCGGGATCCTTGACAACTGGGCGAGCGAGTACGGCTTTACGAACACGGAACTTGGGAAGATTGGCGGTGCTGGGTTCACGGGGTTTTGTTTCGGGATCTTCATCGGAGGTCTGATCGTCGACAAGATCGGTTACGGCAAACTTGTCGTGGCTGCATTCTTGTTCCACTTCATTTCCGCTGTTGTCACCTTCCTGCCATCCGAATCGATGGGGAAGGAAGCCGTCTACAACTATCTGTACTGGGGCACGTTTCTGTTCGCTGTCGCGAACGGGACCCTCGAAGCGGTGGCGAACCCGCTGGTGGCGACGTTGTTCCCCAATCAGCGGACCCACTACTTGAATATCCTCCACGCGAGTTGGCCTGCCGGTTTGGTGCTTGGCAGTGCGATGGGTTGGGTGCTCGACGATGCGATGGAGATGTACTGGAAGTACCAACTTGCGTTGTTCCTGTTGCCAACCGTGGTTTACGGCGTGATGTTTCTTGGGCAGAGCTTCCCACAGTCCGAAGCTTCCGAGAAAGGCCTCAGTTTGGCTGAGATGTTTAAGGAAATCGGGCTGCTTGGAGGTGCCGTCGCCTGCTTCCTCATCGCTTTGTTCTTCGGAGACGTTCTTGGGGCTCTGGCCTCTCCTGCAACTGCGACCTACGTCGGCTACGCAATAGGAGGTGTCTTGCTGATTGCAATTGGGCTCCTAACCAAGTTCTCCGTAGGATCGATCTTGCTGTTTGTTCTCTTCGTCACCCACGCGTTCGTTGGTGCCGTCGAGCTCGGGACCGATGGATGGATTCAGAACATCACAGGCAACATCCTAAGCTCAAGTGAAGGCAAAATCCTATTCGTATACACCTCGACGATCATGTTCTTGTTGCGATTCTGTGCTCACTTTATTGAGGAGAAACTTGGTCTTTCACCGATCGGCATTCTGTTGGTCTGTGCGGTGCTGGGCTTCGTTGGTTTGCAACTCGCATCGGGCATCGACAGTTTCGTCTACGCATTGGCGGCCCTTGGGATTTACGCTGTCGGAAAGACGTTCTTTTGGCCGACAATGCTGGCCGTCGTGGGTGACAGGTTCCCTCGAACGGGCGCGGTTGCAATGTCCGTCATGGGAGGCATTGGAATGATGTCCGCAGGCCTGCTTGGTTCTGCTGGACTCGGATTTGCCAAAGACAAGTACTCAGGCGAAGCATTGAAAACGGCTGATGCAGCGGTTTACGAGTCGTATCAGGCCGAGGCTCCAAGCAAATTCCTGGTGTTTGAAGCCACTGGCTTAGACGGTGCGAAGGTGGAGGAAGCAAAGAAGGCTGATCCGCAGACAGATGCTCAAGCTAAGGTTGTGGAAGCAAGCATCGAAGGCGACCGGCAGACCCTTAAGGTCGATTCCTTCATTCCTGGCACAATGGCGGTGATCTACTTGTTGCTGATGCTCTACTTCAAGTCCAGCGGCGGTTACAAACCTTTGTCGATCGAGGAAGCGGGGGCAGGGGAAGCTGCCGCCCAATAGGCAACCAAAGCCCCCGATCGAACATCCGCCCGTGAAACACCGTGGTTGCCACTCAGACGGCGACGCGGTGGTCATGCCGCAAGTTATCCATTCGTGTGAACCCCGTCTCGGAACGCCTGCCGGCCCATGCACGGAGAATCGCCGCTCCACAGTTATCGTTAAGGTCGCGGATAGGCTTAAAATGGGTAGGCTGCGTGTTTTCGAGCGCCGGGTGATACCGGCAATTCGGGTTGGCCGGATGTAATGGTTCATGCACGTGTCCGACGCCTGACGATGGTTCCGATTGCAGCGGATCGCCTTCGCGGATGATCCACTGATGATGGCTGACGATGCAGTCGCCGTTCAAGAACCAACGTTGCGCCAAGGTGGGCAAAGCAGTGGACCTATCCAACCAAATCTTTGGGCGAGATCGCAGCCGGCACGGATGTCAGCCGCAGAACGGCTTGCGTTCTTCGCTCCGTGTTTTCTCTCGCATCGTAGCCTCTACCGGGTTGCTGCTCCTGGCAGCGTCCTCTGCGAATGCCCAGCGAGCGAACGCACCCCAAGTTCGCCGTGTTCAGGTGGCACCGGCGATGGCGGATTCCATCGCGATGCGACTGAGTCTGCTGTACCACGACCAAGTGGGCGTGACGATCACAACGGATGATGCCCGAAGCGGCAGTTTGCTGGTGATGGCTCCGCCGCAAATGCATGATCGGATCGCCAAGGATATCCGCAATCTTCAACAACGACTCACGTCCAGTACCGGAAGCACCGGCGGCGACCAGATGTTTCATCTGAGCCAAGTGACCTGGCGTGAATTTGAGGACGCGTTGCGAGCGATCGGTGACGGCAGCCAAGCGATCACGGTCAGCCGCGATGGCGAGTTGGCAGCCTTTCAGATCACGTTGCCGCAATCGAGCACGGCCAACAACGTTCGCGTCGATCGACGCAACAACACAGTGACCGTTGTTGGTGGCGAAGGAAACGCCAACGCTTGGAAGGCGATCGTATCGACCCTGGATCAGCGCCCCAAGTACGCGGGTGAAGTGACCGAGGTCGTGCGGCTCGAAAATGCCGAGCCAGCGCCCATCCAACGCGCGATCCGATTGCTTCGCGCCTTGCCCGATTCGCGAACCGGAAACCGGCCCGCGTCTTCGCGATGGAACGCCAAGTCCAACGGAACACCCGCCCGCTCCGCCTCCAATCGACAAGCCGGCATCTTCCAAACCGCCAATTACGCTTCGCCCCAAGATGCCGGTGCGGCAGCGGCGACCGAATCAGTCCCTGGTGACCAAGCAACACTGGATGCCCTGGAGTCGATGACAGGCGAAGAGGGCGGCGTGATCGGCGACACGCAAATTCAGTTCATCCCGGAATCAGGACTGATCATCATCAAGGGTGCCAAACGCGACGTCCAACGCGTGATGGATGTGATCAAAGAGATTGAAGAGCAAAGTGAGCTGACACGGCCTGACGTTCAAGTCCGTCAACTCGATCACGCGGATGCCAACGCGGTGGCTGCTCTGTTAACGCAGCTCTACGAAGACGTGCTGTCAGCTCGCCAGGGCGAAGTCAGCATCACGTCGTTGGACACTCCTAACGCCCTCTTGCTGATCGGACGCACCGAAGCCATCGCGGCCGTCCTAGATCTGATTGCCAAAATTGATCAGCCGATCAAAGAATCGGATCGTCTGCGCGTCTTCCGATTGCAGCATGCATCGGCACTGGATGCCGAAGCGACGATCCGGGCCTTTTTCACCAATTCACCGGGTGGGGATGAAGACTTGCGTCCCGGCACGGGAATTCGCGTGCGGATTTCGGCGGACTACCGAACGAACTCGCTGATCGTTAGCGCGTCGCCACGAGATCTTGCCGAGGTGACGCGACTGATTGAGGAACTGGACATCAGCAAGGTGCCCGCTTCGTCTGAGATCCGCGTGTTCCCGCTGTCCAACGCACGAGCGGAGGACTTGGTCACGATCCTGCAAGAGGCATTGGCGGGCGAATCGGAAGAGGTTCCCAACGATACCACCGCCCCCGCCACGACACTCAAGATCGTTGCCTTGGGAATGCCGGGCAGCCCGACGCTGGACTCAGGCGTGCTCGCCGGAATCGTCATCACGGCCGACAACAACGCCAACTCCGTCGTTGTCAGGGGGCCTTCGGACAGCATGCCCTTGGTAGCCGAACTGATTCGTCAGTTGGACACAACGCCCGGCATCGATTCCTTGGTCAAGGTGTTCACGATCGAAAACGGTGACGCGACCCAGCTAACAACCGCCTTGCAGACCCTCTTTGGGGATGAGGCCGCGACGACGGGGACGAACATTGGCGCCGGCAACCAAGCTGGGCTGCCATCGCTTTCAGCAGCCGAGTCCGCGCTGGTACCGCTGCGGTTCTCCACGGACATTCGCACCAACAGCATCGTCGCTAGCGGCTCCGCGGATGACCTGGAGGTGGTGGAAAGCATCTTGCTGCGATTGGACAGCCAGGGCTTTGCCGAACGCATCACGGAGGTGATTTGGCTGAAACACCAGATCGCATCCAACATCGCCGTTGCGATTCAGGACTACGTGAGTCAACGGCAGCAGTTTCAGAACATCATCCCACAGTTTCAGCAAGGTCTCGGACCACTGGATCTGCCGGATCGTGATGTGATCGCGGTCGCGGAAGGCCAAACGAACAGCCTGTTGATCAGCGTCTCGCCGCGACTGTACGAAGAGGTACGGCGTCTAATCGATCGCTTGGATCGCCGTCCACCGATGGTCTTGATCAAGACACTGATCGCGGAAGTGCGTCTTGATGATGGCTTTGAGATTGGTGGGGAAGCCGGGCTTCAGGATTCCTTGTTGTTCGATCGCGGGATCGCGGTCACACCGGATGCGGTGCCGACCTTGGATGCCGCGGGGCTGCCCATCGCAACCGCAGCTGGCAACATCGCCAACGGCTTCACCCCGGGAACCCCAGGCTTCAACTTCAACAACGTTGGCCTGCCCAACAACAACGCTTCGGGCCGCGGGACGCTCGCGTCCCAAGGCGTCACCGCGTTCGGCGTGGCGCAGAGTGCTTTGACATCCAGCGGGACCGGTGGGTTTGTCTTTTCGGCTGCCAGCGAATCCGTCAACCTGTTCCTGCGTACGCTGCAAACGGCGAACCGCTTGCAGATCCTGAGTCGCCCCGAAGTGATGACGACCGATAACGTAGAGGGCCTGATCACCGTCGGGCAATCCTTTCCACGGCCGACAGAAATCGTGGTCAATCAGTTTGGCGGCACGCAAGTCGGAATCGAAGACGTTGACGTCGGCATCATCTTGCGTGTGACCCCGCGTGTCGGGGCCGATGGCTTGATCATCATGAACATCGACGCAACGCGCAGTGCCGTCAATGATGACGATGGTCAGATCATTGGCTTCTTCGACAACGACAGCCCGATCATCGTGCCCGCGATCGACCAAACGGTAGCTCAATCCACGATCACTGCCTTTGATGGTCAGACCGTTATCTTTGGTGGCCTGATCCAGAAGCAACGCCTGAACGCGACACAACGCGTGCCTTACCTGGCTGATATCCCTCTTCTCGGAACATTCTTCAAGTACGACCGCGAAACCGAGTTTCGCAGTGAGTTGCTAGTCATCATGACGCCCATGCTGATCGCAGGAGACGAGGACCTCGAATACGTCAAACAAGTCGAATCCAGTCGCATGAGCTGGTGCCTCCCGGATGTCGTGGAAGCACACGGTGACGTCGGCCTGTCAGGTGGCTACGGACTGTGGGGACCCGCGATCGGCCCGACCATCTATCCCGACGTCCATCCGACTGTGGACGTGTTCCCCGCCCAAGACATGCCCGGCGGACCCGCCGCCGTGCATGGTCGCGGGGTCATGATGCCTGCCGGTGTCACAACGGAATCGATTCCGGGCATTCAACTGGCTCCTGGTGAATCGATCATCAGCGAAGGAGCCATGATCGATGGCGGCAGCGAAACGACCTCATCCGGCTTCGGGACGGAGGCAGCTCCGATGCAACCAACTGCACCCGTCGCACCGGGGCAGCAAGTCCCCGGGGTTGGGGAAGTTGTCCCGCCGGCCGGGACCCTGCCCGCTCCCACGCCGGTCCAGCCCTCGTCCACCAGCGTTGTGTCGCCTTCCGATCGCTCGGCAAGCAACGCAACGGCAGGCACACCCGTCATGGCCGCAAGTGCCCGGGTGAAGTCTGAGCAAGAAACGCCCGCCAAGAAGTGGTCCCAGTTCTGGGGCGACTTGACCGGCAAGAACCGTTGATCCCGACGGAAAGGAGACCCAAACCATGAAGCGGACCTGCACCCTGATGGCCTTGAGCATGATGCTCAGCGGCTGTGCCTCGTTCGGCAAACCAAAATCAGATCTGCTTGGATCTGACCAGGTCAAGAGTGAGAGTCGATTGGCCAAAATCCTTCCGTGGGCTCGAAACCAGAGCGATGAACCGGAGCCCTATCCCAATCCGGTGAAACTTGCCGCCAGCTGGACACCCGACACCTTGACGCAGCCGGGGCGTACGCCAACGCGAGGCTTCGGGGCGCGCATTTTCTTCTACGATGAGAAATCGCGTCCCGTTCCGGTTGACGGAACACTGGTGGTTCACGCGTTTGATGAATCGCCGGACGCCGGTCAGTCAGACGTGAAGCGATTCGAGTTCACCAAGGAACAGTTCACAAGGCACTTCAGCCGAACCGACTTGGGGGCCTCCTATAGCGTTTGGATTCCGTGGGACGCCGTGGGTGGATCACAGAAGCGAATTTCGCTGGTTCCCAGCTTCCGCAGTGTCGCCGGGAACGGCATCCAAGGCACACCGACAACGGTCATTCTTCCCGGGAAGAAGCCTGACAACGAAGCGGCACTGGATATCGCGATGGCGCCCCAGTATCGCCAATGGCAGCTGGCAGCCAAAGGAGAGGCCAATGCGTCCAGCGGTTTAACCACAACGACCATCCCGCGTCCCGCCGCTTCGATGACCCGAACGATGGAGGCCGAAAAGGAAATCCTGGGACCGGTTCCGAGCTATCGCCTCGCTCAGGGATCGACGCCTGCGATCGACGTCGCGATGCGTCCCGCTGATTCGGCAAGCACATCGCTTGCCTCGGACGGTCCCACGAATCAAACTTCGCCAAGTCGAAATTCAAGTGGCGTGACGCGTCCAGCTGCCTTTCGTTTGCCATCCAAGTGACAAATGCGGGCATGTTGTGATGGAGGCGCCCCGTGAGCGCCTCTATGACAGCGAGTCGAGATGACCCAACGTGGCTTAACCCTGCTGCTTGCAATCGCGTCCTTGCTCGCCAACACGAATGGGTTGTTGGCGGGTGGCCGCGTAACCATGGTCGCGACGCCCCTACCGGGCGAATGGCGAAATCCCTTCGGGATCGAAATCAAAGATCGAAACGTATGGATCACGACGGTCACTGACAGTCGCGTCTGGCACATCGACTTGGACGATGAGTCAACCAAACCGTCGTTGGTGGCCGGCTCCGGGACACTAGGTTATTCGGGTGACGGCGGCTTGGCGATCGATGCGGCGTTGAACTGGCCGCACGAGGTGCGCGTTGACGCGGATGGCAACCTCTTCGTCGCCGACACTCGCAATCATGTGATCCGGCGCATTGATGGGTCTTCCCAACAGATCAGCACCATTGTGGGTGGTGGCGTGGCAGGTTTCGCAGAGAGTAAGGAACGCGTGCTCTTTGACCAGCCTCACAGCATTGCTTTGCTTGGCGACCGTTTGTTGATTGCAGATACGAAGAACCATCGCTTGCGTGAATGGTCTTTGACCACGGGTGTGACGCGTACGCTTTCGGGTACAGGAGCCGGCAAGCGTCCGATTGATGGTGCGACGATGCAGGCATCGAATCTGCATGGCCCCCGTGCGACAGCGATCGACCCGTCTGCGGTTTGGTTGGTGCTGCGCGAAGGCAACAGCGTTTGGCGAATCGACTCTGAGAATTCTACGCTGCACCATGTTGCGGGAACCGGTCGGAAAGGGCATTCCGGTGACGGCGGCCCGGCCAAGCAAGCAACGCTTCGCGGTCCGAAGGGCATTGCCAGTGATGGGCGGGGCACGCTTTACGTGGTCGATACCGAGAATCACGTCGTCCGCAAAATATCGAATGCGGCTAGCTCTTCGCCAAGCATTCAAACGGTCGACTTGATTGACGAAGACGGA
>JBCCYK010000245.1:0-10010 GCA_039189905.1 Planctomycetota bacterium
CGCAAGGAAGGCTGAATCCAAATCTGCAGGAAGTGATTTCCCTCCGTTCGTGAGGGGTTGTATTCACTGTGAGTGATCCCTGTACCCGCCGACATCATCTGGATGTCGTCGGGCGTGATGACCGCGCCTTTGCCAGTACTGTCTTTGTGTTGAAGCGCTCCATCGAGAACGTACGAAATAATCTCCATATCGCGGTGGGGGTGTGTCGGAAAACCTCGGCCTGCCGCGATCTTGTCATCGTTGATCACCCGGAGCGAACGAAAGCCCATGTGCCGCTGGTCGTAGTACCCACCGAATGAGAATGAGTGGTAGCTCTTCAGCCAGCCCAGGTCGGTGTGACCGCGCATGTCGGCCTCCCTCACAAGCAGCTCCGTTGCGCGTTCCTTCGCCTGACGTCCCGGGATCGTGCGATCACCTGCCAAGGCCTGTTGGGGCGCGGCGGCAATGTGAATGAGCCCGGTCGCGGTAAGGGACAGGGCACTTCGTCGACTGATATTCATCATCTTCGTCTCCGCTTCTCAATTTACATGTAAACTATTGTATCAAAAAAAGTCAATCGGGAATGCCGCTGCGAACCGCTTCCAGTGTGCGGATCAGCAACCGCAAGTCGCTTTTCTTCGCACTTCTGAGAAGCAAGGCGTGTAGGTCGAGGACGGGTTGATCCATCTTCTTGAGCAGTTTCGCGGCGGCGGGTGTCAATGCAATCTCAAACACGCGTCGGTCGGAATTCGATTGCGTCTTGGTAATCAACTCAAGTGTCAAGAGCTGGTCAACGACCCGCGTGATGGCGGGTGCGACCTGAATCATGCGTTCGGCCACCTCCAAGCAAGGCATCGGCTTGCCCTCGCCGCGGAGGATTCGCAACACGTTGTACTGAGTCGGTGTGAGACCGTATTGGCGGAACAAACGAGCCAAACGATTCTCGAGCAGATCGGTCGTCCGCATCAACGCGAGCATCGCTTCCTGCTCGACCGAGTCGAACGGATCACGCTTCTTCAGCTCGCTTTGCAGTGACGGTGACACCACCTTCTCTCCTTTCTATTACTTTACATGTAACCTATCGGCAAGTCAACTGCGAACCGTGAGGAATTCTCCGATTCGCATCCCCTTTGATTGCGAGGGCCTGACTTCCGGTCGGCAGAAGGACGATCCGAGCGACTCATGTTGCCTGTTCTCGCGTTGGGATTGTAAACCCAGGGGCCGTTCCGCGAAGTGACCGCAGAACAATTCGGTGCCCATCAACAGGTTCCCTCACCATGTTTCTCCAGGTGCTCTGCATTTCCGTTTTGGCGTTTGCGTCTCAGGGAACGTCGTCGTCCCAGGTCCCGTCCGCGTTGACGCCCAGGCAATGCCAGGAACGACTGGAAGGACGCTGGGAAGCGCACCTCGCGGCAAGGCTATCAATCATCATGGAGATTGAGGGCAACGCCATACAGCTCTTCACGATCCGCGACAAACAGCATTCCCTTGCATGGAAGGGCAAGCTGGCTGTTTCGGAGACAATTCCAAGTGATCACCTGGACTGGACCGATCGGGTTTCGGCAAAAGGTCGTCTACCAGACAATCAATGCCTCTATCGCCTTGTTGGTGACACGCTGTTGCTGATTGGAGGCGGTCCAGACCATCGACCGGAAAGGTTTCTATCGGGCCAGGGTAACGAACCAAAGACCATTGTTTTCACTCGGATCGACTAACGGTCAAACGCCGCTCAAATCTCTCACGGTTCATAGCCGAAGAAGATGTCTCTGCCGGGAAAATCTCGCTGATCGAGCAAGTGATCTTGGAAGCTCGTTCCGTCAAGGTTGCTCGGATTGCCACCCGCGATACCGGCGACCTCCGTGAGGGTAGGGAAGAGACCAAAACCGATGATCAGCTCATCTGACGTTGTCCCCCCATCGATTTTTGTTGGCCACCGAGCGATGGCGGGAACGCGGTGGCCACCTTCGTAGTGACTAAACTTCCCACCACGAAACATTCGACATTCCTTGGGGCACATCGGAACCGCACCATTATCGGAAAAGAAGAACACCAATGTGTTGTCTGACAGAGCCAATTCATCGAGCGTGTCGAGGATCTTGCCGACACCGCGGTCAAGCTCCTCCAGCATCCCTTGATATCGACTTCGATTGGCGTCGTTGATGTGGTTGCGGTTCTCTCCTTTGGCGCGATTTTCCGGTGTGTCCTCGGCCGTTTGATACGGGTTGTGAACGGCTGCATGCGAAACGTAGAGGAAGAAAGGTTCCGCGCAGTGGCGCTGGATGAAGTCGATACTGTGATCGGTGATGACATGCGTTGAGTATCCCGGGACATCCTGTCGCTTCAGGCCGACGCGCCACGAGCCGTGACGGTGATAGTCCGTTGCACCGTTGAGGAAGCCAACGAACTCATCGAAACCGTGGTGGATGGGGTTGTATTGATCCTGATACCCGCAATGCCACTTTCCGAACATTCCAGTCGCATAACCGTGCTCCTGGAATACCCGGGGCAGGGTTGGAACCGTTGCGGGGATTCCACTCTCTGGTTCACGGTCACCAACGATCACATCGACGATGCCAACACGTTGCTGGTAGCGACCCGTCAGGAACGCAGCCCGCGTTGGACTGCAGACGGACGAATTCGTATGAAAGTCGGTGAAGAACATTCCTTCACTCGCCATCTTCTCGAGCCGCGGCGTCTTCAACCAACCACCGTACAAGCCCAAATCACAACAGCCCAGATCGTCCGCCAGAATCACGACGATGTTGGGAGGTGTTTCCGCAAAGAGTTTGACGCGAACAGCCGGAACAGCGGATAGCAAAAGGCCAGCGCCGAGGAGAGATGTCATCCGCCAGCTTGGAAATCCGAAGCCACAGACCGACAAGAGCTGGCGACGGATCATACTGAGGTTTTTTTTCGTTGGTCTACGAACTGATTTCTCGGGAGCACGTCAGTCCATTGCCATCTCCCCATTGTGATCCTCCCCACCTTCTTCTGTCAACAAAAGACACGTCTGACCGATCGCCACCAAACTTCACCCTTCCACGGCCAAGAGCGATACGATAAGGCGATCACCCACATAACGCTCATTGCCAAAGCATCATGACGAAGTGCTACCTACTGCTGATTCTTGTTTCGCTGACCGCTTCGGCTTGGGCGCAACGCCCTGAGTTCGAAGAATCCAGCAGCGACAAACCGGTCAAGGTATTTGTCCTCGCTGGTCAATCCAACATGCAGGGGAAGGGCTTCCCGGAGCCTCTTGTCTGGCAGCTGTCACAGCAGAAGTATCGCGACCGCTATCAACACTTGATACGCGACGGGGACTTCGAAGCATTTTTGAAGAAGGTCACGGCGACATCCGATCCAGATCCACGTCGCGCTTCGCTCGGATACGACTGGAGCGTGCGCCACGACGTGTGGATCAACTATCTCGACCGGCGAGGCGGCCTCTCAGTGGGCTTTGGCAACCCGGAAAGATGCTTCGGCCCTGAGCTGAACTTCGGTCATGTGATGGGGGATCACTTTGACGAGCAGGTGCTGATCATCAAGACCGCATGGGGTGGGCGAGCCTTGGCCAAAGGTTTCTTGCCGCCGTCGTCGATGGCCAGCGACGCGGAGTACGCGCGCCAGGCACAGGCCCTGAATGAGCAGAACAAAGAGTGGAACGACGAGGAGCCGGCACGCATCGAGAAATACAACGCGCGAATCACGGAAGAAAACAAGACGGCGGAGCGCAAGAAACGCCTGCGAGTTTTTCGTGCCCGGCCAATGCTGACGGTGGACGAGTACAAAGCGCAGTATGGCGTTGACTATCGGGCGATGGTCGACGAAGTCCACACTTGTCTACGCGAGTTAGGGAGTCGGTTTTCCGGATACCGCGACCAAGGCTATGAGCTTGCCGGCTTTGTTTGGTTTCAGGGATGGAATGACCAGTACAAGGAGTTCTGGCACAGCTACGAGCGGAACCTGGAGAACTTCATCCGGGATGTTCGAAAGGAGTTTCAGAAGCCGCAGTTACCTTTCGTGATTGGCCAGATGGGACAGGGCGGCACGGTCGAAGCGTCTGCCGACGACGCACCGCGAACGATTATCAAACGGGCACAGGCAGCCGTTGCCAAGAAATCTGCGTTTCGCGACAACACGATTTGTGTTCCGACCGATGTTCTCTGGGACATGGACGCTCACGCGATCTACATCGGTCCCGGAGGTTGGAGGGAAGACGTCGCGAAGTGGCGACAATTTGGCAATGATCGAGGCTATCACTACTACGGCAGCCCCTGGTTTTTTGCCCAGGCTGGCACCGCATTCGGAGAGGCCATGTTGCAACTGCTGCAGTAGTGCCCTGGCAGATGCCTCCCAGCCATTGCTGAGAACGAATACCGAAGGCGGGACTCGAACCCACACGCCCGTGAGGGCATCGGTGGACCGGACCTCGGTGAGTTGGAGGGGTGGAGAATACGCACGCGTTTGTCCAATCTCCAGATAATTCATGCTTGGACAATCCGCAGCTGTGAAAGCCCATCACGATCGTTTGGGGCGATTAACGAGAACGGAGTGAGTCGTAGGGTGGGACAAACATGCCTCAACTGCCCAATCACACAACTGTCCTACGAGGGAACAGGTGTAGGAGCCCAAGTTTTAGCATGCTCTACGTGAAGCCTTAGGCCGACGCTCAGTCTCGTACGTACAATTCACGGTCAAGTACTCCCAGCTCAGAGTTTTTGGATGAACCAACCAACCCATCTCCAGACAAACCTCGAAGACTTGCAGCGTCAGCACGCGATCGGAAAGCTGGCGATGTGCGTTGCTTCGTTGATCTCAGGCCTGCTTTTCATTCCGTTCTTTGCGGGGATGGGATGGCTATGTATCGCGATCGGAATTTACATCGGACTTTCCGGTCTTATCACCGCCGGCACGCCCCCTGAGCACTATTCGTCTGATAGGCTCTCGTCCGATACCGCGGAGACAAAGCAGTTCCTTCTAAGCTCGTTCCTTGGCGCAATCGGCCTCCCTGATAGGAGTTTCTTCCGCCGCGTGTCAAAGACGGCAAGAAAGTTCAACGAATCGGGCCCAATCCTTCGCAAACTGAAGATTCAATTGGACCGACTGATCAGGGTTCGACAGTTTGGAGCCATCTCGTCAGTTTGCGTGGGGGTGATCGCGTTGCCGTTCGGTTTGTGGGCGGTCTCCCCAATTCTTGTCGTCGCCGCGCTATTCCATATCACTTGCTCTGTTGCGCATGTGTATATCCTTCGGAACAGGTTGCCTAGAATCCTGAGGAACGCGCGACAACTCTTGGTGAAGCGTCAGGATTCTGGAAACGAGTAAGCTCTTCCTAACATGAGCCGGTTTCCATTCGCGCCTCTGTGCGGTTTTCGTCTCCTTTCCGAGTGATCCCTTTTTTCGTTGGCGACTGAGAATGCCGGGAGAGTTCTCCCAAGTGGAGAGGAAATCAGCGTCAGCAGCCTGGCCGATTGGATCGGAACAGCAAGTTTTCCAACTTTGAGTATTCCGTTCAGGATGGGCTCCATCGGCCTGGCAGGGCGCAGCGCCAAGAGGATACCGGCGACAGCAAGGCCTTGCCGCAAGTTGCGATTTAGACCGCAGTGTCAGGTGCCTACCAGTAGAGAAAGATTGGCATCCACGAATCAAGCTGCGACATCCTGGACACTTGATTGTGACAAAACCTCTCATGCCTCGCCGTCGGGTCGCGAATAGACCACCGGAATGCCGCAAGAGCTGTCGCTCTTATTCAACAAACTGCTCAGTGGCTCCATCCGCCATCCCTCCGATGGCTTCGAGCAACTCTAGCGTGATGGAGTCGGTCACAAACTTGACTGCCCCGTCAGCCATCACCAGATTGACGCCACCGATGTGATGACTTCCTGGCGTTTCGAAGTGAGGTTTATTTGGTGAGCGACATCCGTCGCCGCAAAGTGAAAAATGGGTTGAGACACCACCCGTTGCCCAACCATCGTGGCTGGTTGTCTCGAAGCTGCCGCCATCGAGTCGTTGGACTTCACCCAAAATGATCGTTTGTGAGAGCCCATCCAGGATCTCAGCAAACTTTGTCCCGTGATTAACCTTATTGAAAACTCCTTTGAACTCGGAGAAGGTCCGGCCTTGGTACTCCGTCTGCCAAAGCTCATGCGAACCACAGTTGTGATAGCCGTTGGTTGAACCGAGGCAGGCGCCGTAGTCATTGCCGCCGGACAGCCACTGACGAAACATGATGGCCGGGTTGTCGACGGTATCGCGTCGCGATGGGCAGTACAGGATCGGAATGTCGATTTCGGCGGTTGTTTTATTGCCCAAAACACTGGTCGCGAAATTCCATCTCTCATAGACCGCGCTTTGCTCAATATGCGGCAACAGAGCCAATACCCAACTTGTTCCATGATGACCGAACCCCTGCGACGCCTCGTACCAGACATTGGCGGCTGGGAGAATCGTGCCCGACCCACAAACGGGAACTAAGTGATCCGGACGCGTCATGATCACCGGGGGTGGCAGCGCACTGAACGTTGTATGGTAATTGTGGAGCCCTAAGGCAAGTTGTCGAAGATTATTCTGGCAACTAGCACGGCGCATTGCTTCCCTGGCTGACTGCACGGCAGGTACTGTGAGTCCCACTAGCACCCCAATGATTCCAATAACCACGAGTAACTCCACGAGTGTGAAACCATGTGGATGGAATACTTCCAAAGACTCAGCTCTTTTCATCTCCTGGCCCCTCGATTCTTCGCTGTTGCAGCAACCACTTAAGATACGGGTTGGGGGTGCGTTTCACAACTTGAAAGCTACCGTGGCCGACTTTTTCCAAAATCGTCAACTTGGCGTGGCCACCCGCAGCGATCACGGCGTCGACCATTTCTCGTGAACTTTCAGCGGGGACCACTACATCATTCTTTCCGTGAATGGCCCATACCGGCGTACGTGCGACGGCGGCGGCCGCATCGGGATCACCACCTCCAGCTACAGCGATGCAGCCAGCGAATCGGTCCGGCGTCTCGGAAAGATAATGCCAGCAACCAAAGGCTCCCATCGAGTATCCCATAAGGTAAATCCGCGAAACATCAACCGCTTCGGTCAGGACAACTTCGTCAATAATTCCACCAAACGCACCCTTAACGTCGATCGGACCACTGGATTGCCATCGCAAATTCTCGGGGCACTGTGGGGCCATAACGAAACAAGGCTGCGACGACTGGAATGAAGGCTCAACAAGAAAGGTGCCCACGGTCCTCAGTTGAGCACGGCAATCGTTGCCACGTTCGCCCGATCCGTGCAAGACAACGATCAGCGGTGCTTTCTCGTTTGCTTTCAGCGTGGGCCGGAAGAATAGATATGGCAGTGTGGCTTTTGCCTGTTCGGCTAGGGCAACGCCCCGCGTTTCGTAATGTGAAGCCATTTGTGCGATTCGCCAGTTTGCGAGGGTCTGCTGACCGGATTCCCAGAGACCGGGCGCGAACCAAACAACAACGTTCACAGCGAGCCAGACCAGAAACAGCTTTAGGAACAACCGCCTGTGTCCATCACCGGCTTCGCAAGTCGCACTGGTTGCATCGACGTCGCTATTCATCGGCCGCCCTAAATAACTTTCGAATCCAGTCGTCCGTGTCATACAATTTAAATGCGTCATCACCGGTCGCGACCGCAACGACGATTCGGTCTCGGACAGCGATGAAAGTTGGTGCGGCGATGAAGGGTTCGTCGGTGCCCTCCCAAGAGATCCTAAACTCATCATCCGCACTCATCGGCGTGGGCAAAACGTTGTCTGGCATGACCGTCCATCGGCCCTCCCCCACCGAAATGCCGATCACACGGAACGCAACGGGCTGGGCTGCCTCCCGTAATCCCCATTGTGCTGCTACCTCGCGGCAATGCTCACAATCGGGTCGAAGCATTAGAACAAGGGCGTCGCCCGTTGCGGGCATCACCTCGGCAAATCGCTCGTCGTTGACCAATGGGAACCGCATCCCAATGAGGTTGTCGCCAAACCACCTTGGCATCTCGTCAACGCTGCTGATCCGCTCGATCCGCCACATCGTCCCACCAACGGCGAGCAAACCTGCGGCAACGCCGATGCCAGCCGACAAGAACAATCGGCGTAGCGAATCCTTGATTTCTGGAACTTCGCGCTTTCCCAAAGCACGTCCTGAAGCCAGCAGCAATGTTACCGCCCCCAAGTCGACGATCAGCGGCACGCCCTTGGGTGTTCGTGCGCCGAAACATCCGCAATCGGTTTGAGTCCACCAAGCCCAAGCGGCGATGCAAGCAAGCGAGGAAAATACGACTAATGCAAAACGATGAGTAACTCGAGACGGTGCCAAAGCGATCACGACCGTGGCGAACACTTCGAAACCAACCGCAAGCGAAAGTCGCAGCGGCGATGCAAGCAAACCGCCCGATCCCAGAATCGTCGCGGCATGAAGCATCTTCAACCCGACCGAGAGCGTCAGCAAAACGCTCAAGCCAATCCGCACCCCATTGGAAAGCATTGCGTTAACGCCCGTCCTCAAACGCTCTCTAACGTTCTCACGTTCATCTCCACACTGGCCGGTCCCCTAGTATCTGGCCGGTCCCCTAGTATCCCGCCGGTCCCAAGTATAGCGCATTCTGGCAGCGTTCTCATCGGCAACGAACACAGTCGAACGCATGTCGCAGGAAGGCACGGACCCGAACCGTCATCATGGCACTCGAGGGTAGTTCGGTGATGAGTCGCAAACCGTCTATAGCAGACCATGGAGGTATTGTCGAAAGTTGTGTTCTTGAATGACTAAAAAAGGTGGCGGATCCTGCTGGAATCACAACCCCTGGGCAACCCACAGTGGGCAAGGGATTACGCCATGATCATCATTAAAGTAAACCAACAAGACGTTCCAGTGGACCAGAAGCTCGATCCGGAAGTGCTCTCCTTCCGGGCCCAAGTCGATCAGAAGAGTCCATTCGATGAACGGGAGACTTCGGCGAAACCCTGCGGGCCCTCGTTGGCGACCGCGCAGCGGGGCCTGAGTGCCAACGTCGTCTGTCCGCTCCAGGAGCGCTGGTGCAGCGCGAGTGAACAGAGCTTGGGTGAACTTCTGGTCGACCTGAAGCATCGCGGCTTGCAGATGGCTCCCAAGATCGCCGATGGTGACGGAGCTTTGGGATTATGGGCAGCGATTCGCAAAGCGTTCACAGAAACACACGAGCAACGCTGTTGCGTTCACCAGACGGTCAACGTGTATAACAAGATGCCCAAGAGTGTCCAGTCGAAAGCGAAGGATGACTTGCACGAAATCTGGCCGGAAGAAGCGAAAGCCGATGCGGCGACAGCGTTTGACGCGTTGGTCGAAGAATACGGTGCCAAGTATGCCCTGCGTGTGAATGTCTGAACAAAGATCGGGAGAACCTGCTGACCTTCTACGACTACCCCGCCGAACATTGGGCCCACCTGCGAACGGCCAAACTGTTTGACTCAATGTTCGCCACGATTTGGCTTCGTCATCGCAAGACGAAAGGAGACAGTACACGACGTGCGAGCTTGGCGAAGATGTTCAAGCTGGCACAGCCGGCCTGACAGATTCTCGGAACACAACATGTGACAATTGCTGGTTTGACGTGGACCACCGCAGTTGCGCAATGGTCTCGCGTTCTGTCAGGCGGCAGTTCGCCAAGCTCAATTTGCAGGGAACTGAATGATCACCCGAAATCGATATTCCATCGATATTCCGCTTCCAAAAGGTTGCCCACACCTGGATGGCAAGACCGGCACCTGTTGAAGGAGAACGGAACTTAAAGCAGAACCGAATGCCCAATGTGATCATGGCGAAGGATTCCCGCATCAGACAAGAAAAGGGGGGCTTGACAATACTACTGCCAAACGCAATACTCTGGAAAAGGGGCAGTGAGCACGGCGATCGCATCAAAATCAGGCTGCAAACAGGAGTTTCTGAAGAAAGTCCGTGTTCCAACCAGCCTTTTTGCGTTTCTGCTTGAGACTCCGCTTGCAAGTGTCCCGTTTTAGCAGGCCGGTGACATACCGACGGACA